>NZ_LABY01000560.1 GCF_001043975.1 Methylobacterium variabile
CGTCAAGGCCAATGCAGCGGAAGCGCTGGCGCAAAACGGCCTCGAGCTCGAGTCGGTCGCGATCACCGACCTCGACCAGACCGATCTCGAAGATTTCAACCCCTCGAACCGGTTCGATGCCGAAGGTTTGACCCGCCTGATGGAGGACATCGAGGCCAAGCGCAAGCTGCGCAACGACATCGAGCAGGACTCGATGATCAAGATCCGCTCCCGCAATCTGGAGGCCGAACGGCAGGCACTGGAGATCGAGCGCGAGAGCGAGACCGCACGCCTCGAGCAGGAGCGCGACATCGAGATGCGCCGTGCCCTGCAGCGCACCGAAGTCGCCCGCGAGCGTGCACTGCGCGAGACCGAAGCCGAACAGGCCCAGATCACCGCGCGCGAAGCCATCGAGAAAGCTCGCATCGCCAACGAGCAGGCGATCACCGAAGCCCGGATCGCCTCGGAGCGCGAGACAAGGAACAAGGAGATAGAGCGGACCCGCGCCGTCGAGGAGAAGGAGCTACTGGCCCGCGAAGAGATCGAAAGGGTCCGGATCGCCAACCAGCGCTCGGTCGATACCACGCGGATCGCATCGGAGCGCGAAGTGCGCCAGCGCGAGATCGAGCGGATGCGCACGATCGAGGAAGCCGAGATCGCCGCCCGCGAGGCGATCGAGAAGGCCCGAATCCAGCAGGACCGCGTCGTCAC
>NZ_LABY01000561.1 GCF_001043975.1 Methylobacterium variabile
CGCCCGGCCAGCGCGGCCAGCGTCACCGGCCCCAGCCGCCCGTCATCGGCCACGCCCAGCACCCGTTGCAGCCCGATCACCGCCCGCTTCGGGCCGCTGTTCACCGCGAAGTCGAACAGCGCGTAATCCAGGCCCGCCGGCAGCGCGTCGCCCTGCACCGCGTCCCAGAACCGCCGCCGGTAGAGCGGCGCCACGGACGCCGGCGTCAGTGCCCGCACCTCCGCCTTGGTCGCCGGCCGAGCCACAGGCTCAGCGTGCCGATGGTGACGCCCAAATTCGTGGCGCCGCCCGGGTCGGCGGGATCGTCCGACCATCCCCCCTCGTGCTTCAGGACGAGCGACAGCGCCCGCTCGAAATTCGCGGCCATCAGGGTCCTCCGGTCGTCAGGGTCTTCGGTGCGCCGGCCGGCGCACCCGGTCACAGCGCCGCCGCGGCGCTCCACAAGCCGTCCAGGGCGGCGGCGTCGTAGCCCAGCGCGGCGCCGAGCTGCGCCACCATCGGGTGCCCGCGCTCGAACGTGGTGGCGCCCGACAGCAGCATCCGCGCCGCGAACTGCTCCGCCGCCGGCAGCGCCGCCCCCGCCGCCT
>NZ_LABY01000562.1 GCF_001043975.1 Methylobacterium variabile
TCTCACAAAACTCCCGATCACCGTGTCGCTCGTTGGGACGGCGGTCGTGCAGCGGGAGTTTCGTGATGTGCATCAAGAAGGGGAGGGCGACTTATCCAAATGCCAGCGCCTGCTCGTTACACAGAACGGGTGCGAACTACCGACTCTACTCGAACATTCCAGGGGTGCGCGCGAAATTCGCGCCGTTGATCCAAATTTGAATCTGGCGGATAGTGTCATAAATGTCCGCCATCGAAGACTGTTCGGGCATCCTGACTCCTGATTCAGCTTCCTGATCTCAGTTATAATCTGTCAACATTATGCACAAGCGCATACCAAAGACGCTCTATGTTTTGTCAATAAATCAATCGGCGTATTTTTGATATTGAAATGACCCCTTCATTCGCCATAATATTCCGCGCATCAATGGAAATATCCAGCATATAATACAACTCTATGGCATGTTAATTTGATATTTCATAAATAAAGAATTATGATTGTATTTCAGATACTCTGCGTCTCCAGCATCGATCAATGCAAGCATTACCCTGAAAAAACCGTCCAGATTATCAGCGCCGGCAATTTCATAAGCACGCAGGATGCGCTCATACTGTTTGGCAGCGATTTCGCTCTGGAGCTTCGCACCTTTCTCGGTGAGATAGATCTGCCGTTTACGCCGATCGCGCTCGGCAGAGCGCTGCTCGATCAGACCGTCGCGGATCAAGCGACGCATCGGCCCCTGGATCCCCTGCGGCGTCAAGCGCAAGAGCCCGATGATCTCGCCCACGCTCGTGCCCGGCGCCCGCGCAGCGAGGTGGAGGATGCGGTGGTGCGTGCGGTGGAGCCCGAGCGATGCCAGTTCCTCGTCGGCATCGGCTGCAAGGCGGAGGTGGGCGAACAGGAATAAGCCCAGGCCCAACCGGGCGGCCTCGTCGTCGATCCTGCTGCTCACTGTGTGCCATTCCCGCGGCGTCGCGCACGACCCGTCTTAGAGGCCTTCGGCACGGCACGCCACCGAACTCGCCACGACGGCCGTCGATATACAACAACTCACTTGCTATATTTACCGCTCTCGGTACGATGGCCCCGACGCTCCGGAAGTGGGCGCACTGAATGGGAGGAGCGAGATGAGGCTCGCTGCGATGTGGCGGCTGACCGCCATGGCCGTCGCTATCGTATGTCCTTTCCTGGCCGGCACGCTCGACGCCACCGCGCAGTCCGAGCCCGTCCGGCTCGGCGTTCTGAACGACCAGTCGGGTCCCTTCGCCGACATCACCGGGATGGGGTCGGTCGTCGCCGCCCAGATGGCGGTCGAGGATTTCGGCTGCATCCTGCTCGGCCGCAAGGTCGTAGGCGTCGCCGCCTATCACCAGAACAAGCCCGATATCGGAGCGGCGATGCCGCGGAGGTGGCGCGGTGAGGGCGGAGTACAGGGCATGCACGGCGTCACCACCACAGCCGTGAGATGGTCAGTCCCGAGCGCCTGCGCGATCAAGACCAGACTCTTATACACATCACACATTTCCAAGGCAACGCTGCA
>NZ_LABY01000057.1 GCF_001043975.1 Methylobacterium variabile
TCGGCTCGTCGAGGATCAGCACGTCCGGGTCGGCGAAGAGCCACTTGCTCAGTACGACCTTCTGCTGGTTGCCGCCCGACAGGTTGACGGTGGCCTGATCGATGCCCGACGAGCGGATGCGCAGGCGCTCGCGGTAGCGCTCGGCCACCGTCCGCTCCCGGTCCTCGTCGATGACGCCGCGTGCCGAGACGCCCGCGAGGTTGGCGAGCGACACGTTGGTGCGGATGTCCTCGTGCAGCACCAGTCCGTAGCCCTTGCGGTCCTCGGTGGCGTAGGCGAGGCCCGCAGCGATCGCCTTCGCCACGCTGCCCAAGTCGGCGGGCCTGGCCTTCAGCCGCGCCTCGCCGGCGACGCGCTGGCCGTAGGCGCCGCCGAACAGGCTCATGGCGAACTCGGTCCGCCCGGCGCCGAGGAGGCCCGCCATGCCGACGACCTCGCCGCGGCGCACGGTCAGGCTCACGTCCTCCACCGCCAGCCGGTCGGGGTGGAGCGGGTGGCGCACGCTCCAGCCCTTCACCTCCAGCAGGGGCTCGCCGATGGAAACGCCGTCCCGCGGCGGATAGCGGTGGGCGAGGTCGCGCCCGACCATGCCCTTGATGATCCGGTCCTCGTTCAGGCGGCCGTCCGGCCCGAGCATCGCCTCGCGGGGCAGGGTCTCGACGCTGGCGCCGTCGCGCAGGATGGTGACGCTGTCGGCGACCCGGGCGACCTCGTTGAGCTTGTGCGAGATCAGGATCGAGGTGATGCCCTGCTCGCGAAAGGCCTCGAGCAGGGTGAGGAGCGCGGCGCTGTCGCCCTCGTTGAGCGAGGCGGTCGGCTCGTCGAGGATGAGGAGCCGCACCCGCTTCGACAGCGCCTTGGCGATCTCGACGAGCTGCTGCTTGCCGACGCCGAGATGCGTGACCAGGGTCTCGGGCGCCTCGTCGAGGCCGACCCGGGCCAGCAGGTCCCGGGTGCGCGCCATGGCGAGCGGCCAGTCGATGACGCCGAGGCGCGACGCCGCCTCGTTGCCGAGGAAGATGTTCTCCGCGATCGACAGAAGCGGCACCAGGGCGAGCTCCTGGTGGATGATGATGATGCCGAGCGCCTCGCTGTCCGGGATGCCGGCGAAGCGCCGCTCCTCCCCGTCGAACAGGATGCTGCCGTCGTAGGAGCCGTGCGGATAGACCCCGCTCAACACCTTCATCAGGGTCGACTTCCCGGCCCCGTTCTCGCCGCAGACGGCGTGGATCTCGCCGGCGCGGACGGCGAGGGTGACGTTGTCGAGCGCCTTCACGCCCGGGAACGCCTTGGTGATGCCGCGCATCTCCAGGATCGGAGACGCGGTCGGCGCCACGCGCGGGGCCGGGGACGCCGCCATCACTTGACCTGCGAGGCCTTGTAGTAGCCGCTGTCGACCAGGGCCTTCTGCCAGTTGTCCTTATCGACGACTACCGGCTTCAGCAGGTAGGACGGCACCACCTTGACGCCGTTGTTGTAGGTCTTGGTGTCGTTGACGTCCACCTGGCCGCCGGTCGAGACCGCGTCGACCATGTCGCTCGTGACCTTGGCGAGCTCGCGGGTGTCCTTGAACACCGTCATGCTCTGGTCGCCGCGCAGGATCGCCTTGATCGAGGGCAGCTCGGCGTCCTGGCCGGTGATCACCGGCATCGGCTGGTCGGACGAGCCGTAGCCGATGCCCTTCAGCGACGAGATGACCCCGATCGAGATGCCGTCATAGGGCGAGAGCACCGCGTCGAGGCGGCGGTTGCCGTAGAAGGCGCTCAAGAGGTTGTCCATCCGGGCCTGGGCCGCCGCGCCGTCCCAGCGCAGGGTCGAGACCTTGTCCATCCCGAGCTGCCTGCTCGGCACGGTCAGCTTGCCGGACTCGATGTAGGGTTTGAGCACCGACATCGCCCCGTCGTAGAAGAAGTAGGCGTTGTTGTCGTCGGGCGAGCCGCCGAACAGCTCGATGGTGAACGGCCCCTTGCCGTCCTTGAGGCCGAGCTTGTCGACGATGTAGCTGCCCTGCAGCACGCCGACCTGGAAGTTGTCGAAGGTGGCGTAGTAATCGACGTTCTTCGAGCCGCGGATCAGGCGGTCGTAGGCGATGACCTTGATGCCCCGATCGCTCGCCTGCTGCAGCACGTCCGACAGGGTGGTGCCGTCGATCGCCGCGATCACCAGCACCTTGGCGCCGGTGGTGATCATGTTCTCGATCTGCGACAGCTGATTGGGGATCTCGTCCTCGGCGTATTGCAGGTCGGCGCTGTAGCCCTTGGCCTTCAGCGCCTGGACCAGCCCCTGGCCGTCGGCGATCCAGCGCGCCGAGGACTTGGTCGGCATCGACACCCCGATCTTGCCCTTCTGCTGGGCATGCGCCGGGGAGGCGAGCATCGCGGCAGCCATCAAGGCTCCGCCGATGAGAGCGACGAACGACTTCATGGTTCCTCCCAAGCCCCCACGTCTTCGTCGCGCGGGGCTGCCGGTGGTTGGGGCCCGGCAGGATTGCGTCCTGCCATTCTGCCGGGATTACTGTCTCTGCCTTGTGGCTGGCGGACGGCGTCCGCCCGGCGGGGATAGCTCGGTCATTCCCCCGGGAGCCGCAGGGCCGTCCGGAGCCGGCCCTCGCCTCACACCCAGCCGCCGTCGACGACGTAGTGCTGGTTGGTGCAGGCGCCGGCCTCCTCCGAGGCGAGGAAGACGGCGAAGCGGGCCACGTCCGCGGGTACCAGCTTGCGCTTGAGGCACTGGCGGGCGTTGATCTCGGCGTCGGATTCCGGGGTCACCCAGAGGGCGAGCTGGCGCTCAGTCATGATCCAGCCGGGCGCCAGGGCGTTGACCCGGATGCCGTAGGGGCCGAAGTCGCGGGCGAGCGAGCGCGTCAGCCCGATCACCCCCGACTTGCAGGCGGTGTAGGCCGCCATGCCGCCCTGGCCGATCATCCACGAGACCGAGCCGAAATTCACGATCGCGCCGGCGCCCTTCGCCTTCATGTCGGGCAGGACCGCCTGGGCGGCGAAGAACTGGTGCTTGAGGTTCACGGCGATCCGGCCGTCCCAGTAGGCCTCCGTCACCTCCTCGGTGGCGTGGCGCTCGTCGTGGGCGGCGTTGTTCATCAGCACGTCCACCGGACCGAAGCGGTCGCGGATCCGCCCGATCGCCGCCTTCAGCCCCGCGATGTCGGTGACGTCGGCGTGCTCGAAGGCGACCGCCCCGTCCTCGCGCGCGATCTCCGCGCAGAGCGCCCGCGAGGGCCCGTCGGCGATGTCCAGGAAGCCGACCCGCGCCTTCTGCCGGGCGAAGTGCCGGACCAGCTCGGCCCCGATGCCGGAGCCGCCGCCCGTCACCACCACGACCTTGCCCGCAAGGTCCGGATAGATCGCCGCCACCGCTTCCTCCCTCGAAGCCCGTCGGTTCGCTCGACGCACTGAAAATCATTTAATATGACTATTCAAGTGGCCCGGCCCTTATCGCGGAATCCTGACGCTCGGGCAAGAGGCGAAATCAAGAGGCGAGATCGGGCGGAGGGCGCAACCTTGGGTGGGATCGAGGCCGGAATCGTTTCCCGCAGGATTCCGGGCCACGCGCGGGTGGCGCGGGCGCTCGGCAGCGGCATCGTCGCCGGGCGCTACCCGCAGGGCAGCGTCCTGCCCAGGGAGGCGGCGCTGCTGTCGCGCTTCCGGGTGTCGCGCACCGTCCTGCGCGAGGCGGTCAAGACGCTCTCGGCCAAAGGCATGCTGGAGACGCGGACCCGCGTCGGCACGCGGGTGCGGGAGCGGGCGGCCTGGAACCTGTTCGACCGCGACGTGCTCGCCTGGTACCTCGAGGGCGGCGTCGACGCGCGCTTCCTGCGCGACCTCGCGGAGATCCGCCTCGCCATCGAGCCGGCGGCGGCGGCCTTGGCGGCCGAGCGCCGGACCCCGGCCGACCTCGACGCCCTCGATTCCTGCGTCGCCGCGATGCGCGACGCGCCGGGCCTGGACCCGGCCTTCGCCCGGGCCGACCTCGCGTTCCACCTCGCGCTCGCCGACGCCTCCGGCAACGTCTTCATGCACTCCGTCGGTGCCGTGACCGAGGCGGCCCTCGACGTGGTCTTCCGGCTCAGCCGCCCCACCGACCCGCAGGCCCATGCCGCCTCCTGGCAGGCCCACGCGGCGATCGCGGCGGCGATCCGGGCGGGCGACCCTGCCGCTGCGGCCCGGGCGACCGAGGTGGTGGTGCGCGACGGCCTGAGAAACGGGGCGGCGGCGGTGGAGGCCGGGCCGGGGGCGCCCTACCCTAACGCGAGCCCGCCCTGCGCCGCGAGGAGCCCGGAATGAGCGACAGAGCCCCCATCCCCGTCGGCACGATGCCGGACGGCAGCCCGATCCTGGAGGCGCGGCTCGAGGGCGAGGGGCTCGGGGTCGCGGTCCTGAGCCTCGGCGCGGTGATCCGCCGGCTCGATTTCCGGGGCCACCCGATGGTGCTCGGCCGCGACGACCCGCACGACTACGTGGCGAAGACCCCGCAATGCGGCGCCATCGTCGGGCGCTTCGCCAACCGCATCGCGGAGGGCCGCTTCACCCTCGACGGCACCACCTACGCGCTGCCCCGCAACGAGGCCGGCCGCAACCACCTGCACGGGGGGGCGCAGGGGTTCTCGCGCCGCAACTGGACCTTCGCGGAGATTGGCGACCGGACGCTCACCCTGACCTACCGGGCACAGGACGGCGAGGAGGGCTATCCGGGTGCGCTCGCCGTCACCTGCACCTACGCCATCACGGCGCCCGGCGCCCTGCGCACCACCCTGACGGCGACGACGGACAGAGCGACGATCGTCAACCTGACGAACCACACCTACTTCAACCTGCTCCTCCCGCGGGAGGGAGGCCCTGCGCCGACCATCGACGACCATGCGGTCGAGATCCCGGCCTCGTCGTACCTGCCGGTCGACGAGGCGCAGATCCCGACCGGTGCGGTCGCCCCGGTGGCCGGCACGCGCTTCGATCTGCGCCGGGCCCGGCGCATCGGCGCGGAGGCGTTCGACCACGCCTTCGTGCTCGGGCGCGACACCTCCGCCGAGCCCCGGCCGGTCGGCCGGGTCACGGCAGCGGGCAGCGACGTCGCCCTCGTGGTCGCCGCGACGGCACCGGCGGTGCAGTTCTACGACGGCACGCATCTCGCCAAGGCCGGGCTCGGCTTCGCCGCCCGCAGCGGGCTCTGCCTCGAGCCCGAGGCCTTCCCCGACGCCCCGAACCACCCGGATTTCCCGAGCGCGACGCTGCGACCGGGCGAGACCTACCGGCAGATCATCGAGTATCGCTTCACGAAGGAGACCGGGCAATGAGCGGCTGGGCCGGCATCTTCTGCGACCGCGCCTGCATCCTCGGCGAGGGGCCGGCGGCGCATCCCGGCCTCGGCCGGCTGTACTGGGTCGACATCCTCGGCAAGCACCTCGCCGAGCGGCCGTTCACGGGCGGCAGCACGACCCTGCACGACCTGCCGGTGATGGCCTCGATGGTGGCGCGGGTCGACGATCACACCCTGCTGCTGGGCGCCGAGGACGGCCTGTATCTCCGCGACATCGGGACCGGCCGGCTGCGGCTCCTCGCCCCGCTGGAAGCCGACCGGCCCGAGACCCGCTCCAACGATGGTCGGGTCCACCCGAGCGGCGCCCTCTGGCTCGGCACCATGGGCAAGGAGGCGCAAGCCGGCCTCGGTTCGATCTACTGGTTCTTCCGCGGCGAGGTGCGAACCCTCTTCACCGGCCTCACCATCCCGAACGCCATCGCGTTCGCGGCCGACGGCACCCACGCGTTCTTCGCCGATTCCGACGCCGGCACGATCTGGCGCGTCGCCACCGATCCGGCGACCGGCCTGCCGACCGGCGAGCGCCGGGTCTTCGTGCAGATCCCCGCCTCCGAGGGGGCGCCGGACGGGGCCGTGATCGACGCCGAGGGCCTTCTCTGGAACGCCCGCTGGGGCGGGGCCAGCCTCGACGCCTACGGGCCGGACGGCACGCGCGTGCGCAGCATCGCCATGCCGGCCCGCCAGGTGACCTGCCCGGCCTTCATCGGGCCCGAGGCCGACACCCTGGTGGTGACCTCGGCAACCGAAGGGCTCGACCCCGACCGGTCCGACGACCGCTTCGCCGGGCGGACCTTCACCGTGCCGGTCAGGGTGAAGGGACGGTTCGAGCCGGGGGTGCGGGTGGCGTAGGGACGTCGACCCGGCCCCTCACGCAGGAAGCCCCCATGGCCCGCCGCATCCTGATCACCGGCGCCAGCATCGCCGGCAACACCGCCGCCTGGTGGCTCGGCCGGGCCGGGCTCGACGTCACCGTGGTTGAGCGCGCGCCCGCCTTCCGGGACGGCGGCCAGAACGTCGACGTGCGCGGGATCGGCCGCGCGGTGCTGCGGGAGATGGGGCTGGAGCGGGCGGCGCTCGCGCGCGGCACCGGCGAGGAAGGCACGGCCTGGGTCGACGCGGAGGGCCGGGCCGCGGCGCGCTTCATGACGGACGCGCTCGGCCCCGACGGCCCGACCGCCGAGCTGGAGATCCTGCGCGGCGACCTCGCCCGCCTGCTCCACGAGGCCGCCCGGGATCGGGCCGCCTTCCGCTTCGGCGACAGCGTGGCGCGGATCGACGCGGATGGCGAGGCCGCGCGCGTCACCTTCGCGAGCGGCGCGACCGAGCCCTACGACGCGGTGATCGTCGCCGAGGGTGTCGGCTCCGCGACCCGCGAGCGCGTGTTTCCGGGCGAGAACGACCCGCGCTGGATGGATCTGACCATCGCCTACTTCACGATCCCCCGGACGGCCGGCGACGACCGCCTCTGGCGCTGGTACAACGCGCCGGGCGGCCGGAGCGTGTCGCTGCGCCCCGACCGCCACGGCACCACGCGGGCGATGCTGTCGATCCAGCAGCGGCTGGGCGGCGAGGAGGCGTGGGACGCCGGCCGGCAGAAAGCCTTCCTGCGCGCGCGATTCGCCGATGCCGGCTGGGAAACGCCGCGCGTGCTGGCCGCGCTGGACGATGCGAACGACGTCTACTTCGACGTCCTTCGCCAGGTGCGGATGCCCCGCTGGTCGCGGGGCCGCGTCGTCCTGACCGGCGACGCCGCGTGGTGCGCCACGCCGCTCGCCGGCATCGGTGCCACCCTGGCGATCACTGGCGCGCGTGTACTGGCCGGCGAACTCGCGCGCAGCGGCGACGTGCCGGCCGCCCTCGCGGCCTACGAGCGGGCGATGCGACCGATGGTCGAGCAGGCGCAAGGCGTGCCGAAGCTCGCGCCGCGACTGATGCACCCCCGCAGCCGGCTCGGCATCCGGCTGCTCCACGCCGCCCTGCGGGCGGCGAGCCCGCCGGCGCTTCGCGGAGTGGCGGGAAAGCTGTTCGGCGGGCAGCGGGCGGAGCCGGACCTGTCGCGCTACGAGGACGGGCGGGCCGGAGCGACGGCCTGAGCGCCGGGCCCGCCTCGCCCGACGGAGCCGAGCCTTTCCTGTCGCTCGGGGGCTGCGCCGCGGGAACGAGGACGATGGGGCCGGATGCCGATCCTGCCACGCAGATCGATCCTCCGCCTCAAGCGTCGTGGAACATCGCGTAGCCCTCGACCGGCTCCCGCTCCGCCCGCAAGGCATTCACCGGCTCGTCCGGATCGGCGAAGCCCAGAGCCATGCCGCACACCACCATCTCGCTCTCCGCGATGCCGAGCTGGGCCCGTACCACGCCCGGATAGCTCGCGATCGCGGCCTGCGGGCAGGTGTCGAGGTTCCGGGCGCGGGCGGCGATCATCAGGGTCTGCAGGAACATGCCGTAATCGAGCCAGCTGCCCTGCTCCAGGTCGCGGTCGATGGTGAAGACGAGGCCGACGGGGGCGCCGAAGAACACGAAGTTGCGCCCCATCTGGCGCGCCGCGCCCTCGCGGTCGCCCTTCCCGATGCCGGCGAGGCCGTAGAGCTGCCAGCCGAGCGCCCGCCGCCGGCCGAGATAGGGATCGCGCCAGTGGACCGGGTAGTATTCGTATTCCCGGGCCTCCGGCTCAGCCCCGGCATGGGCGGCCGAGAGGGCGTCGGTCAGGCGGCGCAGGGCCGCGCCGGTGCCGACGTGGACCTTCCAGGGCTGGATGTTGCTGCCGCTGGGCGCCCGCCCCGCCAGGGCGATCAGGTCGCGGATCGTCGCCTCCGGCACCGGGTCCGGCCGGAAGCCCCGGACGCTGCGCCGGCTGGTGATGGCCTCGTCCACGGCCTGCGTCGGTGTCATCCCCGCCTCCCTGTCCCGCTTGCTCATCGACGTTTCTGCCGCTCCCCGCCGGCCGTGGCGCCGCCGCGGCCGATCGGGCATGGTGCCGGACCGATCGAGGAACCGACAGCCCCGTGAACAACGATCCCCGCTCGCACGGCCTCTGGGAGAGAACCGCCCCGCCCGCCCCCGACACCCCGGCCCTGCGGGGCGACGCGACCGCCGACGTGGCGGTGGTCGGCGCCGGCTATACCGGCCTGTCGGCGGCGCTGCACCTCGCGAAGGGCGGCGCCCAGGTGACAGTGCTCGAGGGCGAGGCGGTCGGCTTCGGCGGGTCGGGGCGCAATGTCGGCCTCGTCAATGCCGGCCTGTGGGTCAAGCCCGACCTCGTGCCGGCGGCCCTGGGCCCCGAGCGCGGCGAGCGGCTGCTGACGCTCCTGGGCGCGGCTCCCCGGCTCGTCTTCGATCTCGTCGCCGAGCACGGCATCGCCTGCGAGGCGGAAGGGGCCGGCACGCTGCACTGCGCGGTCGGACCGAAGGGCCTGTCCGACCTCGAGGACCGGGCCCGGCAGTGGCAGGCGCGCGGGGCGCCGGTGCGCCTCGTCGACGCCGCCGAGGCGGCGTCGCTCACCGGCACGCCGGCCTATGCGGGGGCGCTCCTCGACGCCCGCGCCGGCACGATCCAGCCCCTCGCCTATGCCCGCGGCCTCGCCCGCGCGGCGCTGGCGGCGGGGGCGGCGATCCACGCCGGCAGCCCGGTCCTCGGCGTCGCGGAGGACGGGCCGCGCTGGCGCCTCGCGACGCCGGGCGGCACGCTGACGGCCGACTGGGTCGTCGTCGCCACCAACGCCTACACCCGGGCACCCTGGCCGGAGATCCGGGCCGAGATCGCGCACCTGCCCTACTTCAACATCGCGACGGCGCCGCTCGGTGACAACCTGCGCGGCACGATCCTGCCCGGACGCCAGGGCGCCTGGGACACCAAGTCGGTGCTGACCTCCTTCCGCCTCGACCAGGCCGGCCGCCTCGTCATCGGCAGCGTCGGGGCCCTGCGCGGCTCGGGCGGCCCGGTGCACCGGGCCTGGGCCCGCCGCACCCTGCGCGCCCTGTTTCCGCAGGCCGGCGACGTGCCGTTCGAGGCCGAGTGGTACGGACAGATCGGCATGACGGCGGACGCCCTGCCGCGCTTCCACCGCCTTGCCCGCAACGTCGTCGGCTTCAGCGGCTATAACGGCCGCGGCATCGCGCCGGGGACCGCCTTCGGGCGCGTGCTCGCCGACCTCGTCGCCGGCCGCGTCGCGGAGGCCGACCTGCCCCTTCCGGTCACCGCGCCCGCACCGATCGGCTTCCGGATGGTGCGCGAACTCGCCTACGAGGTCGGGGCCCAGGCCGTGCACCTCGCGCAGGCGCGGGTTCGAGGACGGGCGGCCTCGTGACGGCGGGCCGCAGAAGGCCGCCGGCCGCATGAGCGCCGTGACGCGGGTCACCCTGTTGACGGGTGCAGGCAGCGGCATCGGCCGCGCGACGGCGCTCGCCCTCGCGGCCCCCGGCCACGGCCTCGTGCTGCATACGGGCCGCAACGCGACCGGCCTCGCCGCCGTCGCCGAGGCGGCGCGGGCGCGGGGCGCCCGGGTCGCGACCTGGCTCGGCGACCTCGCCGATCCCGGGACCGGCCCGGGCGGCGTGGCCCTGGCGGCCGAGACCTTCGGGCGCCTCGACGCCGTGGTGGCGGCCGCCGGCAAGGCGCAGCGGGGCAGCGCCCTCGCCCTCGACGCCGGCAGCCTCGCCGGCGCGCTCAGCCTCTCGGCGGAGTCCTTCCTGCGCCTGGCGCAAGCCGCGGCGCCCTTGCTGCGGGCCGGCACGGCGCCGCGGCTCGTCGCGGTCTCGTCCTACGTCGCCCATCTGTACCGGGCCGAGCTCGGCCTGTTCGCGGCCTCCGCCGCCGGCCGCGCCGCCCTGGAGGCGCTGGTGCGGAGCCTCGCCCGCGAGCTCGCCCCGGACGGCATCACCGTCAACGCCGTGGCGCCGGGCCTGACCGCCAAGGATCCGGGCCGCGCCGGCGCGCTGGCCCGGGAGGCGATCGCGGCGCTGGAGGCCGCCATCCCCCTCGGCCGCCGGGCCGCCCCGGACGAGATCGCCGCGGCCGTCGCCTTCCTGGCCTCGCCGGCCGCCTCCTACGTCACCGGCCAGGTGATCCGCGTCGACGGCGGCCTCACCTGAGCGGCCGGGCGACATCGGCCCGGCCGCGGCTCCGGTCTCACGCCGCCTCGCGCGGCGCCTCGTCCGCCAGCTCGTCCGCCGGTCCGAAGAACTCGTAGCGGATCCGCTCGGCCGGCACGCCGAGGCGGGCGAGGCCGTGGACGAGGCTGGCGAGGAAGGGCCTGGGGCCGCAGAGATAGTAGGTCGCCTCCGCGGGGGTGTGGGCGACGAGCCATTCGGGGGTGATGCGGCCGGCGGCATCGTAGTCCCGGCCGCGCCGGTCCCCGGCCTCGGGCACCTCGTAGACGGTGTGGAGGCGGATCGCCGCGCACGCCGCGGCGAGTTCGCGGGCCTGGGCCGCCATGGCGTGGACCCGGCCGTTGAGGGCGCCGTGGACGTACCAGGTCGGCCGCTCCGGGGTCTCGGCGGCGATCGTCTCGAGCATGCTCATCATCGGGGTCAAGCCGACGCCGCCACTCACCAGCACCACCGGCGCGCGGGACCCGCGGTCGAGCACGAAGTCGCCGGCGGGGGCGGCCACGCTCAGCACCGTGCCGGGGCCGGCCGCGTCGTGCAGCCAGGACGAGACCAGGCCGGCGGGACGGCCGGGCGCGCCCTCGCGCTTCACGGTGATGCGGTAGGCCCGGTCGTTCGGCGCGCAGGACACGGAGTAGTTGCGCTTGAGCACGCCATGACCCGGCAGGTCGAACCGGATGCCGAGGGACTGGCCCGGCGCGTGGGCCAGCACCGGCCCGCCATCCACCGGCACCAGCAGGAAGGAGCGGATCGTCTCGCTCTCGCGCGTCACGCTCTCGACCGCGAAGTCGCGCCAGCCGGCCCAGCCGCCGGGCCGGGATTCGTGATCGTGGTAGATCGCGGCCTCGCGGCCGATCAGGATGTCCGCCAGGAACCAGTAGGCCTCGCCCCAGGCGGCGCAGATCTCCGGCGTGGCCGCCTCGCCGAGCACGTCCCGGATCGCCCCGAGGAGCGCTTCGGCCACGGAGCGGTAATGTTCGGGCCGGATCGCCAGGGTGACGTGCTTCTGGGCGATGCGCTCGACGGCGCCGGCGAGCGCGCCGAGGTTGTCGATGTTGCGGGCATAGGCCAGCACGGCGTTGGCCAGGGCCCTGGGCTGGGAGCCGGTCTCGCCGTGATGCGACTGGTTGAACAGGTCGCGGATCGCCGGATCCTGGAAGAGGCGCTCGTACATGCGCCGGGTGATCGTGAGGCCGTGGGCCTCCAGGGCCGGCACGGTGGCCTTGACGAGGGCGATGGTGTCGGGGCTCAGCGGGGACGGCATGGCGTCGCTCAAAGATGCATTCGATTTGCACCTTCTACTCCGGCCGGTTGAAGGTGTATAGAAATTACATGTTATACCCTCGCGCCTTGGCATCGACACGTCGATGCGAAGGCGTCCGGCGCATCAGCGCCGGCGCCCGTTCGGGCTTGCCTTGCGCCTCCGAACGGGTCCGTTCGAAGGCGCGGCGGTATTACCGATCTCGACCGGGCGGGGCTCACCCAGACGATCCGCGCCACGCCGGCCCGGCCGGTGGAGGAGGCCAAGGAGCACGCGGCGGTCCATTGTATGCCGCTCCGGCGGGGATCGCCGCCGTCTGGTTCAAGGCGGCGCGGAAGAAGGCACCTCGCACGGATGCACGGTCACTGTGCCGGTCTGCGTGGCTCGCGGCGGTCCCCTCCACCAAAGCA
>NZ_LABY01000058.1 GCF_001043975.1 Methylobacterium variabile
CGCCGCCGGCGGCGGTGTAGCGGATCGCGTTCGAGACCAGGTTCTGCAGGATGCGCTGGAGCAGCACGAGGTCGCTCGCCACCCAGGCCTTGCCGCCGCGCACCGAGAGGCGCAGGCCCTTGCGGGCCGCGAGCGGCCCGAAGCTCGCCTCGAGGCTCTCGAGCACGTCGGCCACCAGGACCGGCCGCACCACCGGCTGGATCAGCCCGGCATCGAGCTTCGAGATGTCGAGCAGGGTCTTGATCAGGTCCTCGATGGTCTGCAAGCCCCGCTCGACCTGGCCGACGATGCCCCGCGCCTCCGGCCCCACCGGCAGGTCGGCGAGCGCCGAGAGCGACAGCCGCGCGGCGTTGAGGGGCTGGAGCAGGTCGTGGCTCGCGGCGGTGAGGAAGCGCGTCTTCGAGCGGTTGGCCTGCTCGGCCTCCTCCTTGGCGGCGGTCAGCGCCTGGTTCGAGCGCTCGAGGCTGCGCATCAGCATCGTCAGCTCCTCGGTGCGGGAGCGGACCTGGCCCTCGAGGGTGATGGCGGTCTGGAACAGCGAGTAGGCGCTGCCGCGCTGGTCCATCGTGCGCTCGACCTGGGACATCAGGGCGGCGTTGATGCGCTCCAGCTTGGCGATGCGGCGGTGCAGGGCCGCGACGTCCTCGCCGGCCCTGTGGTCCTCTGCGGTCATGGCCTGCCCCGTCACGGGCCGGCGGGCCGGCCGATGGCGATGCCCGTGAAGGTCTGGTTCAGGTGCATCGAGCGGTACTGCTCGCCGTAGGTCTCGAAGCCGACGACGTTGTAGTGCCGGTAGAGCTCGGCGATGCTGTGGCGGGCCTGGTGGATCTCGGCGTCGAGGCGGCGCAGCACGCACTCGAAGCCGATCACCAGGTCGACGCCGCCGAGGCGGGCGTCGAGCCGGGCGAGCTCCTCGCGGGTTGCCTCGACCAGGTCCTTCTGGCGCGCGAGCGTCAGCACCACGCCGCTCTCGATGGCGCAGTGGAAGCTCAAGGACTGGTCCGGGTTCAGGTGCCGGATCGAGCGGCAGAAGTAGTCGCCCCCGACCCGCACCACCAGCGGGTGGGCGGCGAAGCTCGTCGGGGTGAGCGCGTCGGGATCGAGGCCGAGCGCGTTGGCGTACTCGACCGCCGCCGGCTCGGCGTTGAGCTCGCGCACCGTGCGCTGCTCGTGATCGGTCTCGGTGACCACGAACTTGACGCCGGTCGGCTCGAAATTGTCATTCTTGAAGATCTCGACCGGGAAGTCGGACTCGACGAGGAGCAGGATCGCGGCCCGGCGGTGCACCCGCCCGTCGTGGATCAGCGCCGTCTCGGAGAAGGTCAGCTCGTCGCCGGCCGAGCCGCCGACGAGGGGCACCCCGTCGAGCCCGTAGCCGACCGCGGCGATCACGGTCTCCTCGGCGTTGGCGAGGCCGTCGATGAGCGAGATCGCGAAAAGCTGCCCGCCGCGGCTGATCTTCTGGAGGGCGCAGCGCAGGGAGCGGATCGAGGCCGCGGCCCGCTCGGCGTCGAGGTGGTCGACCTTCTCCAGCACCGTCGAGGCGATGCGGAAGCCCTCGTGCGGGAACGCGATCGCCACGAGGCCGCGGTCGAGCCCGGCCATCGGGCTGATCTCGCCCGAGGAGGTGCAGCCGGCGACCCGCACGCCCGGAAAGGCGCGCACCAGCGCGTCGTTGAGCGCCTCGACCCCATAGGCCGGCGAGAAGAAGATCACCAGGTGGGCGATGCGGGCGACGTCGAGGGACGCAGCAAGCGCCGATACGGCGGCCTCGGCCCCCGCGGCCTCGGTCCAGGCCGTTTGTATCCCGCAGCGATGCGAGCGCGTGCGCGCCTCCTGCGCCGGAATTCCCCGCGCCAAGGGTTCCCTCCCATGTCGCCGGCTCCATCGCGGCGTTGCCGCATTATGCGGCCGGGGGGTGCGGCTGGCAACGGGCAGCAAGGGCGGCGGCCAAGGGCAGCGGCAAGGACCGCGACAGGGTGCGCAGGCGCGGCCGGTGCGGCGGCCGCGCCTGCGCTGGGAAGCGGACGGGCGATCGCCCCCGCGATCGACGGCCGCGCCGCCCCACGCGACGCCGCCGCCAGATGCCACGATCCGCTCCCGCCCGCTCCGCGGTGACGATGTCCTTCGCCCGCCGAGACCGAGGGAGGATAGGACCGGGGCGCCGCCGCTCACCATTGGACCAAGGTGCAGACGACCGGATCCGTCCGCGAGGCCCGTACTAAAGCATGGTAGCTACTGGCATATCAGCGTGCTAAGTCTATTCTTGACTTCCAAGCACGGACGCGTTGCTGTGCCGGACTCGACAACGCGCGTGCTGCGGTGCGGCGCGCCGGCAGAGGATGCTCCGATCCGATGGTGGGATTGACCCGTCCGGCCCATGAGGTGTCTCTTCCCCGGCCGGGCGAGGCGCCGACGCCCGTCGCGGAGGGGTCGGACATGCACCTGATCATCGTCGACGATCACCCGCTGTTCCGCGAGGCCTTGAGCAGCGCGGTCCGCCTCGCCTTCCCGGCCGCGGAGGTCGAGGAGGCCGACGGGATCGAGAGCGCCTGCGCAGTCTTGTCCCGCGCCCGCTCGATCGATCTCACGCTCCTCGACCTCACCATGCAGGGCGTCAACGGCTTCGACGGGCTGATCGCCATCCGCACCCGCTTCCCGCGCATCCCGGTCCTCGTCGTGTCGGGCCTCGACGATCCGCGCATCGTGCGCGAGGCGCTGGCCCACGGCGCCGCCGGCTTCGTGCCCAAGGCCGCCGGCAAGCCGGTGCTGATCCGCGCCATCACCGACGTGCTCAACGGGGCGGTGTTCGTGCCCGACGGCCTGTCCGGCCCGGCCGAGGCCCCCGGCCGCAGCAAGGGCGGCAAGCCCCCGATCGCCCAGCGCATCGCCGAGCTGACGCCGCAGCAGATCCGGGTGCTGCTGATGATCCGCCAGGGCAAGCTCAACAAGCAGATCGCCCACGAGCTCGGCGTCGGCGACTCCACCGTCAAAGCCCACGTCTCGGAGATCCTGCGCAAGCTCGGCGTGATCAGCCGGACACAGATCGTCATCGAGACGGCGAACCTGGATTACGATCACATCCTCTCGGAGCTGTCGTCGAGCTGATCGGTTCTCGCGGCGACTTTTTCAGACATCCTGAGAGTTAAGCGCGGCACGACGTCCAGTCCGCGGCGTCATTCCCGGGCTCGCCGCAGGGGAGAGACCGGAATCCGGACACTCAGGTGCCAGTGGATGAAGTGGAACGCAGTCCGTCTGGTCTTGAACCATCCGCGGTTCTGAGTGTGCCTTCGGCACTCCGGGCTCCGCTGCGCGGCCCCGGAGTGCCGATAGAGAGTGTCAGATCCTGGTTGTACGTGCTTGAGCCGGCCGTTATCCTTTTCTACGACGAAAGTCTAATTCTTCCCCAGCGTCCCCGACTCGCAGCCGCATTGGCAGCCCTCAACGTTTCCTTTACCCGAAAGTCGAAGGAAGCCGCCGAAGCCTGTCCCCGCCCGGCGGCGAAGCCGGGAGGAAATGCCTCATGACTGCCGTCCGGAAACACGGACCCTGGGCCCTCGTGGGCGCGCTCGGGGCCGCCGCTCTCGCCGTGGTGGCGACGCAGCGCGGCGAGAGCATCAACGCCCTCTGGATCGTCGTCGCGGCGGTATCGGTCTACCTGATCTCCTACCGCTACTACTCGCTCTACATCGCCGACCGCATCATGCGGCTCGACCCGACCCGCCAGACCCCGGCCGTGCGCCACAATGACGGGCTCGACTACGTCCCGACCGACAAGTACGTCCTGTTCGGCCACCACTTCGCGGCGATCGCGGGCGCGGGCCCGCTGGTCGGCCCGGTGCTCGCCGCCCAGATGGGCTACCTGCCGGGCCTGCTCTGGATCCTCGCCGGCGTCGTCTTGGCCGGGGCCGTGCAGGACTTCATGGTGCTGTTCGTCTCGATGCGCCGCGACGGCCGCTCGCTCGGCGAGCTGATCCGCGCCGAGCTCGGCACGATTCCCGGCATCGTCGCGCTGTTCGGCGCCTTCCTCATCATGGTCATCATCCTGGCGGTGCTGGCGCTGATCGTCGTCAAGGCGCTCGCCGAGAGCCCGTGGGGCACCTTCACGGTGATGGCGACGATCCCGATCGCGCTCCTGATGGGGGTCTACTCGCGCTGGATCCGGCCGGGCCGCATCGGCGAGGTCTCGATCCTCGGCTTCGTGCTCCTGATGGCGGCGATCATCTTCGGGCAGAACGTCGCCGAGGATCCCGCGCTCGCCGCGATGTTCACCTTCACCGGCACGCAGCTGTGCTGGATGCTGATCGGCTACGGCTTCGTCGCCTCGATCCTGCCGGTCTGGCTGCTGCTCGCGCCGCGGGACTACCTCTCGACCTTCCTCAAGATCGGCACCATCGTGGGCCTCGCGCTCGGCATCCTGGTGCTGGCGCCGCACCTGCAGATGCCGGCGGTGACGAAGTTCGTCGACGGCACCGGGCCGGTCTGGTCGGGCTCGCTCTTTCCGTTCCTGTTCATCACCATCGCCTGCGGCGCGGTCTCGGGCTTCCACAGCCTGATCTCGTCGGGCACGACCCCCAAGCTCATCGACAACGAGGTCAACGCCCGCTTCATCGGCTACGGCGGCATGCTGATGGAATCCTTCGTCGCCGTGATGGCGCTCGTCGCCGCCAGCGTCATCGATCCGGGCGTGTACTTCACCATGAACTCGCCGGCCGCGGTGGTCGGCACGACGCCCGAGAGCGCCTCGGCGGCGGTCACCGCCATGGGCTTCCCGATCACCGCCGACACCATCAAGCAGACCGCGGCCGACGTCGGCGAGCACTCGGTGATCTCGCGGGCCGGCGGCGCGCCGACGCTGGCGGTCGGCATGGCCCACATCATCTCGAGCGTCATCGGCGGCAAGGCGATGATGGCGTTCTGGTACCACTTCGCCATCCTGTTCGAGGCCCTGTTCATCCTGACAGCCGTCGATGCCGGGACGCGGGCCGGGCGCTTCATGCTCCAGGACCTGATCGGCGTCGCGGTGCCGGCCTTCAAGGACACGTCGTCCTGGGGCCCGAGCATCGTGGCGACCGCGCTCTGCGTCGCCGCCTGGGGCTTCTTCCTCTACCAGGGCGTCACCGACCCGCTCGGCGGCGTGAACACCCTGTGGCCGCTCTTCGGCATCTCGAACCAGATGCTGGCGGCGATCGCGCTGACCCTGTGCACGGTGGTGATCTTCAAGATGAAGCGGGAGCGCTACGCCCTCGTCACCATCGTGCCGACGCTCTGGCTCGTCGCCTGCACCCTGACCGCCGGCCTGCAGAAGGTCTTCTCCGCCGACCCGCGGGTGGGCTTCCTGGCGCATGCCGAGCGCTACGCGGCGGCCCTCGCCGAGGGCAAGGTGCTGGCGCCGGCCAAGAACGCCGACCAGATGCGCCAGATCATCTTCAACGACCGCATCGACGCGGTGCTGGCGCTGGTCTTCGTCGGCGTCGTGGTGGCGATCATCGCCTTCGGCGTGAAGGCCTGCCTCAAGGCCTACCGGACCGACCGCTGGACCGCCCTCGAGGCGGATCCGCGGGCGGTGCCGGCGGCGGCGGAGTGAGCCGATGAACGCCGAGGGCCTGCGGGAGCGCTGGGCGACCCTGACGCGCTGCGTCTGCGACGGCGCGCGGCTGATGGTCGGCCAGGGCAACTACGACACCTACGTCGCCCATATCCGCAAGACCCACCCCGACCAGCAGCCGATGACCCCGACGGAGTTCTTCCGCGAGCGCCAGAACGCCCGGTTCGGCGTCGGCGGCCGCGGCGGCTTCCGCTGCTGCTGACGTGCTCGCCCGCGCGGGGGCCTTACCCTGCGCGGGCAAAACAACACGCAATGTCGGATCCGGTTCCGGCGAAGACGAAATGTGTTCATGCTTCTTTCAGGTTACACCCGTAACGCTTGCGGCGGGATGATGGCAGCGATGTCGCAAGTCGCCGCCGACCCGACACGATCGGGTAAAGCGCGCCTTAACTAGGGCTGATCCGGCAGCATGGCCGCAGCGCGCAATCGGCACGGCTGAGCTGACCGGGGCGGTGCTACAGATGAGGTCCCTCATCCGCACCCGCCGTTAGCCCCGTGGCCAGCCTGACACTCCCCGTCGCCGCCCCCTCCGCCCGCCC
>NZ_LABY01000059.1 GCF_001043975.1 Methylobacterium variabile
GGGGCGTGATGCGGGGGGCATCCGTGGGCGGAAGGACGGCTTGGTCGCCGGGCATCCTGTGGTGCTGCGCCGGGCTCGCCCTGCTCCTCGCGACTCTCGCGCCGGCCGCGGCGGTGGACCGCACCCGCCTCGTCGCCTACACGGCGCTGGAGGTCGAGCAGCTCGACCCGATCCGCCGGGCCGTCGAGGCGGCGGTGCCGGAGGTCGAGATCGCCTGGGTGCGCGCCTCGACCGGAATCCTCACCGACCGCGTGCTGGCCGAGCGGACCGCGCCGCAGGCCGATCTCCTGCTCGGGATCGCGGCGACGAGCCTGCTGCAGTTCGAGGCCGCCGGGCTCCTCGACGCCTACCGGCCCGTCGGCGTCGAAGCCCTGC
Organism: Methylobacterium variabile; assembly: GCF_001043975.1. Classification (GTDB taxonomy): domain Bacteria; phylum Pseudomonadota; class Alphaproteobacteria; order Rhizobiales; family Beijerinckiaceae; genus Methylobacterium; species Methylobacterium variabile. The sequence goes on from NZ_LABY01000059.1 coordinate 376, forward strand.
GGCCGTTCTTCCGCGACCCGACACCGCCCTACACCTGGACCGGCATGGACGCCTATCTCGGGGTGATCTGCTTCAACGTCGAGGTGGCGGCGAAGCACCGGATCACGCGGCCGAGCTTCTGGCGCGACCTGCTCGGCCCCGCCCTGCGGGGCCGGATCGTCATGCCGAACCCGGTGGCCTCCGGCACCGGCTACCTCCTCGTCGCGGCCTGGCTGCAGACCCTCGGGGAGGATGCGGGCTGGGCCTTCATGGACGCCCTGCACGAGAACGTCTCGGCCTACCTGCCGAGCGGCTCGGCCCCGTGCCAGGAGGCGGCGACCGGCCGCCACGCCGTGGGCCTCTCCCTCGACATGCGGGCCGCCGCCGAGAAGGCGGCGGGCGCCCCCATCGACATCGTGGTGCCGGTCGACGGCACCGGCTGGGAGGCGGAGGCCTTCGCGGTCGTCGCCGGGCGGCCGCACCTGGCGCTCGCCCGACGGGTGGCCGACTGGGCGGCGAGCCGCGAGGCCAACGCGCTCTACGCCCGCAGCTTCGCCATCGTGGCCTATCCGGGCGTCTCCAGCCCGGCGCCGGTCTACCCGCCCCATGCCGAGGCGCGGATGATCCGCAACGACCTCGACTGGATGGCCCGCAACCGCGCCCGCATCCTGGCCGAGTGGAGCCGCCGCTACGGAGCCAAGGTCCGGACTCCGTGACGCGGCAGGGCCTCATCGCGGGCCGCGCGAGGTCCACCCCAGCTGTGCGGCCCGCAACGCCCTTGCGTCCGCTTGGAACCATCTGCGGCGAGGATCAGTCCTGACGGTCGCGCCACGGAAGCGTCCTTCAGCGCCGCCACCGCCACTGCACTGGCCGGACTGTCCGGACCCGGCCCTAACCTGCCCGGGAGAGCGCCGGCGCCTCCGCCGCCGCGCCCGCCCGCCGCAGGAAGTCCGGGATCGCCTCCTCGAACACCGCGTCCGCCGCCGCCCGGTCGTCCGCCGCCACCGCGGCGGCCAGGCGGTCGAGCCAGGTGGCGAGCTGGGCACGGTCGGCGAAGACGGGCTTGGCCGCCATCACGCCGTCGATGCCGGCGAGGTTCACCATCGGCTCGTCGTGGGCGAACAGGATCTCGTTCAGGCGCTCGCCGGGCCGGGCGCCGGTGACCACCACGTCGATGTCCTCACCAGGTTCGAAGCCGGCGAGGCGGATCATCCGCTCCGCGAGGTCGCGGATGCGCACCGGCTGGCCCATCTTGAGCACGTAGACGGCGGCGCGCTGGTCGCCGGCCAGAGGTTCACGCGCCAAGCGGTCAGGGGCCCCCGGGTCGCGGGCCTCGCGGTCGGCGTGGGAGGCGGCGGTCAGCACGAGGTCGGCGGCCTCCCGCACGGTCATGAAGTAGCGCACCATGTCGGGGTGGGTGAGCGTCACCGGACCGCCGCGGGCGATCTGCGCCTTGAACACCGGCACCACCGAGCCGACGGAGCCGAGGACGTTGCCGAAGCGCACCGCCACCAGGCGGGTCTCGTCGGCCCCGCGATCCGCATCGAGGGCCTGGGCGTACATCTCGGCGAAGCGCTTGGTGACGCCGAGCTGCGAGACCGGCTCGATCGCCTTGTCGGTCGAGATCATGACGAGCGCCCGCGCACCCGCCGCCAGCGTCGCGTCGGCGACGTTGACCGAGCCGAAGACGTTGGTCTTGATCCCCTCGCTCCAGTCCCGCTCCAGGTAGGGCACCTGCTTGAGCGCCGCGGCGTGGAAGACGTAGTCGGGCCGGAAGTCCCTCAGCACCCGGAACAGGCGGTCGCGGTCGCGGATGTCCGCGATGACGCCGCTGACCTCCGCTTCGGTGCCGGTCAGGCCTGGGCGGCTCAGGACGCCGTGCAGGGCGGGCTCGGAGCTCTCCAGCACCAGCACGGCGCTCGCCCCGAAGGCGACGGCGCGGGCGCAGATCTCCGAGCCGATCGAGCCGCCGCCGCCCGTGACCACCACCCGCCGTCCGGTCAGGAAATGCTCCAGGCGGGGCCGGTCGATGGCGACCGTCGGGCGCAGCAGCAGGTCCTCGATCTCGATCGGGGCGAGCTCCGCCCCGCGCCCGGCATCGCCGAGGCTCGTCACCCGGGCGAGCGGCAGGCCGAGGCGCCGCGCCTTGGCGATCAGCGCCTCTGGCTCGGCCTCGGGCGCGAGCGCGCTCGGGGTCGCGACGAGGCGGCGGATCGGCACGCCGCGGGCGGCCATGCCCGCCACCACCTCCTCGAGGTCGGAGACGGCGCCGAGCACCGGCACGCCCCGCATGGTCTGGCCCTGCTCCTCGGCCCGGGGCGAGAGGATGCCCTTCGGGTCGAGCTTGCGCACCGCGCCCGATTCGATCGCCCGCAGCACCACCTCGATGTCGTGGCCGCGGCCGATCAGCAGGGTCGGCGTGCTGGCGGCCCGCGCAAGGCTCTGGCGCGAGCGGCTGTACTTCAGGTAGCGGAACGCCAGCCGCGGGCCGCCAAGCAGAAAGATCTGCAGGACGAAGTAGAGCCCGATGGCGATCTTGCCGAAGAAGTAGATGCCGAACAGGACCGGCGAGACCAGCACGTAGTCGAGCACGAGCAGGAGAAGCGTGAGGACCGCCACCGCCCGGACGATGTTGGCGAGGTCCGGCAGCGAGGCGAAGCGCCACTTGGTCCGATAGAGCCCGAAGGCGCGGTAGACCAGGCCGGCGCAGGCCACGAAGGGCGGCAGCAGCACCGGCAGGTGGGCGAGCCGCTCGGGGAGCAGCGGGCCGTCGAACCGGATCGCGAAGGTGAGGAGCACGGCGAGGGCCGTCGCCACGAGGTCGTGGACGATGATCGTCGCGGTCTTGAGAATCTGTCTGCGCATCGGGAGCCGGGCGCGGTATCGGCTGGGGCTTCCGCGGTGTCAACGCGGGGGGCCCGGCGGGACGCTTGCGCCCGCGCATCCCTGGCTTTCTCGGCGGACCGGGATTTGCCAAACGCCGCCGCTCCGCCATCTGGGCATACACGACAGGAGCATCGCGGAACGGCGGTGCGATCAGGAGATCGTCGCGCCGCATGCCCAGCCTCGCCTTCTACGGCTCCAGCCTGCTCTCCTCGTACTGGAACGGCGCCGCCACCTATTACCGGGGCCTGATCCGCGACCTCGCCGGCCGGGGCTGGCAGACGACCTTCTACGAGCCCGACGCCTTCGAGCGCCAGCAGCACCGGGACATCGACCCGCCGGACTGGGCTAAGGTCGTCGTCTACCCCGCCACCGAGGAGGCGGCGCGCGCGGTGATCGCCGAGGCCGCCCGGGCCGACGTGGTGGTGAAGGCGTCGGGCGTCGGCGTCTTCGACGACCTGCTGCTCGAGGGCCTCGCCCGGGCGGCGCGGCCGGACGCGGTGCGGCTGTTCTGGGACGTCGACGCGCCCGCGACCCTGGCCGAGATCGGCGCCCATCCCGATCACCCCCTGCGCCGGACCCTGCCGGAGCTCGATCTCGTCCTCACCTATGGCGGCGGGCCGCCGGTGGTCGCGGCCTACCGGGGCTTCGGGGCGCGGGACTGCGTGCCGATCTACAACGCCCTCGACCCCGACACCCACCACCCGGTGCCGGCGCAAGGCCGGTTCTCCGCCGACCTCGCCTTCCTGGGCAACCGGCTGCCGGACCGGGAGGCGCGGGTGGAGGAGTTCTTCCTCGGGCCCGCGGCGCAGCTGCCGGACCGGCGCTTCCTGATCGGCGGCAACGGCTGGGAGTGGCGGGCGCTGCCGGAGAACGTGCGCCGGATCGGCCACGTGCCGACGGCGGACCACAACGCCTTCAACACCTCGCCCCGGGCGGTGCTCAACATCGCCCGCGACTCGATGGCGGCCACCGGCTGGTCGCCGGCGACCCGGGTGTTCGAGGCCGCCGGCGCCGGCGCCTGCCTCATCACCGATGCCTGGACCGGCCTCGAGATGTTCCTCGCCGAGGGCGAGGAGGTGCTGGTCGCCCGCGACGGGCGGGACGTCGCCGCCCATGTCGAGGCGCTCACCGCCGAGCGGGCCCGCGCGATCGGCGAGGCGGCGCGCCGGCGCATCCTGGCCGAGCACACCTACGCGCGGCGCGGCGCCGAGGTCGACGTGCTCCTGCGCCGGGCGCTCGCCGCCCGCCAGAGCCTCGCCGCTCCCGTTGCCGCTCCGTCGGCCGGGATGCCCGCGTGAGCCGGCCCCTCGACCTCGTGGTGCTGGGCCTCAGCCTGTCCTCGTCCTGGGGCAACGGCCACGCCACCACCTACCGGGCGCTGCTCCGGGCCTTCGCGGGCCGGGGCCACCGGGTCACCTTCCTGGAGCGCGACGTGCCCTGGTACGCCGCCCACCGCGACGTCGCGGCGCCGGGCTACTGCGACCTCGTGCTCTACCCCGACCTCGCGGCCCTCGCCGACCTGATGCCGCGCGTGGCGGCGGCCGACGCCGTGATGATCGGTTCCTACGTGCCGGACGGCGTCGCGGTCGGCGAGATGGCGATCCGGACCGCGCAACGGGCGGGAATCGTCGCGGCCTTCTACGACATCGACACGCCGGTGACCCTCGCCAAGCTCGCCCGGGGCGACCGCGAGTACCTGACGCCGGACCTGATCCGATCCTACGACCTCTACCTGTCCTTCACCGGCGGCCCGACGCTCGCCCGGCTGGAGCGCGAGCACGGCTCCCCCATGGCCCGGGCGCTCTACTGCTCGGTCGACCCGGAGCATTACGCCCCGCGTTCGGCGCCGATCCGCTACGACCTCAGCTATCTCGGCACCTACAGCCCCGACCGGCAGCCCACCCTGGAGCGGCTGCTGATCGAGCCCGCCCGCCGGGCGCCTCACCTGCGCTTCGCCGTCGCCGGGCCGCAATATCCGGACGACATCGCCTGGCCGTCCAACGTCGAGCGCCTCGATCACGTCGGCCCGGCCGACCACCCGGCCTTCTACGCCGCCAGCCGCTACACCCTGAACGTCACCCGGGCCGACATGATCGCCGCCGGCTACAGCCCGAGCGTGCGGCTGTTCGAGGCCGCAGCCTGCGGCACGCCGCTGATCTCCGATGCCTGGGACGGGCTCGACACGGTGCTGGCCCCCGGCCGCGAGATCCTGGTGGCCGACGGTTCCGACGCGGTCCTGGCGGTCCTGGCCGACCGGGACGAGGCCGCCCGCACGGCGCTCGCGGACGCGGCGCGGGCGCGGGTGCTCGCGCGCCACACCGCCGCCTGCCGGGCGGCGGAGCTTGAGGCCGCCCTGCACGAAGCAGGGGCTGGCGGCATCCGCGCCGCACCCTAAAATACTTGCACCCTGTATCGCAACGAGGGCCCGAGCGCCGCGTTGGGAGCGGGTGCGGTCCGGGAACAAAGATCCCGGATTCGTGAGGCGGCGGACGCAGGGCGCCCTGGCAGGTCCCCCTGCGTCCCGCCCCGCCAGGCTGAGAAGAGGGTTACCGCATGAGACACCGCGAGAGCACGCTCGTCCTGGTCGCCGGCGGGGCGGGGTTCCTGGGGTCTCACTTGTGCGATCGACTTCTCGCCGAGGGGCACGAGGTCGTCTGCCTCGATCATTTCGGCACCGGCCGGCGCCGCAACCTGCGCCACCTCGAGCGCGAGCCGCGCTTCGACGTCGTGGCCCACGACGTGGTGCAGCCCCTGCCGGCCCGGCTGCGGCGCCAGCGCTTCGCCCGGATCTACAACCTCGCCTGCCCGGCCTCGCCGCCGCACTACCAGGCCGACCCGGAGCACACGCTGCTCACCAGCGTGCTCGGCACCCGTCACCTGCTGCTGGCGGCCGAGGAGGCCGGCGCCCGCTTCCTCCAGGCCTCGACCTCCGAGATCTACGGCGACCCGGAGATGCACCCGCAGGCGGAAGGGTACTGGGGCCACGTGAACCCGACGGGTCCCCGCGCCTGCTACGACGAGGGCAAGCGGGCGGGCGAGACCTTGTGCGCGGACTACGCCCGGGCGGCCCGCGTCGCCGTGCGGGTGGCGCGGATCTTCAACACCTACGGGCCGCGGATGCGCGCCGATGACGGGCGGGTGGTCTCGAACGTGATCTGCCAGGCGCTCGCGGGCGACGACATCACGGTCTATGGCGACGGCAGCCAGACCCGCTCGTTCTGCTACGTCGACGACCTCATCGAGGGCCTCTACCGCCTGATGGAGCACCCGGCCGAGGCCCGGGACATCGGAGCGGTCAACCTCGGCAACCCGGTCGAGCTGACGGTGTCGGACCTGGTGCGCCGCGTCCTCGCCATGACCGGCTCGCCCTCCGCGGTGGTCAACCGTCCCTTGCCGGTCGACGATCCGCGCCGGCGCCGGCCCGACATCACCCGCGCCGGCGAGATCCTGGGCTGGACCCCCCGGGTGCCCCTGGAGCAGGGCCTGCGCGCCACCGTGATGTGGTTCTCCGACGAGGCCGAGGACGGGCCCCGGGCGAGCCTGCGGGCGGCGCAGGAGGCGCCGGCGGCCGTGGCCTGAAGCCTCTTCGCATCACCGTGCTGCGTCGATCTCGCCCTCGCCCCTGACCCGCGCCAGCACCAGGTCGGTGAAGATGCGTGCATGCGGCATCTCGGGCGCGGGCTGGCGCACCAGGGTCATCGGCGCGACCGGCGCCGGGCCGGCGATCGGCCGGTAGCGGACGCCCTCCGTCGCGAGGCGGGCCATCGAGCGGGGCACGATGGCGAGCGCGATGCCGGTCGCCACGAGGTTGACCACGGAGGCGAGCTGGGGCGCGTTCTGGGTGATGAGCGGCGAGAACCCCGCCGCCGCGCAGGCCGCCATGATGCCGTCGTAGAGCGCCCGCCCGTTGTGGCGCGGATAGACGATGAACCCCTCGCCCGAGAGTTCCGCGAGGCCGACCGGCCCCGCCTCGGCGGCCAGCCGATGGGTGGCCGGCAACGCCACCACCATCGGCTCGTCGAACAGGTAGCGCGCCCAGAGGTCGTCGACGTCCCCCTCGCCCGGCCGCATGAAGGCGACGTCGACGCGCCCGCTGCGGAAGGCGGAGAGCAGGCTCGCGGTCGTCTCCTCCAGGAGCTCGATCTGCACGTCCGGATAGGCGCGCCGGTAGTCGCGGATCGCCCCGGTCACCAGGGGATGGAACGAGGCCGAGGAGGTGAAGCCGATGCGGATCTGGCCGACATCGCCCGTCGCGATGCGCTGCGCCCGGATCTTCGCCGCGTCGACCGCGGCCAGCACCGCCCGCGCATCGTCGGCGAAGGCTCGTCCCGGCTCGGTCAGCGCCACCCCACGCGACAGGCGCTGGAGCAGGGCCGTCCCGACCTCGTGCTCCAGGCTCTTGATCTGGTGGCTCAGCGCCGGCTGGGCGATGTTCAGGCGCTCCGCCGCCCGGGTGATGCTGAGATCGTCGGCCACCGCGACGAAGTAGCGAAGATGGCGAAGCTCCATCGCGCCGGTTCCCCCCTGTCCCCCGGTTTCCGCCGCGGCTGCCGGATCGTCGTCCGAAAGCCCTACGATAGCCGAGGTCCGGGGGGATCGCATGGGGCGCGATGGGATGGGGTTATCCGCGCGGCACGGTGTCCCGCACCGAGGGACGGTCGGCCTGCGCCTCGCGGAACGCCGCGACCCGGGCGCAGAGCGCGCGCCAGTCCTGGTCGGGGAAGCGGAACGCCAGGTAGTCGAGGGCGGTGATCGCCGCGATGGCCGGGAGGCCGAAGGACCTTTCCGCCCCGGCGAAGGCCGCATCGAGGCGCTTCAGGCCCTCGCGCATGGTGCGGAAGCGCTTGATGCCGACGAGGCCTGTGTCGAAGTCCGGCGCCGACTTGCGCCCGATGATGACCGCGACGGCGGCGTCGAACACCCCGATGGCGATGCCGGCGGCCGATAACGCCTCCGGTCCGCCCGCCAGCACCGCCGGCTCCGGGCCGACAGCATCCAGATGGGTGAGGATCAGAAGCGCCTCGGTGAGCCGCGCGCCCTCGTCGGTGACGAGGGTCGGCACGCGGCCGGCCGGGTTGGCGTCGAGGAAGGCCGGGTCGTCGGCCCAGGCGTCGACGATGGTGGTGTCGACCGCCTCGTTCAGGCCCTTCTCGATGAGCGCCATGCGGACGATGCGCACGAAGGGCGAGGTCGGGTTGGCGTAGAGCTTCATGGTGCGGTCTCTCCCGGTCAGCCGGTGGTCAGGGGGCAGCCGCTCTTGTCGGCGGGGGTGAACAGCGTGTCGCCCGGCACCGTCTCGATGACGCGGTAGAGGTCGGCCTTGCCCTTCGACTCCTTCGGGCTCTTCACCTCGACGAGCATCATGTCCATCACCACCCGGCCGTTCGCCTGGATGCGCGGGTTGCCGTAGAAGCCGTCGTCGATCGGCAGTTCCTTCATCGCCTTGTTGACGGCGCCGGCCTCGTCGGTCCCGGCCTTCTCGACGGCTCTGAGATAGTGCCTCACCGACGAGTAGGCGGCGGCGTGGCCCATGGTCGGCACGACGTTGCCGTTGCGGGCCATCAGGCGCTTGGCCCAGGCGCGGCTGGCGTCGTTGGCGTCCCAGTAGAAGTTCACCGCCATGCGGATCCCCTGCGCCACGTCGAGGCCGAGCGCCACCGTGTTGTTGGTGAAGACCAGCATCGCCACCACCTTCGAGGTGATGCCGAATTCCCGCGCCTGCTTGATGGTGTTGACGAGGTCCGGCCCCGCATTGGCGAGCCCGATCACGTCGGCGCCGGAGGCCTGTGCCTGGATCAGCTGCGAGGACAGGTCGGTGGCGCCGAGGGGATGGCGGATCTCGCCCACCACCGTGCCGCCGGCGGCCTTCACGGCCTTGCCGGCGTCGGCGGCCAGCCCGTGGCCGAAGACGTAGTCGGCGGTGATGAAGGTCCACTTCTTGCCGCCGGCCTGCACCACCGCGCCCGCCACCGCGTTGGCAAGCTCGCCGGTGGAGGGCACCCACTGCGTGCCGTAGGGCGAGCAGCCGGGGCCGGAGAACTGCGAGGCATAGCCGCCGGTCACCATCGTGGTGATCTTGCGCTCCTTGGCATAGGCCTGCACCCCGAGGCCGACGGAACTGGCGCCGCCGAGCACGAAGGCGGTGACGCCGCGCTGGTCGACGAGCTGGCGGGCGAGGCCCGACCCGATGTCGGGCTTGTTCTGGTGGTCGACGCCGATCACCTCGACCGGCCGCCCCAGCACCTTGCCGCCGAAATCCTCCGCCGCCATCGTGGCGGCGAGCACCATGTTCGGCCCGCCATTGCCGGAATACATCCCCGATAGGTCCTCGAGCACGCCGATGCGCAGGGGCGTCTGGGCGAGCGCCGGGGCGGTCAGCATGGTGGCGAACAGGCCGGCGACGGCGAGGCGTCGCGTCCAAGACGTGCAAGGAGCAGGCATGCAAGGAACGGGCGTGCGGGGCATGGGGCGTTTCCTCGGGATTCGACATCCGTCTTCCCGCGTCCGTCGAGGGACGTCGGAGCGGTGCCTGATGATCGACACGGATCTTGCGGATCGCCGCGATATCGCGGCTGGCGGCAGTTGAAGTCCAATAGTTTGCGCGAGGGCTCGCCATCGTTTCCCGGTATGGCATGGCCCGACCTTGGCTTCGACGCGCCGTCATCGCTGCCGCCTATGGCTCGCGACCGGTGTTTGTATTGGACGTGACGCCGGCGGATCGGCGACATCATCGGCACGATCGCGAGGGCCCGACGATACGAAGCGCCCCGCCCCGGAGGAGACGCCCGCATGATCACCAGCTTCTACATGCCGACCCGGATCGTCTCGGGCGCCGGCGCGCTCGCCACCATCGGCACCCTCGCCCGCGACCTCAAGATGACGCGGGTCCTGGTCGTGTCCGATCCGGTCATCTCGGCGCAGGGCTTCCACGCCGAGGCACTGGCGGCCCTGAGCGAGGCGGGCATCGCGGTGTCGCGCTTCGACGAGTGCGGCATCGACGCCCGCTGCTCCCACATCGACGACCAGGGCGGGCGGGTGCGCCGCGAGGGCATCGACGGCGTCGTGTGCATCGGCGGCGGCTCGGTGATGTGCACCGGCAAGGGCATCGCCATCGTGGCGACGAACCAAAAGCCCATGGCGGAGTGCACCGGCGTCGGCCGGTTCGACCGCAAGGCGCTGCCGATGATCATGGTGCCGACCACTGCCGGCTCCGGCTCGGAGGTGTCGCAGTGGACGATCGTCAAGGACGAGGAGCGCCACCTGAAGCTCCTCGGCGGCGGTCCCCTGAGCTTCCCCGACGCGGCGATCCTCGACCCCGCGACCTTGCGCTCGCTGCCGATGCACGTGGCGGCCCTGCCGGCCGTCGACGCGCTGACCCACGGCGTCGAGGCGTATCTGAGCGGCATCGCCTCGCCGCTCACCGACGCGGTGGCGCTCGCCGCGGTGCGGCTGCAGGCGGCCTCCCTGCGCGCCTCGATCAATTCCGACGACGACCGTGCCCGCGAGGACAACCTCGTCGCCTCCTGCATGGCCAACATCGCGTGCGGCAACGCCCGCCTCGGCCACGGCCACGCCCTGTCGCTGCCGCTGGAGGGCCACCTCGACCTGGCCCATCCCTACGGCGTCGGGGTGCTCCTGCCGCACGTCATCACGTTCAACCTCGCGGTGCTGCCGGCCAAGGTGAAGCCTCTCGCCGAGGCGCTTGAGGTCGAGACCACGGGCCTGTCGCGCCGGGAGATGAGTTCTGCCTGCGCCGACGCGGTCCGGGCGCTCTACGCCGATATCGGCTTTCCCGAGCGGTTCACCCCCGCGCAGCTGCCGCGCGACCGGGTGCGCGAGATGGCGCTCCGCGCCGTGCCGGGCCTCTATGCCGGCATCGCCGCCAAGGACTTCGACCCGGCGAGCGCCAACGACCGCACGATCATCGCGAGCCCGGCGGCGCGCAAGATGACGGTGAGGCAGGCGGAGGAGATCTTCGAGCGGTGCGTCGGGTGAGAAACTCGTCGCGTCGGTCCTTACGGAAGGTGCAGATCTTCTTTCGGTGAGGTCGTTTTAACATGCGGGTCGCGTGCATTGTCCTTTTCCCCGCGTGCGGCAGGACTGTCTGGGCAATAGCAAGGGCGCGGGTCTTCTCCTCTCTTCGCGGGCGGGGAGAAGGCTCGCGACTCATCCGGCAACGTTGGCACGGCCGGCAAATCGCACGAGGGCGACGCGTCACGTCCCGTGTCCCCCCACGCCCTGGCGCGCTCGCCCCCGCCATGCTTCTCTCCACCCCGAACGGGAGGGCCGGCCTTGCGCACGACATCGATGATCCTCGCGGCCGCCGCCTTCCTCGCGGTCCTGCCGGCCCACGCGCTCGACGTGCGCGACCTGCCCATCGCCAAGGCCCCCGAGTCCTGCCCGCGCGAGGGGCCCGGCTTCGCCCGCCTCGTTCCCGGCGGCCCGTGCGTGCGGATCAGCGGGCGGGTGCGGGCCGAGGCCGGCACGCCGGTGCCGGCGCCTACCCTCGACGGCGCGGCGCGGGGCGTCGTCAGCGGCTCCGGCCAGGTCGCGATCGACACGCGGACGGAGACCGAGTACGGCCCGGCCCGGGCCTATATCCGGCTCGGCACCGGGCACTGAGACCCCTCACAGGCTGCGTGAGAGCACCAGCGGCGCGCTGCGGCTCCGGCCGTAGGGGGAGGGCGCCGGTCGCCCGCCGTAGCCGGTGCCATATCCCTTGGGCTCGGCGCTGCGGGTGAGCTCGGTCGAGAGGTTGCGCAGCAGGCCTTCCGAGATCGCCCGGGCGGTCGCCAGCACCGCCTGGTTGGCCGAGACCGCGTCGGTGAAGCGCCCGTGGGCCTCGCGCAGGGCCGCGACGCCCTCCGGGGCGAAGCGGGCGAGCGCCACGGCGTTCGCCTTCACCGCCTGCAGGCCCTGCAGGTAGGCGCCGGCGAGGGCCGTCTTCTGCGGCGCCTCGGCCAGGCCGTCGCCCAGGCGGCCGACCCGGATGTGGTCGCTCTCGCGCCCGAGCAGGGCCTCGAGCTCGCGCATCACGCTCAGCGTCTCGGCGACCAGGCGCTCGGCGCTGCCGGCATCCGCGACCCGGACCGGAGCGGGACGGGACGTCTCAGCCATTCGCGCCTCCCTGCAGCCGCAGCATCTCGCGCATCACCTGGTCGCCGATGCCGACGCCGCCGCTCTGCACGATCGACTGGGCGTATTCCTTGTTGAGCATCGAGCGGTAGACGCCGCCGCCGGTGCCGTTCTCGCCGAGCGGCCCGTCGGTGCCCTGCGAGCGGTTGAGCACGTCGAGGCTCTGCTCCAGGAACATCGCCTCGAAGTCCTTGGCGGTCTTCTGGATCTTGGTCTTGTCGGCGGCGGCCGACAGGCCGGAGGAGACGGCCCCGGCGAGGGCCTGGCCGACCGCCAGGCCGGCGGAGGCCGCGAGGGGAGCGAGAGGAAGCATCGGACGGTCCTCGTGTTCGAAAGGGAAGGGGAACTCGGCGTCACATCACTTCGATGTCGGCCTGGAGGGCGCCGGCGGTCTTGATCGCCTGGAGGATCGAGATCAGGTCCCGCGGGCCGATGCCGAGCGCGTTGAGTCCGTCGACCAGCTCGCGCAGGGTCACGCCCTCCTTGACCAGGGCGAGCTTGTTCTTGTCGCCGGCATCGACCTTGAGGGCAGTGCGCGGCACCACCACGGTCTCGCCGTTGGAGAGCGGCGCCGGCTGGCTCACCTGCGGCTGCTCGGTGATGGTGACGGTGAGGTTGCCCTGCGCCACCGCCACGGTGGAGACCCGCACGTCGCGGCCCATCACGATGATGCCGGAGCGCTCGTCGATCACCACCCGGGCGGTCTGGTCGGGCTCGACCTTGAGCTGCTCGATCTCGGTGAGCAGCCGGATCATGTTGCCCTGGTAGCGCGCCGGCACCTGCAGGGTGACGGTCGAGGGATCGGTCGGCTCGGCGGTGTCCGCCCCCATGAAGTCGTTGATCGCCGCGGCGATGCGCTTCGAGGTCGTGAAGTCCGGGTTGCGCAGGGACAGGCGCAAGCACTTCTGCTCGTTGAGCTTGAAGGCGATCTCGCGCTCGATCACCGCGCCGTTGGCGATGCGCCCGTTGGTCGGCACGCCGCGGGTGATCTTGGCCGCGTCGCCCTCGGCCTGGAAGCCCGCGATGGCGAGCGAGCCTTGCGCCACCGCATAGGCCTCGCCGTCGGCGCCGAGCAGCGGCGTGACCAGCAGGGTGCCGCCCTGGAGCGACTTGGCGTCACCGAGCGACGACACCGTCACGTCGATGCGCGTGCCCTGCGCCGCGAAGGGCGGCAGGTTCGCCGTCACCATCACGGCGGCGAGGTTGGCGGTGCGCATGGTGGCGCCCCGGGTGTTGACCCCGAGCCGCTCCAGCATCGCCTGCACCGACTGCTTGGTGAAAGGCGCGTTGTTGAGGGTGTCGCCGGTGCCGTTGAGCCCGACGACGATGCCGTAGCCGATGAGCTGGTTGCTCCGCATGCCCTCGACGCTGGCGAGGTCCTTCACCCGCGACAGGGCGAGGGCGGGCCGGGCCGCGACGAGGGCCGAGAGGGAAGCCAGGAAGGCGAGGACGAGGAAGCGGAGGCGCATGACGGGGTCCCGAAACTCGGGATGTCCGCTGCCAGGACCGTGCCAGCGCCACGGCTGGGCGTAAGTATCTGGTAAGGTTACCGATCCGTTTCCGATGGGGGGAGCCTGCGGGCGATCCGGACCCGGTCGTTCTCGCCCCGCGGCAAGAACTGCCGCCCCGTTTACGGCGCATTCACCATACCGGGGCGAGGTTTATCGGGCCAAAGCGAACCCCGTGACCCGGACCCGATCCCATGCGTGTCGACACCCGCCTTGCGGCCGCTCCCCTGTCGGGAGCCGGGCCGCGCTCCCTGCCGGCAGGCGGCGTGTTCACCCTCGGGGCGGAGGCGGTGCGGGTCCCGACCAGCGCCGGCGGCGCCGTGCCCCTCGCCGGCCTGAGCGCCATCCTGACCCTGCAGAGCCAGGACGAGGTCTCGGGCGACCGCCGCCGCCGGGCGACGAAGCGCGGCCACGACATCCTCGACGCCCTCGACCGCCTCAAGGCCGCGCTGCTCGGCGGCCGCGTCGCCGCAAGCGAACTGAAGGCCATCGCCGGCCGCCTCGCCGAGCGCGCCGGTAGCACGGGCGATCCGCGCCTCGACGACCTGATCGGCCACATCGAGCTGCGGGCGCAGGTGGAGCTGGCGAAGCTCGGGATGGCGGGGGGCTGAGGGGGCGGTTCCCGGCCGTTGACGCCCAACCCCCGATCTCCCACAACGGCGCCCGTTTGAAGACAGGCGGCCTTGCTGTCGCCGGAGACGCGCGTCACCCCGGCCTCGATGCTGTTCAACTCCTTCCCGTTCCTCCTCGGCTTCCTGCCCGTCGCGCTGGCGCTCCACGCGTTCATCGCCCTGCACCGGCCGGGCTGGCGGCTGCCGCTCCTCGTCGCGCTCTCGCTGGTGTTCTACGGCTGGTGGGACCCGCGCTTCGTGCCGCTGCTCGTGGCCTCGATCGGGCTGAACTGGCTCGTCGCGCGCTGGTTCGGGCGGAGCCGGGCCGCACTGCTGATCCCGCTCGCCATCGCCGCCAACCTCGCGGTGCTGGCCCTGTTCAAGTACGCGGGCTTCCTCGCCGGCCTCGCATCCGTCCTGCCGGGACTGCACGACCTGCCGCGGCCGAGCCTCGCCCTGCCGCTCGGCATCTCGTTCTTCACCTTCCACCACGTGATGTACCTGACCGACCTGCGCGCCGGCCGGGCGCCGCAGATGAGTCTCACGCGCTACGCCCTCTACATCGCGTTCTGGCCCCAGGTGCTCGCCGGCCCGCTGGTGCGCTGGAGCGAGATCCTCCACCAGTTCGACGAGAAGCCCTACGCCCGGCCGGACGCCGCCGAGCGGATCGGCCGCGGCCTGATGCTGCTCTGCATCGGGCTGGCCAAGAAGGTCTTCCTCGGCGATCCGCTGGCCGCCTACGCCAACCCGGTGTTCCAGGCCGCCGCCGAGGGCAAGGTGGTGAGCGTGGCCGAGGCCTGGCAGGGCACGCTCGCCTTCACCTTCCAGATCTACTTCGACTTCTCGGGCTACACCGACATGGCGCTCGGCCTCGCCCTGCTGTTCGGCATCGTGCTGCCGCAGAACTTCGACGTGCCCTACCGCGCCACGTCGCTGCAGGACTTCTGGCGGCGCTGGCACATGACCCTGTCGCGCTTCCTGCGCGACTACCTCTACATCCCGTTCGGCGGCAACCGCCGCGGCCTGGCCGTGCAGGTCGCCGCCCTGTTCGCCACCATGACCCTAGGCGGCCTCTGGCACGGGGCCGGCCTCACCTTCGTCGCCTGGGGGGCGGCCCACGGCGCCGGCCTCGGCGCCGGCGTGCTGTGGCGCCGGGCGGGCCTACCCCTGCCGGCGCTCCTCGGCTGGGTCCTCACCTTCGCCTTCGTGGCGCTCACCTGGGTGCTGTTTCGCGCCACCAGCTTCGAGGCGGCACTCACGATGTTCAAGGGCCTCGTCGGCCTCGCGCCGGTCGGGCACGGCTTCAAGTGGCGGGCGCTCCTGCCCGCCGCCCTGGTCGCCCTCCTCGGCCCGACCGCCTGGGCGGCGGTCCACCGGCTGCCGCCCCGGCCGGCCCTGGCGGTCGCCTTCGCGGTGCTTCTCGTCGCGGTGCTGCTGCGCATCGGCGACGACGCCAATTACGAGTTCATCTACTTCCAGTTCTGAGCCGGGGCCGATCCGATGCGCGCTGATCCCCCGGCTCCGGCCGGCACCGCACTGGCCGACGGTGCGTGGCGCCGCTTCGCCGCCTGCCTCGTCGCGACGGCGGCCGCGCTGCTCCTCGGCTACCTCGCCCTGGCGCTGGCGGTCGATCCCTACGACACCGGCCGGCCGCGGCTCCTGCACCGCGACGGCGTGCGTCCGCAGGGTCCCCGCACCGCGGCGGCGAGCCGGGGGCGCGACCCCGCCTTCACGGCGGCGGTCATCGGCAACTCGCACATCCAGCTCGTCTCGCCCGAGCGCCTGCGCAACGCCACCGGGATCCCTGTCGTGCAGCTCGCCGTGCCGGGCACCGGCCCGGGGGAGCAGCTGCTCCTCGCCGGCTACTTCCTGCGCCACCACCCCGAGGCGAGGGCCCTGGTGATCGGGACCGATTCGACCTGGTGCACCGGCGATCCCGCGCTGCCGCCCCTGCGGCCGTTCCCGGCCTGGCTCCTCGCCGAGGACTGGGCGAGCTACCTGCGCGGCCTCCTGCGCCTCGGCAGCGCCGCGGAGGTCGCCGGCCGCCTCGCCTGGGCGGCGCGGCCGGCCCCGCGCCGGGCCGCGCCGGACGGCTACTGGGACTACGAGGCGGATTACCGGCGCCTCGGTGATCCCGATGCGCCGGACCGGGCCGCCGCCCTGGCGCGGCCGGCCCCGTCCGAGCCCGATCCGGGGGAGGGCGGGCCCGAGTTTCCGGCGGCCGCCCGCCTGCGCGACCTGGCGGAAAGCCTCGCCCCGGGCACGGCCCTGGTGCTGGTCTTCCCCCCGGTCTACGCCGCCGCGCGGGCCCGGCCGGGTACCCTCCGGGCCGCCGCCGCCGAGGCCTGCCGCGCCGCCCTCACGGCCGCCGTGGCGCCGAGGGGCCGCGTCGTCGACTGGTCCGGCGACCGGCCCGAGCTGCACGACCCGGCCCTGTTCTTCGACGCCACCCATTACCGCCAGCCGCTGGCCCGGCGCCTCGAGGCCGACATCGCCGCCGCCCTCGGAGCCCGGGGGCCGGACGCAGATGGTCCGCGACCGTGACACGTTTGCAGCAGAACGCCGCCGGCCCATGGTCCGGACCTTGCGTGTCGGCGCAGAGACGTTGTGGTGGCGTCCAGCCTCTATTATAGGGCTGCGCCAAGAGGGCTGCTGCCGTGAAGTCGGCCGCTGTCATGAGAACATCGATTATCCGAGGGGCGCGATGGCGAAGATCGTGATCGAGGAGGGCTATGCCCCCAATGACGCCGAGCCCTTCATGAACGAGCGTCAGCGGGAGTATTTCCGGCGCAAGCTCCAGAGTTGGAAGCAAGACATTCTGCGCGAGGCCCAGGACACCCTGGTGGCGCTGCAGAGCGAGAACGAGAATCACCCCGACCTGACCGACCGCGCCTCGTCCGAAACCGACCGGGCGATCGAGTTGCGCGCGCGAGACCGGCAGCGCAAGCTGATCGCCAAGATCGACTCGGCGCTCGCCCGGATCGAGGACGGATCCTACGGCTACTGCGAGGAGACCGGCGAGCCGATCTCGCTCAAGCGCCTGGAGGCCCGTCCGATCGCCACCCTGTCCCTTGAGGCCCAGGAGCGCCACGAGCGCCGGGAGCGGGTGTACCGGGACGATTGAACCCGGGGACGTCGGCCCAATACCTCGCCCGGAAGCCGCGCATGAACCCTTCCCCGCAGAGGGGGAGGGTCAACGTCCAGGGCGCGAAGCGCCTCTTCCTTGACACGTGATCTGACCGGGCGGCGCGAGCCGGCTTCCCGGTCAACGGCGTTTCGGCCCCGGAAACGAGAGTCGGCCCCGGCCGGGGAGTGCCGGGGCCGCGCCGCGTCCGGGCGGCTCAAGGGGGGAGCGCGCCGCCCAGTGCGGGATCCTGAGGGGGCGTTCCGGCGAGCGGGCGTCCGCCGGAACAGCACCGTTCGTCAGAACGGCTCCGTTCGTCAGAACGGCAGCACGATGTCCAGGAACTGCTGGCCGTAGCGCGGCTGCTGCACGTCGGTGATCTGGCCGCGGCCGCCATAGGCGATGCGGGCCTGGGCGATCTTGCTCGAGTCGATGGTGTTGTCGGACTCGATGTCCTCCGGCCGCACCACGCCGCCGACGATCAGCTCGCGCACCTCGAAGTTGATGCGGATCTCCTGCCGGCCCTCCAGCACCAGGTTGCCGTTCGGCAGCACCTGCGTGACGATCGCCGCCACGTTGGTGGTCACGGTCTCGGCGCGCTGCACCGAGCCGGCGCCGTCGTTGCTGGTGACGGCATCCGCCGTGAGCAGCTTCGACGGATCGGCGCCGCCCAGGAGCTTGGTCTTCGTCTCGAGGCCGAAGGCGTTGGGCAGCCCGAACGACTCGCTGCTCGAGCGCGAGCGCTTGGTCTCGTTGTTGAGGTTCGCCTTGTCGGTGACGTTGATCTTCACCGTCACGAGGTCGCCGACCTTCGCGGCGCGCTGGTCCTTGAAGAAGGCCCGCGAGCCGGTGCGCCAGAGGGAGTTCGAGGCGTAGGAGACCGGCTGGACGTCCGGCATCGGCAGCCGCACCGGGCGGTAGCCCGCCTGCGCGGTCGGGTCCTCGATCGCCGAGAGCGCCGGCTGCGCGCCGATGTTCGAGAGGCGGTCGACGGTGTTGCAGCCGGCGAGCAGCAGGGCCGCGAGGGCCGGAAGGGCGAGGCGGGAGACGGGCGTCATCGCGCGTGTCCCTCAGCGGGCCGGGACGGCGGCGGCGAGCCGGCCGGGCGCGGCCGCCGCCGTCACCGGGACGATCGGCGCCACGGTCACGCGGCCGGGGCCGATCACGGTGGCCTGGATCACCTTCTTGGAGACCGGGTTGACCACCCCGATCACCGCCCCGAGGGGGCCGCCCTCCCGGGCCTGGCCGCGCAGCGCCAGGACCACGCCGGGGGTCTCGTAGACGATCGTCACCGACTCGCCGCGGGCGACGAGGTCCGGCCGGCCGAGAT
Organism: Methylobacterium variabile; assembly: GCF_001043975.1. Classification (GTDB taxonomy): domain Bacteria; phylum Pseudomonadota; class Alphaproteobacteria; order Rhizobiales; family Beijerinckiaceae; genus Methylobacterium; species Methylobacterium variabile. The sequence goes on from NZ_LABY01000059.1 coordinate 18,949, forward strand.
CGCCGGCGCGGAGCGCCGTGCCGGCGCCGAGGGGCTTCTGCGCCACCTGGCCGACGAAGGCCGCCGGGTCGGCGGCGATGTCGGCGGGCAGGCCCTCGCGCGGGCGCCGCTCGACCGCGACGTCGGGCGCGGAGAGCGTCTCGCCCCGGCCGATCGCCCGGGTGAGCACCGCGACGTCGGCCATCTCGACCACCTGGCCGGCGACACGGAGCGAGGCCTGGCGCTCGCCCACCACCACGAGGGCGGTGACCCGGCGGCTGCGGGGATCGTAGGTCACGTCCTGGGCGGCCAGCGGGCTCGTGAGGTCCGGCGGCACGGTCAGGACCGGGGGCTCGCCCTCGAAGGCGACGGTGACGAAGCCGGCATCGAGCCCGCGGAGCTTCACGAGCGCCGCCTTCACGGCGGCCTCGATCTCCGGCGCGGCGATGCGGCGGGCCGCGCGCTGCACCGAGATCTGGAGACGGCCGCCGCTCTCCGGCGCGTCGAGCCCGAGGCCGGCCGCCGCCTCGACGATGCGCCGCACCTGGATCGTGCCGGAGCTGCCCAGCGCCGGCGCCCGGAAGAGCGCCCTCTGGGCGAGGGCCGGCGGCGCCCCGGAGACGAGGTCGCCGAGCGTGATGACGTCGCGCTCGGCGGTGATGTCGCCCTTGAGGGAGAGGCGGGGCGACTCTGCGGCGAGCACCGGCAGGGTGAGGAGGCCGAGGGCCACGAGCGTGAAGGCGGTGCGCCCGAGGATGCCGGCGCCGAGGAGCGCGCGGCGCGCCTCCGGGGCGGGGGTGGCGGACTGGATCATCGGGGCGCTCATCCGCGGAACATCTGCGAGGTGGTGGAGAGCATCTGGTCGGCGGCGGTCACGACCTTCGAGTTCATCTCGTAGGCGCGCTGCGCGGCGATCAGCGAGGAGATCTCCGAGACGGCGTTGACGTTGGCCTCCTCGAGGTAGCTCTGCTGGAGGTTGCCGAACCCCTCGTTGCCGGGGATGCCGGTGATGGGCGGGCCCGAGGCCAGGGTCTCGATGAACAGGTTGTCGCCGATCGATTCGAGGCCGACCTTGTTGACGAACCGGGCCATCTGGATCTGGCCGAGGTTCTGCGGCGCGGTCTGGCCCGGCACCATCGCCTGCACCACGCCCGAGGCGCTGATGGTGACGCGGGTGGCGTTGTTCGGCACCGTGATGTTCGGGTTCATCAGGTAGCCGTCGCGGGTGACGATCTGCCCCTGCGCGTCGAGGTCGAACGAGCCGTCCCTCGTGTAGGCGGTGCGCCCGTCCGGCATGGTAATCTGGAAGAAGCCCTCGCCGCGCACCGCGACGTCGTAGGTCTTCTCCGTCGAGGACAGCGTGCCCTGCGACATCACCCGGGCGGTCGAGGTGGTCTTCACGCCCGAGCCGAGGGCGAGGCCCGCCGGCAGCTGGTTGTTCTGGTCGGAGGTGGCGGAGCCCGCCCGGCGCAGGTTCTGGTAGAGAAGGTCCTGGAAATGCGCCTGCTGGCGCTTGTAGCCGGTCGTGCGCAGGTTCGCGATGTTGTTCGAGATGACCTGGACGTTGAGTTCCTGGGCCGCCATGCCGGTGGCGGCGGCGTAGAGCGCGCGCATCGTCGGTCCTCCTTACGCGGCCGAGGCGTCGGCGAGGCGCTGGATCGCCATGCCGCGCAGGGAATCGAGCCGCGAGACCGTGTCGGAGACGAGCTGGTAGACCCGGTTCACCTCCAGCATCCGGCTCATCGCCAGGACCGGGCGGACGTTCGAGCGCTCCAGCGCCCCGGGCTCGAGCCGCCCCTGCGGGCCCGCCGGCTGGGGCGCGGCGGTCGCGGAGTAGAGGTTGCCGCCGGCATTCGTCAGGCCCTGCGGGTCGGCGAAGGTGACGAGGCGGACCTTGCCGCGGTTGCCCTGGTTGGTCGAGACGGTGCCGTCCGGCCCGATCGTCAGCCCGGTCTCCTGCTGGCTGATCTGGATGGGGCCGCCGTCGCCGAGCACCAGGTGGCCGTCGCTCGTCACGATCTGCCCCTGCGGGTTCATCTCGAAGGCGCCGTTGCGGGTGTAGCGCTCGCCCTGCGGCGTCTGCACCGCGAAGAAGGCCTCGCCGCGGATCGCGACGTTGAGCGGGTTGCCGGTGGCCTCGACGGGACCCTGGCTCAGGTCGAGGGGCGTGGCCGCGTCGATGACGTAGGACAGGCGACGGTCGGGACGCTGGAAGGTCTCCGCGCTCGCCTTCGGCATCAGGTATTCCTGGAAGCGCGTCGTGCGCGCCTTGAAGCCCGTCGTGGTGACGTTGGCCATGTTGTTGGCGATGACCTCGAGCTCGCGCCCCAGGGCCATCTGGGCCGAGAGCCCGATCAGCTGGGCATTCTGCATCCGTCTCGTGCTCCCCGACGATGCGGTTCCTGTCCGGGCCACCCCGCTCCCCAGCGGCCGACCCGTTCCTTTTGGTTGGCAGGGCGCGTGCCAGGTCGGTGCGCCGGAATTCCTGCTGTTATGGCAAATGCTTGGTTAATCGGTCGCGGGCCCCGGACCGTGACGGGATTGCCGGCCCGGCAGGTTCGACCGGGCAGAATTTGCCGCCTTAACGGCGCGTTAACCGTCTTCCCACAATCTGCGGGTGGGTCCCGATCACGGGTTGTTCTTCAGGTTTGGACGGCGGGCGCGATGGCCAGGAAGCCCAAGAAGGGTCAGGCACCAGCTCCGGAAGCCGAGGGCGAGGAGGGCGCGGCCCCCGCCGGCGGGGGCCGGAAGAAGCTCGTCATCATCGCTGCCGCCGTGCTGCTGGTGGCCGGCGCCGGGGGCGGCTTCATGGTGATGCGCAGCCGCGCCGCCCATGCCGAGAAGCCGGCCGTCGAGCAGAAGCTGCCGGTCGCCTTCATGGACATGCGCGAGATGACCATGAACCTGATCCCCGAGCCCGGGCAGACCCAGCCGCGCTTCGTGCGGCTGAAGCTCGCCCTCGAGGTGCGGGACGCCAAGGTGGCGTCCGAGATCCAGGCGCTGATGCCGCGGGTCGAGGACACGTTCCAGGTCTTCGTGCGCGAGCTGCGGGTCGGCGACTTCGAGGCGGCGGGCGGGACCTACCGCCTGCGCGAGGAGCTGCTGCGGCGCGTCAACGTGGCGGTCTACCCCGCCAAGGTCGACGCGGTGCTCTTCAAGGACTTCATCATCCAGTAGAATCCTCGAGCGGGATTTGGTGCTTCCGTGGCCGGACCTGACGACACCATCGACGACGACGACTGGGCCGCCGCGCTGATCGAGCAGGGCGGGGGCGGCGACGCCTCGCTCGCCGAGGAGTGGGGCGCGGCGCTGGCGGAGCAGGGCACCGCCACCCAGGCGAGCGACATGGCGGCCGAATGGGCCAACATGATCGACGAGGGCGAGGCCGAGAACCTCCCCGAGCTCGCCGGCAACGACCGCATCCTGAACCAGGAGGAGATCGACCAGGTCCTCGGCTTCTCGCTGAGGGAGCTCTCGGCCTCGGGCGCGGGCGGCATCCGGGCCATCGTCGATTCGGGCGTCGTCTCGTACGAGCGCCTGCCGATGCTCGAGATCGTCTTCGACCGGATGATCCGGTTGCTGTCGACCTCGTTGCGCAACTTCTTCCAGGACAACGTCGAGGTCACCCTCGACAACATCACCTCGGTGCGCTTCGGCGACTACCTGAACGCGATCCCGCTGCCGACGCTGCTCGGCGTGTTCCGGGCCGACGCGTGGGAGAATTCGGGGCTCGTCACGGTCGAGTCGAACCTCGCCTATTCGACCCTCGACCTGCTGCTCGGCGGCAAGCGCGGCGGCACCAGCATCCGCCTCGACGGGCGGCCGTTCACGCCGATCGAGATGCAGCTCGTGCGCCGCATGGTCGAGATCATCCTCGGCGACCTCGAGGCCTCGTTCCAGCCGCTCTCGCCGGTGCGCTTCCTCATCGACCGGATCGAGACCAACCCGCGCTTCGCCACCATCACGCGGCCGGCCAACGCGGCGATCCTGATCGACCTCAAGCTCGACATGGAGGGCCGCGGCGGGCTGCTCCAGATCCTGTTTCCCTACGCCACGATCGAGCCGATCCGCGATCTGCTGCTGCAGAGCTTCATGGGCGAGAAGCTCGGCCGCGACCACATCTGGGAGGGGCACCTCGCCACCGAGATCTTCCAGGCCGACGTCGCGGTCGAGGCGGTGCTGCACGAGATGTCGCTGCCCCTGCGCCGGGTGCTCTCGCTCGAGGTCGGCGACACCATCATGTTCGACGCCAAGCCCTCCGACCTCATCACCCTGCGCTGCGGCGACTGGGCGATGACGCAGGGGCGGATCGGACGCCTCGACGACAGCATCGCCGTGCAGGTGACCCGCCCCCTGCGCCGCGCCCGCACCACCTTCGCGGCCTTCGAGGCCTCGATGCAGAACCGCAAGGACGGCTGAGGTCGACCATGTCCCCCCTGAACCTGCCGCAGCCCCGGAGCGAGGCGACGCCGTGAGCCTGATCGTCAGCATCCTGGCCGACCTGCTGGTGGCGGTCCTGCTCGTCGCCTGCATCGTCACCTCCGTCGGCCTCGGCCGCCGCATCACCCGCCTCAAGGCCGACGAGGCGGCGATGCGCCAGACCATCGGCGACCTGATGGGGGCGACCGAGTCCGCCGAGCGGGCGATCGCCGGCCTGCGCACCACGCTCGCCGAGTGCGACCGGACGCTCGCCGAGCGCCTGCGCCTGGCCGAGCGCACCAACGCCGACCTCGCGGCCCAGCTCCAGGCCGGCGACGAGGTGCTCTCCCGCATCGGCCGCATCGTCGCCCAGGCCCGGGCGGCGGCGCCCACCGAGATGGCGGCCCCGGCCGCGTCCGCGCAAGCCGCCGCCTTCGCTCAAGCGTTCGCCCAGGCCCCAGCCGCGCAGGGCGCCGGCGCTCCGGCCGCGCAAGGTCCCGTCGTTCAAGGTCCCGTCGTTCAAGGTCCCGTCGCGCAGGCGCCCGCTGCTCCTGCGCCGGTGCCGCCGCCCGCGCCCGAGCCGCGGCCGGTCTCCACCAGCGAGCGCCTCGGCGCCGCCGCGGCCGCCGCCCGCGCCCTGAGCGAGCGGGCCCTGAGCCGCCTCCAGGCTCAGGCCGCATGATCCTCGGAGCGCTCCTGCGCCGCTTCGCCGGGCTGCCGGCGGCCGGGGCCGGCGCGCCGGCCCCGGCCGCCCTCGCGGACGCGAAGGCCGGGCCCGCCGCAGCCGCCGCGAAGGCGGCCCCCACGGTGGCTGCGGCCAATGCGGCGCCCAGGATGGCTGCATCGAAGCCGGCTGCATCGAAGCCGGCCGCGTCCGGGACCGCCGCGGCGCCCGGCACGCTGCCCGTCAGGGTTCCGCCGCCGCCGGCCTCCCTCGCCGTCCTGGTGCGGCGCCTCGTCACGACCCCGGCCTGGCGCGGGCCGATGATCCGCCTGCGCCTGGTCGATGCGGTGGCGGTCGCCGCCTCGGGGCTGCTGCTGCTGAAGGTTCTCGCCCTGCTCTCCGCCGGGCCGTCCACCGGCACCCGCTTCGCCGAGCTGCTGGTCCATGCCCGCTCCGGCTACGAGCCCACCGATCCGACGATCACCGGCTCGGTCTCGCCGAAGGAGGCGGCCAAGGAGCCGGCCGCCGCGGCGCCCTCGCCGGAGCCGCCGCGCCCGGCCGGCGAGCCGGCCCCGTCCGCCGAGCGGGCGATCCTGGAGAAGCTCGGCGCCCGGCGCGACGCCCTGCAGCAGCGCTCGCGCGACCTCGAGACCCGTGAGCAATTGATCGAGAACGCCGAGCGCAAGCTCGAGAGCCGCATCAACGACCTCAAGACCCTGGAGCAGAAGGGCGACGACGCGGCAGCCAAGCGCGCCGAGGCGGAAGCCGCGGGGCTCCGGTCCCTGGTGACGATGTACGAGACGATGAAGCCGAAGGAGGCCGCCCGGGTCTTCGACCGGCTGCGCCTCGACGTGCTGGTGCCGGTGGTGACCGGCATGAACCCGCGCAAGATGGCCGAGGTGCTGGCGGTGATGCAGCCCGAGGCCGCCGAGCGCCTCACCGTGGCTCTCGCCCAGCGCGCCCGGGGTGCGGGCGGGCCGAAGCCCGCCGGCGTCCCCGGCCTGCCTCCGGGCGAGCTGCCGGCGATCGACGGCGCGCGCTGACCCCGCCCCCGGTCCGTTCGCGAGCTTGGCCCGCCCGGCGCCCGATGCCGGCACGCGCCAGATTTAAGCCCTCGTTAGCCGTGTGGCGGCATGGTGCCGGCTCGGGGTTTTCGGGCGGATCGCGATGGGTTCGACGGGCAGGAGCCGCTGGTGTGCGGCGCTGATCGCGCTGGCGGGACTGGCCGCCGGCGCGAGCGCGGCCGCGGCGGCGCAGCTCGTCGCAATTCAGGGCAGCGAGCAGCGGAATTTCGGGCGCATCGCGCTCACCTTCGATCACAGCGTGAAGGTGTTCGCCAAGGTCACCGGCGGCGTGCTGGTGGTGAGCTTCCGCGAGCCGGTGACGGGCCAGCGCGAGCGCCTGGCCACCGAGATGCCGGCCTACGTGGCGCAGGTCCGCCGCGATCCGGACGGCGCCGGCCTGCGCGTCGCGCTCCAGGCGCCCTACAAGGTCAACGTGCTGGAAGCCGGTGAGCGGGTCTTCATCGACCTCATGCCCGAGAGCTGGACCGGCCTGCCGCCTGGCCTGCCGCCGGAGGTCCTGGCCGACCTCACCCGGCGGGCGGAGGAGCTGGGCGCGCGCCTGCGCCGGGAGGCCGCCCAGGCCCGGCGCACGGTGCCGCTGCGCCTGGAGGTGGCGCACCTGCCGACCCTGACCCGGCTCTCCGTCCGGCTGCCGCGGGAGACCGAGGTCGGCCTGGAGCGCACCGGCTCCGAGGTCCGCCTGCGCATCCCGGGCGCCTACACGGTCGAGGCCGCGGAGGCCCGCGCGGCCCTGCGACCGGCCGCGACGGCGCTTGCCGCCGAGACCGGTGCGGAGGCCGCCCGGCTCACCCTGAAGCTCGCCGAAGGCTACACCGCGGAGGGCTACCGCGAGGACGAGTCCTACGTCCTCGACCTCGCGAAGCCCGCGGCCGCGGCGAAGGCCGGCGCCGCGCCGCAGCCCGGCGCCAAGCCGCCGGGGGCCGAGGCGTCGCAGGCCGAGTCTCCCGCCGCGCCCCTCTCCCGGTCCCAGGCCGAGGACCAAATTCCGGCCCAGGCGCCGGTCCCATCGCCTGCCGCGGCGGAGCCGGCGCCCGTCGGGCCGGTCCAGGCGCGGATCGCCCGGGCCGGGCCGGGCCTGCGCATCGCCTTCCCGTTCGCCGCCCGGCCGCCCGCGGCCCTGTTCGAGCGCGGCGGGACCGCCACCCTCGTGTTCGAGACCACCTCCGCCATCGGCCTGCCCCCCCTGCCGGCGGGAGCGCCGGCGAGCCTCGCCGAGGGGCCGCGTGTGGAGGGCGCCTTCACGGTCCTGCGGCTGCGCCTCGATCCGGGCATCCTCGCCCAGCTCGCGGCGGGGGAGGGGCAGGGCTGGGACCTGGTGCTCGGCGACGGCAGCGCGCCGGGCGGCGACCTGCTCGCCCCGCAGCGCAGCGCCGATCCCACCGGCAAGCCCGCGGTGGCGGTGCCGCTGGCGCGCCCCGGCGGTGCGCTCTGGCTCGACCGCGACGGCGAGCGCATCGCCGTGGTGACCGCCCGGGGCCCGCGCACCGCCGGGGTCCCCAAGCGTGGCCGCTTCGTCGAGTTCGAGCTGCTGCCGAGCCGCCAGGGCGTGGCCGTCCTGGCGACGGCGGACGACGTGGCGGTGCGTCCCGGCCTTAACGAGGTGACGATCACCCGCTCCGGCGGCCTGTCGGTCTCGCCGGCGGTGGTCGAGGCGCCGGAGGCCGGCGCGCAGGCCGCCGCCGCCCTGATGGTGCTCCCCGAGCGCTGGCGCGAGGACCAGCGCGGCGACGTGCGCGCGCGCATCCGCGCCGCCGAAGTCGCAGCGGCGACGGCGGAGCGGCCGGCCCGCTCCGCCGCGCGCCTCGACCTCGCCCGGGTGCTCCTCGCCAACGGCTTCTCGGCGGAGGCCTCCGGCGTGCTCACCCACGCCGCCCGGGAGGACGCGGCCCTCGCGGCGGAGCGGCCGGTGCGGCTGCTCTCGGCGATCGCGGCGCTCCGCATGGGCCAGGACGCGCGGGCGGCCGGTTTCCTCAACCCCGACAGCAGGCAGGCCCAGGATGCCGAGATGCGGCTCTGGCGGGGCATCCTGGACGTGCGCGGCCGGCGCAGCGCCGTGGCGCTCGCCGCCTTCAAGGCCGGCCTGCCGGTGATCGAGGCCTATCCCGACGACCTGCAATTGCCGCTCTACCTCGCCGCCGCGGAGGCCGCCCTCGACGCCAAGGATCCGGCCTTCGCCCAGCGAGCCCTCACCGCCGTGGGCCCCCTCGCCGAGCGGCCCTTCGCCCGTGACCAGCTCGCCTTCCTGAAGGCGCGCTTCGCCGAGGCGATCGGCCAGGACGGCGAGGCCCGCCGCGCCTACCAGCAGCTCGCCGAGACCGGCGAGGCGCCGGTGGCCGCCCAGGCGACCCTGCGGGTGGTCGACCTCGGTCGCGCCACCGGCACGATGACGCCCGAGGAGGCGATCGATCGCCTGGAGCGCCTGACGCTGGTCTGGCACGGCGACGCGGAGGCCGAGGCCCTGGCCCGGCTCGGCCGGCTGTACGCCGGCACCGGCCGCTGGCGCGATGCCTTCGCGAGCGCCCGCAAGGCCAACCGCCTCTTTCCGGATCATCCGGCGACCCGGGGCCTGCACGACGACACGGTGGCCTTGTTCGCCGCCCTGTTCCTGTCGGACCGCGGCGCGAGCCTCGGGCGGATCGAGGCCCTGGCGCTGTTCTACGACTTCAAGGAGTTCACGCCGATCGGCCGCCAGGGCGACGAGATCGTGCGCCGGCTAGCCGACCGCCTCGTCGCCCTCGACCTCCTCGACGCCGCCGGCGACCTGCTGCAGCACCAGGTCGACAACCGCCTCACCGGGGCGGCCCGGGCGAGCGTGGCGGCGCGGCTGGCGACCGTCCGGCTGATGGAGGGCGAGCCGCTCAAGGCGCTCAAGGTACTGCAGAGCACGCGCCTGCCCGAGCTGCCGGCCCAGATCCGCGACGCGCGCCTGCTCCTCGAGGCCCGCGCCCTCTCCGACCTCTCGCGCACCGACCTGGCGCTGGAGCTGCTCGAGGGCAACGACGGGCCGGAGGCGGCGCACCTGCGCGGCGACATCCTGTGGGGCGCCCGCCGCTGGCGCGAGGCCGGGGAGGCGCACGAGGCGCTGCTCGGCACCCGCTGGCGCGAGCCCGCCCCGCTCTCGGACCCCGAGCGCGCCGACGTGATGCGGGCGGCGATCGCCTACGCGCTCGCCGAGGATACGTTGAGCCTCGACCGGCTGCGCACCAAGTACACCCCGAAGATGGCCGAGAGCCCCGACGCCCGCACCTTCGGCCTCGTCGCGGCACCGAACGCGTCGGGCACCGCGGCCTTCCGCAGCCTCGTCCGCCAGGCGACCAGCGCTGAGACGCTCACCGAGTTCCTGCGCGCCTACCGCGCCCGCTACCCCGAGAGCGCCGCGCCGGAGCGGCCGAAGGCGGGCCCGGACGGGACGCCGGCCCCGGGCCCCGGTCCGGCGCCCGAGGCCCGTGGCAACGGCGGGCCGGCGCCAGGCTGAGGATCTAGCGCCGGGCCGGGAACCCGCGGGCAGCTGCGACCAGGACCACGCCGGCGCTATCGGGCGCCGCCGGCCAGGAAGGGCCGCGATCCGCCCCCGTCACATGTGCATCGCGGGTTGGCCGGCCGCGAGGTCGTAGCCAGACTCGTCGGCCGGGTCGGAGAGGTAGGCGCAGAGCGACAGGTTGGCCAAAGGCGCTTAATCGCCGGCGAAGGCGCGGTGCTCGATCTGCTGCGCGCGGATGTCCAGGACGTCGTCCACCCACCCGCAGGTCGCGCAGCAAAGCTGGATCGGCTGCGCGACGCGGCTGAAGGGGCGCATGAAGCGATAGGTGGCCATGTGGGCGGATCAGTTTCTGGTTGCCCCAGAAATAGCCAGCGCAACACCTCGAAGTGCCCGGCCGGAAGCCCACGCGCGCGGCGGCACTCGTCCGGTCGACGGCCCGGGCCGATTCCCACTCGGTCCAGCCGGCCGGATCCCGATCAGACCTCGCCCTCGCCCGCCGGAGCGGACCGGGGCCGCGGCTCGTCCCCGGAGGTGCTGGTGCCCGGATCGAGGGCATCGGGCTTTCGCGCGCCGTCGTGGTCGGCCGGTGACACGCCGGCCTTGGCGGCTGCCGCATCCTCGTCGCGGCGGGTCAGGTGCGGTCTGGCGGTGAGCAGATCGTCGCTGCGCGGCATGAGCATGTCCTCCGGTCGATCCAGCCCAACGCGGGGCGGTCCGGACCGGTTCGGATCACGCGGAAAGTCGATTATCGCGGCGGCAATGGTCAGGAGAGGAGCGACTTCGCGATCGGATCAGATCTCGTCCTGCTCGGGGACGGCATCAACACCGCTGAGGGGTGTTGGTGCCCAGGAGAGGACTCGAACCTCCACGGCTTGCACCACTGGTACCTGAAACCAGCGCGTCTACCAATTCCGCCACCTGGGCCCGAAGCGCTGCTGGGCAGCGCCGCGGTACGGGTCGTTTAGTCGGCGGCGGAGGCGGCGTCAACGGGATTGAGCGGCGTCGGCAGAGGATGTGCACTGAGGGCGCGAGCAGGTGGGATCGCCGGACGCATGGCGACGACGCGGCGCGCAACCGGACCGCCCTTGAACCGCCAGCGGTCAGGGATCCAAGGTCCACTGCGCGGGTTCCGGGAGTCCGACGATGCCAGCGGCGCTGGGATTCGTGGAGGGCCGCATGCTCGGGCAGGGGAGAGGCAGCTGTCTTTGGGGTCTCGGCGCAGGCCTTGCCGCGCACCGGTCGCTCTCAGCCGTCGATCACGAACTCAGTCGTGTCAGGATTCACCGCATCGCGAGAAGCATCAACACCACTGAGAGGTGTTGGTGCCCAGGAGAGGACTCGAACCTCCACGGCTTGCACCACTGGTACCTGAAACCAGCGCGTCTACCAATTCCGCCACCTGGGCCCGAAGCGCTGCTGGGCAGCGCCGCGGTACGGGTCGTTTAGTCGGCGGCGGAGGCGGCGTCAACGCCGAACTCCGCCGCTCCGCGAAAAGGCCGTCAGGCCCCGGCCGGCCACTCGCGGATGTCGACGAAGTGGCCCGCGATGGCGGCGGCTGCGGCCATCGCCGGGGAGACGAGGTGGGTGCGGCCCTTGTGGCCCTGGCGGCCCTCGAAGTTGCGGTTCGAGGTCGAGGCGCAGCGCTCGTGGGGTTTCAGGCGGTCGGCGTTCATGCCGAGGCACATCGAGCAGCCCGGCTCGCGCCAGTCGAAACCGGCCTCGATCAGGATCCTGGCGATGCCCTCCTGCTCCGCCTGCTGCTTCACGAGGCCCGAGCCCGGCACCACCATGCCGGCGACGTTCGGGTGGATCTTCCTGCCCTCGACCATGCGGGCGACGATCCGCAGGTCCTCGATCCGGCCGTTGGTGCAGGAGCCGATGAACACCTTGTCGAGGGCGATGTCGGTGATCCGCGTGCCCGGCGTCAGGCCCATGTAGGACAGGGCCTTCTCCTTCGAGAGGCGCAGGTTCTCGTCCTCGATCGAGGCCGGATCCGGCACCCGGCCCTGAACCGACACGACGTCCTCGGGCGAGGTGCCCCAGGTCACGATCGGCGGCAGGTTGGCGGCGTCGAGGCGGATCTCGCGGTCGAAATGGGCGCCTTCGTCGGAAACGAGATCGCGCCAGTAGGCGACCGCCCGCTCGAATGCCTCGCCCTTCGGCGCCTTCGGCCGGTCCTTGATGTAGGCGAAGGTGGTCTCGTCCGGGGCCACCATGCCGGCCCGGGCGCCGCCCTCGATCGACATGTTGCAGATCGTCATCCGGCCCTCCATCGAGAGGCTCCGGATCGCCTCGCCGGCGTATTCGAGCACGTGGCCGGTGCCGCCCGCGGTGCCGATCTCGCCGATGATCGCCAGGATGATGTCCTTGGCGGTGACGCCGGCGGGCAGGCGGCCGTCGACGACGGCGCGCATGTTCTTCGCCTTCTTCTGGATCAGCGTCTGGGTAGCGAGCACGTGCTCGACCTCCGAGGTGCCGATGCCGTGGGCGAGAGCCCCGAAGGCGCCGTGGGTCGAGGTGTGGGAATCGCCGCAGACGATCGTCTGGCCCGGCAGGGTGAAGCCCTGCTCCGGCCCGATGATGTGGACGATGCCCTGCCGGCGGTCGAGGGCGTCGTAGTACTCGATGCCGAACTCGCGCACGTTCTCGGCCAGCGTGTCGATCTGCGTGCGGCTCTCGGGATCCTCGATGCCGAAGCTGCGGTCCGAGGTCTGGACGTTGTGGTCGACGACCGCCAGCGTCTTCTCCGGGTGGCGCACCCGGCGCCCGGCGAGACGAAGCCCCTCGAAGGCCTGGGGAGAGGTGACCTCGTGCACGAGGTGCCGGTCGATGTAGAGGAGGCAGGTGCCGTCCGGCTGACGATCGACGACGTGGTCGTCCCAGATCTTGTCGTAGAGGGTGCGGGGGGCAGTCATCGGGGTGTGTGCCTTGTCACGAAGACCTGTCGGTAAGAGCCGGGTTCCGTGTCGGCTGGCCCCGGCGCATCGTCATGTAACCGTCTCATCGGCAGGCGGGTAGGGCCTGCGGCGCCGCAAGGGGATGCAGGGGCCGCAAGCGTGCGGGGACCGGTCCGTCGTCCTGTCCCGCGCCTCCGGGCGCGGCCGGTCGGGGGCGCGGCGTGTCGCTATTCCTTGACCGCCCCGGTCATAGCCGAGACGTAGTGCTCGACGAAGAACGAGTACAGGATCACCAGCGGCAGCGAGCCGACGAGCGCGCCCGCCATCAGCGAGCCCCAGCGGTAGATGTCGCCGTCGACGAACTCGCTCACCACCGCCACCGGCACGGTCTTGTTGTCGGTCGAGGACAGGAAGGTGAGGGCGTAGATGAACTCGTTCCAGCACAGGGTCAGCGAGAAGATGCCGGCGGAGATCAGCCCCGGCACCGCCAGCGGCAGGATGATCTTGACCAGGATCTGCCAGCGGCTCGCCCCGTCGATCAGCGCGCACTCCTCCAGCTCGTAGGGGATGGTCTTGAAGTACCCCATCAGCAGCCAGGTCGAGAACGGGATCAGGATGGTGGGGTAGACCAGCACCAGGGCGAAGGGCGAGTCGTAGAGCCCGTAGGCCTGGATGATGGTGGCGAGCGGGATGAACAGGATCGAGGGCGGCACCAGGTAGGCGAGGAAGATCGCCGCGCCGACCGCGACCGCGCCCTTGTAGCGGATCCGCACGATCGCGTAGGCGGCGAGCACGCTGGCGAACAGCGACAGCACGGTCGCCGCCACCGAGATCATCATCGTGTTCCACAGCCACAACGGGTAGTGGGTCTGGAACAGGAGCTTCGAGATGTGCTTGAGCGTCGGCGAGACCACCCAGAACGGGTTGTAGGTCTCCATGTCGATGAGCTGCTCGTCCGGTTTGATGGCGGTGAGCGCCATCCAGTAGAACGGGAACAGCAGCACCACCAGGATGACGAAGAGCGGCAGGTAGACCGTGACGACGCGCTTCGGCAGCGTGTCGAGATAGGCCATGCCCTCGTTGTTGTCGGTGGTGTCGGTGGTCGTGGTCGCGGCCATCGTTGATGTTTCCTTCTCAGCCGGTCTGCCACTTGCGGTTCTGGAGGCCGAACCACGAGATCCCGATGGCGAAGATCAGGAACGGCACCATCGCGGTGGCGATCGCCGCACCCTCGCCGAGGTTCCCCGAGAGGATGCCGCGCTGGTAGGACAGGGTCGCCATCAGGTGGGTCGCGTTGACGGGACCGCCGCGGGTCATCGCCCAGATCAGCTGGAAGTCGGTGAAGGTGAACAGCACCGAGAAGGTCATCACCACGGCGATGATCGGGGTGAGCAGCGGCAGGGTGATGTGGCGGAAGTTCTGCCACGGCGTGGCGCCGTCGATCGTCGCCGCCTCGTAGAGCGAGGGCGAGACGGTCTGCAGGCCGGCGAGCAGCGTGATGGCGATGAACGGCACGCCGCGCCAGATGTTAGCGAAGGTCACGCAGATCCGCGCCATCGTCGGATCGCCGAGGAAGTCGATGTTGCGGTCGAGCAGGCCGAGATGGCGCAGCGACCACGAGATGATCGAGAACTGGCTGTCGAAGATCCACCAGAACGCCAGCGCCGAGAGCACCGTCGGCACGACGAACGGGATCAGCACGATCGAGCGGATCAGGGCCTTGAACGGCAGCCGCTTGTTGAGGAGCAGCGCCAGGTAGAGGCCGATCGCGAACTTCGCCACCGAGGCGAAGCCCGTATAGACCAGCGTGTTGAACACCGAGAGCCAGAAGACGCTGTCGTCCCACAGCCACTCGTAGTTCTCGAGCCCGACGAAGCTGCCGCCGCGCCCGATGCGGGTGTCGGTGAGCGAGAGCCAGATGCCCTTGCCGAGGGGATAGGCCAGGAACAGCAGCAGGATCGCGGCTGCCGGCAGCATGAACCAGAAGCCCAGCCATCCGCGGCTGGCCCGGAACCGGGCCCAGGCCGAGCCGGTCGTGGGCGCCGCCGAAGCGGGGCGGGCGAGGGCGATGTCGGCCACGGGGAGCCTCCTCCGGGTGTTGTTTGTATCTTGCCCCTGCGGACGGGGGTCGAAAACGAAGGGCTTTAGGAACTGTAGAGCGTGCTCGACTGCGTGGGGACAGGATAGACGCTCATCGTCACGCTTCACCGAGTCATCCCGGGGCAGCGCAGCGGAGCCCGGGATCCAGAATCGCAGGTGGTGCCCTGTCCCGGGACACCCGAGCGTCTGGGTGTGCCTTCGGCACTCCGGGCTCCGCTGCGCGGCCCCGGGGTTGACGAGGAGGGTGCGAGATCCGTCGAGCCGAGTCCCACGCCCTCACGACGAACCCGAGCAGCGGCCCTGCCCCGCCGATGGAAGAGCAGGGGCGCCGGGCCGTCAGGCCGACCGGAAGATCCGCTGCGCCTGCCGCTCGGCGGTGCGGATCGCGCTCTTCAGGTCCTCGCGGCCGGTGCAGTAGGAGGCGAACATGTCGACGACGACGAAGTCGGCGAGCACGGCGGCCACCTTCTCGCTCACCGGCGCGAGGCCGCCGGCGGCGAGGGTGCGGGTCGAGGCCTCGCCGAACACCTTGTTCTTCGGGTCGGCGGTCCAGATCGGGTTGTTGGAATAGGCCTTCAGCGGATGGCAGAGATAGCCCTGCGACGCCTCAAGCCAGGAATTGTAGTTCTGGGCCTCGAGCGCGAAGGCCATGAAGGCCTTACAGGCGTTCGGCGCCTTGGTGTAGGTGTAGGCCAGGATCGGGAAGGCGAGCTGGAACTCGGTCGGCTTGCCGGACTTGCCGACCGGATAGGCGGCGTGGTCCATGTCCGCCGCGATCTCCTTCTTCTCGTTCTTGGCCGCGGCGTAGATCGAGATGCCGTTGTTGGTGAGGTAGAGGTCGCCCGACAGGAACGCCTTGTTGTTGGACGAGTCGTTCCACGACACCGTGCCGGGCACGAAGGTCTCGTAGAGCGCCTTGACGTATTCGAGCGCCTTGGCGGTCTCCGGCGAGTTGATGACGATCTTCTCGTTCGCGTCGACCAGGTAGGCGTCGTGCGACCACAGCGCCCAGTGGATCCACGAGTTGGCGTCGCCGGTGGCGTGCCCCAGCGCGAAGCCGGCCGGGGTGTTGTTCTTCTTCATCGCCTTGCACAGCTCCAAGAAGCCGGCATGGTCTTCCGGGAACTTGGTGAAGCCGGCCTTGTTCATGGCCGAGATGCGGTAGTTGAGGTAGCCGCCGTTGAACGCCATCGGGATGGCGATCCACTCGCCCTTGACCTTGCCGTAGGCTTCCGCCGCGGGCAGCCAGCCGCCGTACTTCTTGCCGAGGTAGTCCGCGACGTCGCCGACCTTGAGGCATTTCGACGGGAACAGGGCCGGGAACGAGTACAGGCCCCAGACCATGTCCGGCCCCTGGCCGGTATTGGCCGCGACCGAGGCCTTGGGCTGGATGTCGTCGAAGGACTCGCTCGTCACGCTCACCGGCACGCCGGTCGCCTTGGTGAAGGCGTCGACGAGGCGCATGAAAGCCTCGTCCTCGGAGGGGATGAAGCGCTTCCAGCGCAGGAGCTTGAGCGAGGCGCCCTGTTCGGGCTTCCACTGGTTCTCCTGCGCCCAGGCGCGGGCGAAGCCCTCCAGGCCGGCCGCGGAGGCGAGGCCGAGGGCGGCGCCCCCCTTGAGGATCTGGCGACGGTCGAAGGCTGACATCGTGGCGTCTCTCCCGGGATGGTTTCGTGTCGTTGGGCAGTGTGGCCGGCCCACGGGACAGCGTCCCGCGGGCCGGCCGGAAACTTCGCTCAGTTCAGGCGGCGGCCGCTGTCGGCGTCGAACAGGTGGACGAGGCCGGGATCGGCCGTGATGCTGATCCGCTCGCCCGGGCCGGCGCCGATGCGGTCCCGGAACACGCAGGCGATGTCGCGGGCGACCTCCTTGGAGATGTCCTGCGTCCCGGCGCCCGGCGGGCGCACCAGCACCATCGTCTCGGAGCCGGTGGGCTCCACCACCGCCACCTCGACCGGGACCCCGCCCTCCGACAGGCGCACGTGCTCGGGCCGCAGGCCGTAGACCGCCGGCATCCCGTCGGCGGGGCGCGCCCCGCGGGTCGGCAGCGGCAGGGTCAGGCCGCCGTCGGTGCGGAACGAATCGCCCGCCACCTTGCCCTTGAGGAAGTTCATCGCCGGCGAGCCGATGAAGCCGGCGACGAACAGGTTGTCGGGCCGGTCGTAGAGCTCGAGCGGCGCGCCGATCTGCTCGACCACGCCGTCATGCATCACCACGATCTTGTCGGCCATGGTCATGGCCTCGATCTGGTCGTGGGTGACGTAGACCGTGGTGGTGCGCAGGCGCTGGTGCAGCTCCTTGATCTCCGCCCGCATCGCCACGCGCAGCTTGGCGTCGAGGTTCGACAGGGGCTCGTCGAACAGGAACACCTGCGGGTCGCGCACGATCGCCCGCCCCATGGCGACGCGCTGGCGCTGGCCGCCGGAGAGCTGGCGCGGGTAGCGGTCGAGGAGCTTCTCCAGCCCCAGGATTGCCGCGGCGCGGTTCACCCGGGTCGCGATCTCCTCCTTGGCGGCCTTCCTCAGCTTGAGCGAGAAGGCCATGTTGTCCCGCACCGTCATGTGCGGGTAGAGCGCGTAGTTCTGGAACACCATGGCGATGTCGCGCTCCTTGGGCGGCACCGCGTTGACGACCCGCGAGCCGATCCGGATCTCGCCCGCCGTGATGTTCTCGAGCCCGGCGATCATCCGGAGCAGGGTCGACTTCCCGCAGCCCGAAGGGCCGACCAGGATGACGAACTCCCCGTCCTGAATGTCGATCGAGACGCCGTGCAGGATCGGGGTGGCCCCGAACGATTTGCGCACGTTCCTGATTTCCAGCCCGGCCATCGGCTCCTCGTGTTCGTGTTCTAGTCAGGACAAGGCCGCGCGCGGCGCGCGGGCCGGAACGGCAGCGCTGCCACAGGCAGGCGACGAACACACGACAGGCGGGCCCTCGGTGGGGCGTCTGGCGCTCATGGGGGTGTTTCCTCAACCCGTAGAACGGGGCGGCCTGTCTTGCCGCCTCTCGTGTTGGCGGCCATCATCGGGCGCGCGGAGCGCAAGATCAAGCGCCTCCGCCATGCGCCCATCGTCGGATGCGCAAGAAACCACCGGGAGACAGGCTTGAAGTCCACAGACGTGCTGATCATGCGGCTGATGATGCCGCTGGTGACCGACAGCCTGGAGAGGCTCTTCACCCTCCACCGCGGCGACAAGGCCGAGGACAAGGAGCGCTTCCTCGACGAGGTGGGCCCACGGATTCGCGGCATGGCGGTGAGCCACGTCCACGTGAACGATGCGCTCCTCGACCGGCTGCCGAAGCTCGAGATCGTCGCCAATTTCGGCGTCGGCTACGACACGATCGACGCCGCGGCCTGCGGGCGGCGCGGCGTGATGGTCACCAACACCCCGGACGTGCTGACGGACGAGGTGGCCGACCTCGCGGTCGGCCTGCTGCTCGCCACCGTGCGGCAGATCCCGCAGGTCGACCGCTACCTGCGCCAGGGCAAGTGGCTGGAGAAGCCCTATCCGCTCACCGGCACCCTGCGCGGGCGCACGGTCGGCATCCTCGGCCTCGGCCGCATCGGCCGGGCGATCGCCCACCGCCTCGTCGCCTTCGGGATGCCGATCGCCTATCACGGCCGCACCCGGCAGGCGGACGTGCCCTACACCTACTATCCGTCGCTCCTCGAGATGGCGAAGGCCTGCGACGTGCTGATGGTGGTGGCGCCCGGCGGCCCCGAGACCAAGAACATGATCGGCCGCGAGGTGCTGGAAGCGCTGGGGCCCGAGGGCGTGCTGATCAACGTCGCCCGCGGCACCCTGGTGGACGAGGACGCGCTGGCCGCGGCGCTCGCCGACGGCACGATCCAGAGCGCCGGCCTCGACGTCTTCGCCGACGAGCCGAAGGTTCCGGACGCCCTGATCGCCCAGGAGCACGCGGTCCTGTTGCCCCATGTCGGCTCGGCCTCGATTCACACGCGCAACGCAATGGGCCAGCTCGTCGTTGATAACCTGACCTCCTGGTTCCAGGGCAAGGGTCCGGTGACCCCCGTGGCCGAGACACCCTGGAAGGCCTGACCCTACGAGAGACCCGAGCCATGTGCCTGCGCCGCCTCCTCCCCGTCCTCGGTCTGGCGATCTGGGCGGGGGGCGCGGCGGCGCAGGATCTAGGCCCGCCCCGCGAGGCCGCCGGGGCGGCCGGGCCGTGGGAACTGGCCCTCGACGGCAGCTTCCGCCGCTGCGGCCTGATGCTGGCGGCGGAGGCCGGCCCGGTCGGCCAGGCCCTGCGATTTCCGGCCGGCTGCCGGCGGGCGCTCCCGGTGGTCAACGGCATCGCGGGCTGGCGCCGGGAGGGCGATCTGATCCAGTTCCTCGACCGGGAGGGCCAGCCGGTGCTGGCCTTCGCAGGCCCGGACGGCGAGGGCCCCCGCAGCGCCGAGGCCCCGAGCGGCGAGCGCTACAGCCTGGCCCAGGCCGGCGCGCGGCCGGCCGCCCCGGAGGCGCCGCTGGTGACGCCCGCGGCCCTGTCCTCCCCGCCGATCCCCCGCGACACCTGGGCCGGCGCCCCGGCGAGCGCGACCGCCGTCGCCGGCCTCTACACCCTCGACCGCTTCGTCGAGAAGGACGTCTGCCGGGTCGCGCTCAAGTCCGACGGCGCACAGGTGCAGGAGGGCTGCCGCGACCCGGGCCTCGCCCTGTTCGACCCCACGGCCTGGCACTACGATGCCGGGCGCCTCGTTCTCGTCGCGCGGCGCGGCCACAGCGTCGAGCTGATCCCGGTGGGGGAGGGGCGCTGGCGCCGCGACCCGGAGATCGGGACGACCTTCGTGCTGCGCCGGGTGGAGCCGTGAGCGAGCGGCTGCTCCCGCCTCTCTCCGCACCCCGAGGAGGGCGCATCGCGCGCCCTTAGCGACGGGATGGGCGGAGATCCTCGGCGCGGAGCTTCACGACCGGCTCGAAGGACGGGGCCAAGGGAGCGCCGGAGTTCCGGTCGCCCAGGATCAGGCGTTCGACGTCGCTCGGCCATGCCGGCACGTCCGCGGCCCTCCCGCCGACCGCGGCGATGGCCGAGGAGGCGAGGCTCGGAACGATGCTCCAGGCCACGGCGGCGCAGACCTCAATGAGGCCCAGCGCGACGCGGGTGGTGACCGCCGCCCGGGGGCGGTCGTGCCGGAGCGTCGACCACGGCGCGGCATCCTGGACGTAGGCGTTCGCCCGGGTCCAGAGCGCCCGCGTCTCGGCCGCCGCGCGTCGGAATTCCCGTGCTTCGTGATGCCGGCGGATCGCGGCCACGCGCTCCCCGGCCTCCGCCGCCAGCGTGCGCTCGGCCGGGCCCGGCTCTCCTCCGGTCGGGACGCGCCCCTCGAAGGCCGTCGCCGCGAAGCGCGTCACCCGCTGCACGAGGTTGCCGAAGACGTCCGCGAGGTCCTTGTTCACGTCCGCCACGAACCGCTCGGCCCGGAAGTCGACATCGGCGCCCTCGGGCGCGTTCGCGATCAGCCACCAGCGCCACAGGTCGGCGGGCAGCGCCGCGAGGGCCGCCTCGCAGGAGAGGCCGCGCCCCTGGCTCGTCGAGAACCTGCCGCCCTCGTGGGTGAGCCAGTGGAAGCCCTTGATCACGTCGGCCGTGTGCCACGGCTCGCCCGAGCCGATCAGGGTGCAGGGGAAGCTCACGGCGTGGAAGGGCACGTTGTCCTTGCCCAGGAACTGGACGTAGTGGGTCTCGCGCGCCGCCTCGCCCCACCACCAGTCCCGCCACTCCCGGCCCCGGGCGGCGGCCCAGTCCTGCGTGGCGGCGATGTAGGCGATGGGCGCGTCGAACCAGACGTAGAACACCTTTCCCTCGAAGCCGGGGCACGGCACCGGCACGCCCCACGACAGGTCGCGGGTGATGCAGCGGTCCTTGAGGTCGGCGGTCAGCCAGCTTCGCGCGAGGGAGACGACGAAGGGCGGCCAGCCCGCGCGGGTGTCGAGCCAGCCGTTCAGGCGGTCCACGAGGGCCGACTGCCGCAGGAACAGGTGGCGGCTCTCGCGCAGCTCCAGCCGGGTGTCGCCCGAGAGCGCCGAGCGCGGCGCGACCAGGTCCACGGGATCGAGCAGGGTGCCGCAGGCGTCGCATTGGTCGCCCCGCGCATCCGCGTCGCCGCAATGGGGACAGGTGCCGAGCACGTAGCGGTCGGGCAGGTAGCGGCCGTCCGCGGGCGACCAGATCTGCGGCACGCTCCGCTCGGCGATCAGCCCGGCCTCGTCGAGGCGACGGTAGAAGTGCTGGGTCAGCGCGTGGTTGGACGGGGCGGAGGAGCGGCCGAAATGGTCGAAGCTCAGCCCGAAGCGGCGGTAGGTGTCCGCCTGACGGGCGTGCTCGCCGTCGCAGAAGCGGCGGGGATCGAGCCCGGCCCGCGCCGCCGCGATCTCGGTGGGCGTGCCGTGCTCGTCGGTGGCGCAGATGAAGAGCACGTCGCTGCCGATCTGGCGGTGGAAGCGCGCGTGCACGTCGGCGGGCAGCAGGGAGCCGACGAGGTTGCCGAGATGCTTGGCGCCGCTGACATAGGGCAGCGCGCTGGTGACGAGGATGCGGCGTGACATGGGGGCGTCCCGTGCGGAGAGGGTGGACGCGCCGAACCCGTCGATACGAAAAAGCCCTCCCGCTCGGCACGGAAGGGCTGGGTTCGGCGCTCTCGCCTGTCGCGCGCTGGCGCGCGTCACCCTCTCCGGCCGGACCTCGCGCGGTCGGGCCGGGTCATTCGCAGGGTGATGGCGAAGAACGGGCGCATCAGGGAAAACTATCCTGCCGGCGGGGCGCGATCAAGGAGGAGCCGGGCCCTTCGAGCGCCAGGTCTCTTCCCCGGCCGCGGCTGATCCTTGCTGCG
Source organism: Methylobacterium variabile (assembly GCF_001043975.1). Taxonomy (GTDB): domain Bacteria; phylum Pseudomonadota; class Alphaproteobacteria; order Rhizobiales; family Beijerinckiaceae; genus Methylobacterium; species Methylobacterium variabile. The sequence goes on from NZ_LABY01000059.1 coordinate 40,427, forward strand.
ATCCTTGCCAGGCCACCGGCCGGTGTCGGACAACCCGGCGACGATTCCCGCCCGACCAGGATCTTGCCATGCAGGCCTACCGCGCCCTCGAAGCCACCTTCGCCCGCATCAGCGCCCTCGAGGACGCCTCCGGCATCCTCGGCTGGGATGCCCAGACGCTGATGCCGGACGGGGCGGCGGAGGGGCGCGGCGACCAGATCGCGGTGCTGCGCGGCCTCGCCCACGACCTCCTGACCGATCCCGCCACCGCCGACCGCCTCGCCGCGGCCGCCGACGAGGACGGTCTCGACGACTGGCAGCGGGCGAACCTCGCCGAGATGCGCCGCGCCTACATCCACGCCGCCGCGGTGCCGCGCGACCTCGTCGAGGCGAGTTCGCGGGCGGTGTCGCGGGCCGAGATGACTTGGCGCGAGGCCCGCCGCACGGCCGATTTCGCCCTCCTGAGGCCGGACCTCGCCGAGGTGCTGCGGCTCCAGCGCGAGATCGGCCGGGCGAAGGGAGAGCGCTTGAGCCTCTCCCCCTACGACGCGCTCCTCGACAGCTACGACCCGGGCCTGCGCCAGGCCGACATCGACCCGCTCTTCTCGGTGCTCGAGGCCGAGCTGCCGGACCTGATCGCCGCGGCGCGGGCGCGCCAGGAGGCGGCGGGACCCGCACCCGTGGCGGCGGGGCCGTTTCCGGTCGAGGCCCAGCGCCAGGTCGGGCTCGCCCTGATGCGGGCGGCGGGGTTCGACTTCGCCCGCGGCCGCCTCGACGTCAGCCTGCACCCGTTCTGCGGCGGTGCGACCGACGACGTGCGCATCACCACCCGATACGACGAGACCGACTTCGCCCGCGCCCTGATGGGCGTGCTGCACGAGACCGGCCACGCCCTCTACGAGCAGGGCCGCCCCGCCGCCTGGCGCCGCCAGCCCGTGGGCGCCGCCCGGGGCATGAGCCTGCACGAGAGCCAGTCGCTCACCCTGGAGATGCAGGCCGGCCGCAGCCGCGACTTCGTCGCCTACCTCGCACCGCTGGTGCGGGAGGCCTTCGGCGGCACCGGGCCGGCCTGGGAGGCCGACGCCCTCTACCGCAACTACACCCGGGTCGAGCCCGGCTTCATCCGGGTCGACGCCGACGAGGTGACGTACCCGGCCCACATCCTGCTGCGCTACCGCCTCGAGCGGGCGCTGATCCGGGGCGAGATGGAGATCGACGACCTGCCGGGGGCGTTCAACGACGGCATGCACCGGCTCCTCGGCCTCAGCGTGCCGGACGACGCCCGGGGCTGCCTGCAGGACATCCACTGGCCCGGCGGCGCCTGGGGCTACTTCCCGACCTACACCCTCGGGGCGATGATGGCCGCCCAGCTGTTCGAGGCCGCCTGCGCGGCGGAACCAGACCTGCGCCCCGGCCTCGCCCGGGGCGATTTCGCGCCGCTCGTCGGCTGGCTGCGCGCGAACGTGCACCAGAAGGGCAGCGCGCTCGGCACGCAGGAGATCCTGACGCTGGCGACCGGGCGGCCGCTCTCGGCCGACATCTTCCTCGGCCATCTGCGCCGGCGCTACCTCGATGCATGAAGTTCGACTTGAAGATTAGGAATAAATTGCTAATCAAAGATCTGTGCGGGGCGATAATAAGCAAATCTTCGCACCGATCTTCGCGCCTTCGCACAATTCAGCGGCAAATTGGTCGGAAAATACATGAATTCGTCATATTGATGCTTAGACGGCTTCATTTAAGGCCGCGTAAGGTTCTGTCGTCGTAGAGGCGCGGCATCAGAACAATTCCCGGTGCGTCCCATGCGCTTCACCCTGGGCAAGAAGCTCGGCATCGTCGTCGGGCTGCCGATCCTCGTCGCGGCCGGCATCGCCGCTTTCGCGATCTCCCTCTCGCACAACGAGCAGCGACGCGCGGGCGCCGTGGAGGCGGCCTGGGAGGCGGCCCTGCACACCCGCACCCTGGCCCAGCTCATCGAGCACGTCGTGGTCACGGTGCAGGCCCTGGTGGCGGCCGAGGACGTGGCCGAGGCCAAGCAGCGCTTCGGGGCGCTGCGCGGGGCGCTCGAGGCGCTCGAGGCGGAGCGCCCGGCCTTCTTCGCCGCGCTCGGACCCTACCTCGACGAGGGCGAGGCGAGGGCGCTGTCGCTCACCTTGCAGGAATTCCTGGCCTACCAGCGCGACACCGCCGAGCTCGGCCAGACCCTGTCGCCCAAGGCGGCCCAGATCCAGGCTGCCGACGAGGCGACGATCCGGAGCCGAGAGCGGATGGTGGCCCGGATCCTCACGCTCGGCGACGCGGTGCTCGAGCGCCTCCAGTCCGAGCGCGAGGCCGTGCGGCAGGCGCGCCGCCAGGAGGCGGTGGCCCTGGTCGCGGTGCCGGTCCTCGGGCTCATCCTCGCGGTCGCCGGCGCCCTCTGGGTGAGCCTGTCGCAGGTGCGCCGTCCGCTCCATCGCCTGCGCGGCACGATGCAGGCCCTCACCGCGGGGGACCTCGCGGTCGCCGTGCCCTTCACCCGGCGCCGCGACGAGATCGGCGAGATGGCCGCCTCGCTCGCGGTGTTCCAGGCCGCCCTGCGCGAGCAGGCGGCGGCGCAGGCGGTCGAGCGGGCCCGCGCCGGGGTCGAGCTGCGGCGGGCCGAGCGGCTGGAGGAGGCCTGCCGGGCCTTCGAGGCCCGCGCGTCGCAGGCGGCCGAGGCGCTCAACGCCTCGACCCGCGAGATGGAGCTCACCGCCGACGTGCTGTCACGGGCGGCCCACGAGGTCGAGCAGCAATCCGGCGCGGTCACCGGGGCCTCCGGCGTCGCTGCCCAGGCGGTCGACGCGGTCGAGGGCGCGTTCCGGCACTTCGCCCAATCCGCCGCCGGCGTCGGCGGCCGGGTCGGCCGGGCGAGCGAGATGGCGAGCGCGACCCTGGCGCGCAGCCAAGCCACCGCCGCCACGGTGCAGCGCCTGGTGAGCGCATCGGGCGAGATCGGCGAGGCGGCGGACCTGATCTCGTCCATCGCCGGGCAGACCAACCTGCTCGCGCTCAATGCCACCATCGAGGCGGCCCGGGCCGGCACCGCCGGCAAGGGATTCGCGGTCGTCGCCGCCGAGGTCAAGGCCCTCGCCGGCCAGACCGCGGCCGCGACCGACCGCATCGCCGCCCAGATCGCCGCGATCCAGGGCGCGACCCGGCACACCGCCCAGGAGATCGGGACGATCATCGAGGCGGTCGCCGAGACGAGCCGCCTCGCCGACGAGATCCGCGGCGCGATGCAGGACCAGGAGGCGACGAGCGCCGGCATCGGCCGCAACATCGACCGCGCCAGCGCCGAGGCCCGCAGCGTCGCGGCGAGCATCGACCAGGTCCGGGCCGCCTCCCTGGCGAGCGCCGCCCAGTCGGATCAGGTCCGCGCCGTCGCCGAGGTGCTGGCGCAGAACTCCGCCCTGCTGGCGGAGTCGGTCACGGCCTTCCTGGGCGAGGTCCGGGCGGCGTGAGGTTCGGATCGCGCCCCGTCACCGCCGCTTACTCCCGGCGGGTCCGGGCTCTCTCGCGTTCCCGGTGAGCGCGGAGCGACGTTGAGCGCCCGGAGCCCTCAGGCCGCCGCCCGCAGGCCGCCCTCGTCGGGCCCGACCACGCGGACCGGCTCGCCCGGGCGGGCGAGCAGGGTTCCGCCCTTCGGCACCTCGGCCCAGCCGGCGCGGCGGCCGTCGATCGGCTCGGAGACCACCGCGAGGCCGGTGCCGGTCTCGCGCCAGTACAGGCTCGGCGGGCGGCCGTCGCAGGCCCAGCGGTAGGCGGTGAGGCTCTCGCCGTCGGTGAGCACGGCAGTGAAGCGCAGGGGCTCGTCCACCCCGGCCTCGCGCATCAGGGTGCGGGCGGCCGCCAGGCTTGCCGCCATGGCGCCGACCGGGTCCTGGTCGAGGCCGTGCGCGAGGGCGAGGAGGAAGAGGGCCTCCGAATCGGTGGTGCCCTGGCGCGCCTCGTACAGGGCGTCCGGGATCAGCGCCTCGAGCCGCCGGCGGATGCGCGGATACCCGCCGATCTGGCCGTTATGCATGAACAGGTGGCGGCCATGGGCGAAGGGGTGGCAGTTCGCCCGGGTGGTCGCGGTGCCGGTCGAGGCGCGGACATGGGCGAAGAAGGTGCGGGCGCGGATCTGCTGCGAGAGGCTGCGCAGGTTCTCGTCGGACCAGGCCGGCCGCACGTCGCGGTAGAGGCCCGGCTCCGGCCGCTCGCCGTACCAGCCGATACCGAACCCGTCGCCGTTGGTTTCGGTCTGGGCCTCCGCGGCGTGCAGCGACTGGTGCACCAGGGAGTGGGTCGGCGCGCAGACCAGCTCGTCGAGATAAACCGGGTCGCCGTGGTAGGCGAGGAAGCGGCACATCGGCTCTTCACCTCCCGCGGCGGATGCCGGTCCCGCCCCGGGCCGTGCCTCGTCCGCCGCCGTCATCGGACGGTAACATTCTCCTCATCACGGTGAACAGCTCGTTAATGCACCGCAGCATGCCCAACGCGCGGGCAGGGGCCCGGCTTGCGCCCGGTGCATTCGCCGTCGCCGGACGTATAGACCTTTTGCCGGGATCAATGTCAGGATTGAACCGTTGATGCTCGCGCAGGCGTGTTCGCGTAGCCGGCTTGCGTCCGCCGTCCCGGCACACGATCCGCGCCGGGCCCGATCCCCGCTCCGTTGATTCCGCCCGCCCCGCTTCGCGCATCGGGGCGATCGGGCGATTCGCCGGGCCGCCGATCGATCCAGCGTCCATCCCGAGCCCTCGCGCGCATCCGGGAACTAACAAGACTCGAGAAATACGACAGGAGGCTTCATGGGCAGAGCAGCACCCACCGCTCCGATCGCCGTCGTGGTGGAGGACGATGAATCCGTTCGGGACTTCGCCGCGGCGATCCTGGAGGAGACCGATCTCGACGTGATCGCCTGCGACAGCGCCGCCGACGCGCTCGCGGTGATGCGCGAGCACGGCTCCGAGGTCGCGCTGCTGTTCACGGAGATGCAGCTCTCGGGCGAGATGGACGGCGCCACCCTCGCCCGCACGGTGGAGCGGGACTGGCCCGACGTGCGCCTGGTGGTGACGTCCCGGCCGGGAGCTCCCCAGGCCGTGCCGGATCACGCCGTCTACATGCAGAAGCCCTGGCGGCCCCTCGACGTGCTGCTCGAGGCCGAGCGGGCGACCTTCGCCGCCGCAGCCTGAAACGCGAAAAGCCCGCACGCCTCGCGGCGTCGGGCTCATCGGCTCGGAACGAGCCCCGCGGCGCGTGCGCGCGGGGCCGACCGTCGATCTTACGCGTTGGCGGCCGGAGCTGCAGCGGCCGGGGCAGCGGCGGCCGGGGCCGGACGGCGGGGGGCGCCGACGCGGGGCTTCGGCTTCGGCGCGGCGATCAGGCCCTCGCGGATCGCGGTCTTGCGGGCCTGCTTGCGGGCGCGGCGCACAGCCTCCGCCTTCTCGCGGGCCTTGCGCACCGACGGCTTCTCGTAGGCCTTGCGCTGCTTCATCTCGCGGAAGATGCCCTCGCGCTGCATCTTCTTCTTGAGCACGCGAAGGGCCTGATCGACGTTGTTGTCCCGAACGAGTACCTGCAAGGGTGTATGTCCTCTGTCAAAGATTCCGAATCGTGGCCGACCTTGCGCGGAACGCGCCCGGATGGCTGCCTGCCCGGCAAACCGAAATGCGCCCCACGCCCCGGACCTCTGGGGACCGGGAGGGGCTGGTCTTGCATCGCGGTCGCACCGGAGCCCGGCGCAAGCTGTCGGCGCACGGTAAGCGCCTGATCGGGGCCATACACCACTCCGCCGCGACTTCCAACCGGCGAGTGGCCGCCTGACCGAAATTTGAGCGGCCGTGCCCGGGCGCGGATCTCACCCCGGGCGCGCCCTGTCTTCTACATGAGGCGGGGCGTGGTCACGTCAAGCGTTGGCCTGAATGAAGCTGCGCACCAGCGGATAGGTCTGGTTCTCCCACTTGCGGCCGGAGAAGACGCCGTAATGGCCGACGCCGGCCTGGAGGTGGTGGCGCTTGCGGAACGGCTTGAGGCCGGTGCAGAGGTCGTGGGCCGCCACGGTCTGTCCGACGGCGCAGATGTCGTCGCGCTCGCCCTCCACGGTCATCAGGGCGGTCCTGCGGATCGCCCGCGTATCGATGGGGTCGCCCCGGTAGGTCAGCCGGTTCCGGGCGAGTGTCGCGTCCTGGAACACGGTCTTGACCGTCTCGAGGTAGAACTCCGCCGCGAGGTCGAGCACCGCGAAGTACTCGTCGTAGAAGGTCTCGATCTGCGCCGCCTTGGCCCGCGCCGTCGCGTCGCCCTCACCCTCGGCGAGGTGCCAGAAGAGGTCGAGGTGGCCGTGCATGTGACGCGCGGCGTTCATCGACATGAAGGCCGCGACCTGCATGAAGCCGGGATAGACCCGCCGCCCGGCCCCCGCGTGGCGGCGCGGCACGGTGGCGATCAGGTTGCGCTCGAACCACGCGATCGGCCGCGAGGTGGCGAGCTCGTTGACCTTGGTGGGGTTGATCCGGGTGTCGACGGGGCCGGCCATGAGGGTCATGCTGGCCGGGTGGGCTGCGTTGCCGCTCTCGGCCATCACGGCGGCGGCGGCGAGCGCCTGCACGGCGGGCTGGCACACCGCCACGAGGTGGGCGCCCTCGCCGATCGCCTCGAGGAACTGCACCAGATGGGCGACGTAGTCGTCGAAGCCGAAGCGGCCGGCGCTCAGCGGCACGTCGCGGGCGTTGTGCCAGTCGGTGATGTAGACGTCGTGGTCGGCGAGCAGGGTGCGGACGGTGCCGCGCAGGAGCGTGGCGAAGTGGCCCGACAGGGGCGCCACCACCAGAACCCGGGGCTGCTCGCTGACGAGGTCCTTGCGGAAGCGCAGCAGGGTGCCGAAGGGCGTGGAGACCACCGGCTCCTCGGTCACCGGCACGTCGCGGTTGCCGATTCGCACCGCCTCGATCCCGTAGGCGGGCCGGGCATGGGTGAGGCCGGCCCGCATCATCATCCGGGCGGCGGCGGCGACCCAGGTCACGGGCGGGCCGTATCCGGCGCGCGTCCAGGGCGTCATGCCGTCGTGCAGCACCCGTCCCCAGGCGCGAGTCGCCGCGGCCGCGTCGGAGCGGACCTCGAAGGTATCGTAGAGCATCGGCCCGGGCACTCCCTCACGGACGCGCACGGGGTGCGGCCCGTCACCCAGCGTAAGGCACGGTCCGATCCCCGGCGACCGGACTTTCGGCGACAAACAGCCGCCGGTTCCTGGTTCGCCTGATGCGACCCCCGTGCCAAGTCTGTCCCGTGTCGAGTTCGAGACAGGCCCCGAGCCAAGTTCGAGCCAAGTCCGAGCCAAATCTGTTCAAAGGCCGGCCGAACTCTGCGAGGATTGCTCCCGGGCATCGCAGCGCCGGTTCCGGTCGGTACGCATTCTGGCTCAGCACGCGCCTCGGGCCGGCACGAGTCTTGGATCGTCAGGGCCGACCGAGCGCGGGGCGGGTCGATCGCCCCCGGGGAGGACGAGGATGGCCGAGGCGACGCTGACGATCTCAAGCCGCAACTACTCGTCCTGGTCGCTGCGGGGCTGGCTGCTCTGCCGCATGGCGGGGCTCGACCTCGCGGTCGAGGTGTTGTCCGGCGACCCGGCGAGCCGGGCCGAGCTCCTGCACCTCTCGCCGTCGTTCCTGGTGCCGCGCCTGACCCACGGCGCCGTCCGGGTCTGGGACGTGCTGGCCATCGCCCAGTACCTCGCCGAGGTGTGGCCGCGGGCCGGGCTGCTGCCGGAGGCGCTGCCGGCCCGGGCTTGGTCGCACGCGATCTCGGGCGAGATGCACGGCGGCTTCATCAACCTGCGCTCGGCGCTGCCGATGAACCTGCGGGCCCGCTACGCCGACTTCAAGCTCTGGGGCGGCGCCCAGGCCGACATCGCCCGGGTCGTCGAGATCTGGCAGGAGGCTCTCAGGGCGCACGGGGGACCGTTCCTGTTCGGGAGGCGGCCGGTGGTGGCGGACGCGATGTACGCCCCGGTCTGCACCCGCTTCGTCACCTACGGCGTCGCCCTGCCGCCCGACTGCGCCGCCTACCGCGACGCGATCATGGCCTGGGACCTGATGCGCGAGTGGATCGCGGCGGCGGCGGACGAGCCGGAGGAGATCGAGGAACTCGACATGGAGTTCTGAACGGCATCCTCGGCCGCCTACCGCGCCCCGCTCGAGAACCGGTACGTGATGATGTTCCGGTACGTCGCCCCCGGATCGAGCCGTGCGCTGCCGAATGCGGGCTGGTTCGGGGTGTCGGGAAACACCTGCGGCTCGAGCGCCAGCGCGTCCGACTGGCGGTAGGACAGGCCCGACTTGCCGACCGCCGTCGCGTCGAGGAAGTTGCCGGCGTAGAACTGCACGCCGGGCTGATTGCTCGACACCTCCATCACCCGGCCCGAGGCCGGGTCCTCGACGCGGGCCACGAGGTGGGCCTCGTTGGTCGGGGCCGCCGTCACGACGAAGTTGTGGTCGTAGCCGCGCCCGCGCACGATCTGCGGGTCGCGACCGTCGCGGATGCGCGCGCCGATCGCCGTCGCCGTCCGGAAGTCGAACGGCGTGCCGTTCACCGGGGCGATCTCGCCGGTCGGGATCAGGGTGTCGTCGACCGGGGTGTAGCGCTCGGCCGGGATCGTCAGGACATGGTCGAGGATCGTCCGGCCGGAATTCTCGCCCGCGAGGTTGAAGAAGCTGTGGTTCGTCAGGTTGACGATGGTCGGCTTGTCGGTGGTCGCCCGGTACTCCACCGCGAGGGTGCCGGCGGCGTCGAGGGCGTAGGTGACGCTCGCCGTCAGGGTGCCGGGATAGCCCTCCTCGCCGTCCGGGCTGACGTAGCGCAGGGTGATCGAGGGGGTGGCGCCGTCCTTGACCTCGGTGACGGTCCACAGCCGCTTGTCGAAGCCCTCGCGGCCGCCGTGGAGCGCGTTCGGGCCGTCGTTGCGGGCGAGCGTGTACGCCGTGCCGTCGAGGCTGAAGCGGCCGGCGCGGATGCGGTTGGCGTAGCGCCCGACGCTGACCCCGAAGTAGTTCGGGGCCTTGAGGTAGCCGGCGAGATCGGCGTAGCCGAGCACGACGTCCGCCGCCCGGCCCGTCCGGTCCGGCACCTCAAGGGTGCGCAGCAGCGCCCCCCAGGTGAGGATCCGCGCGGTGAGCCCGCCATTCGCGAGCGTCACCTCCTCGACCGCGCGCCCGTCGGGCAGGCTCCCGAACGGCGCCCTCCGGGCCTCTCCGGCCGCTGCCGGCACGAGACCCGCCGGCAGGGCGCAGGCGCAAACGAGCGCCGTGATCCATGCACGCATCCGCGTTCCCTCCGTCGCGCCGCCTCGCGCGGGCGGCTGGACCGGCGCGCCTCACGCGGGCACCGGGCGATATACTCATACAAATAGGAGGGCGGATGGCAATGCCCCAAGGTGAGTCAGGCGCCGTCGGCCCGGGCCGCGTCGCGCCAGGCGAGCACCACCCGCTCCAGCTCGGCCACGTCCCCGGGGGGCAGGCGGCCGAGGGTGCGGGCGACGTAGGCCGTCTGGGCCGCGATGCCGGCGCGGGCGAGCGCCAGCCCGGCCTCGGTCAGGTGCAGGGCGTGGGAGCGCCGGTCGCCGGGGATCGGGCGGCGCTCGACCAGGCCGGCCTCGACCAGCCGGTCGATCAGGCCCGAGACGTTGCCCTTCGTGACGTAGAGCCGCTCGGCGAGGTCCTGCTGGGTCAGGCCCTCGCGCTCCGACAGGGTCGACAGCACGTCGAATTGCGGGATCGACAACCCGACCGCCTTCAGCTCCGCCGCCACCGCCGCGGAGACGCGCCGGTGCAGGCGGATGAAGCGGAACCAGACCCGCAGCGGGTCGGCCTCGGCCGGGGAGCCGCTTCCGGGCAGGGGGTGGGGGCGCGAGGATGCCGTCATGGCGATAGTTTACATCAGAACCATCTCGGCGCCACGCCCGGCCGCCGCCGATCCCCGGGATGCGCCCAGGCACCGCTCTAGCCGCCCCGGCACCGCTGCCATAAGCTGCCCGCAAGACCGCGGGCACCAAGCCCCGGTGATCGAGGGCGCGCCCGCGAGCGTCCCCAGAGGGAAGGAAGACACGCCATGCTCGGCCTGATGCAGGACTGGCCCCTGCTGATCCACCGCGTCATCGACTACGCCGCCGTGCAGCACGGTGCCCGCCCGGTCATCTCGCGCTCGGTCGAGGGGCCGATGCACCGGACGAACTACGCCGAGGTGCGGCAGCGGTCCTTGCGCCTGTCGAAGCGCCTCGCCGCCGACGGCATCCGCCTCGGCGACCGGGTCGCGACCCTGGCCTGGAACACCTGGCGCCACCTCGAGGCTTGGTACGGCATCACCGGCATCGGCGCGATCTACCATACGGTGAACCCGCGCCTGTTCGAGGAGCAGATCGCCTACATCATCAACCACGCCGAGGACCGTATCCTGCTCCTCGACCTGACCTTCGTGCCCTTGATCGAGCGCCTCGCCGACAAGCTCCCGACGATCGAGCGCTACGTCGTCCTCACCGACGGCGCCCACATGCCGCAGACGAGCTTGCGCAACGCCGTCGCCTACGAGGACTGGCTGGCGGAGGCCGACGACGATTTCGCCTGGGCGACCTTCGAGGAGAACACCGCCGCGGGCCTGTGCTACACCTCCGGCACCACCGGCCTGCCGAAGGGCGTGCTCTACTCGCACCGCTCGAACGTGCTCCTGGCGCTGATGGTGAACAACCCGGCCTTCATCGCGCTCAAGCCCACCGACATGGCGATGCCGGTGGTGCCGCTGTTCCACGCCAATGCCTGGGGCTTCACCTTCGCGGCGCCGATGTCCGGCGCCGGGCTGGTCATGCCGGGCCCGAAGCTCGACGGTGCCTCGGTGCTCGAGATCCTGGAGACCACCGGCGTCACCGTGACGGCGGCGGTGCCGACCGTCTGGCTCGGCCTGCTCCAGCACCTCGACGCGACCGGCAAGCGCCTGAGCCACCTGAAGCGGGTGGTGATTGGCGGCTCGGCCTGCCCGCGGGCGATGACCGAGCGCTTCGAGCGCGATTTCGGCGTCACCGTCGACCACGCCTGGGGCATGACCGAGATGAGCCCGATCGGCTCCTACTGCTCGCTCAAGCCCGAGGTCGCCCACCTCGAGGGCGACGCCCGCCTCGACCTCAAGATGAAGCAGGGCTACGCCCCCTTCGGCGTCGACTTCCGCCTCACCGACGACGAGGGCCGCGACCTGCCCTGGGACGGCACGACCTTCGGGCGCCTGAAGGTCGCGGGGTTCGCCGTCGCCAAGGCGTATTTCCGCAGCGACGAGCCGATCCTCGACGATCGCGGCTTCTTCGACACCGGCGATGTCGCCACCATCGATTCGCACGGCTACATGGCGATCACCGACCGCTCGAAGGACGTGATCAAGTCCGGCGGCGAGTGGATCTCCTCGATCGACCTCGAGAACCTCGCGGTCGGCCACCCGGACGTGGCGGAGGCCGCGGTGATCGGCGTGCAGCATCCGAAATGGGACGAGCGTCCGCTGCTCATCGTGGTGCCGAAGGAGGGCAGGGTACCCGACAAGGCCGACATCCTGGCCTTCATGGCGCCGCGCATCGCCAAGTGGTGGATGCCCGACGACGTGGTGGTGGTGCAGCAGATCCCCCACACCGCCACCGGCAAGATCCAGAAGACGGCCCTCCGCGACCAGTTCCGGGACTACCGCCTGCCGGGGGCGGCCTGACGCCGCCCCGCGGGAGCGGGCATTCCTCGGGTGCCCGCTCCACCCCTGCGACGCATCCGGCCCGAGCCTGCGAGCGCCTCGCGTCGGCGGGAGAGCCTCGTCCGTGCGGCCAACCGCGACGGCGCCGAGGGGGCGATCCACGGGTCCGGACGGGCCTGTGGCACGCTTCTCCTCCGTCGTTGACGGCGTTCTTTGATATCGTGAATGGCATCAGCTGCTTCGCAGGGAGAGGCTCCCCCGCCTACGCGGGGATCGACCCATCGGCATGGTTTGCGCCCGTGACCGGCCCGCGGCTCCCCCGCCTACGCGGGGGCCGACCCTTGCACGGAGGCATCTTCTTCAGCCCATTCAAGCCATCGCGCAGGCCACCGCGAACAGCGCCAGGCCCACCGCCATCCACGTCACGTAATCGCTCACCAGCCCGCTGTGCAGCGCCTGCAGCCCCCCGAAGGCCGCCCGCTCGACGCCGGTGATCCGCCGCATCGTCCGTGACAGCGCGCGGCGGCGTGCGAGGGCGAGGGCCAGGAAGCCGAGCGTCAGCCCGATCGGCGCGAGGTTGCCGAGTTCGGCCGGCGGCAAGACCAGGGGAGGCGCCGCCGGATCGGCGAGGCGCGCCGCCGCGGCGCCGAGGAACGGCGCGACGGTGTCGTAGGGCGCGAGCGCCAGGGCGACGAGGGCGAGGGCCGGCAGGGCCATCAGCCAGAGCGGACGGTCGGGCTTCTCGCGCTCGCGCTCGGTCGGAGCGAGGAGCTCCGGCCCGGGCACGCCGCTGGCGCGCAGGAAGATCCGGGCGGCGGCGCGCAGCACCGCGCCGCCGGTGAGGGCGGTGGCGAGGGTCGTGCCGGTGGTGACGAGCGGGCCGGCCTCGTGCTCCATCAGCCCGGTTGCGCCGTGCATCAGCCCGAGGGGCAACCCGCCGAGGAGGAGCCCGCCGAGCCCCATCGCCAGGGCCGGCGACCACAGGCCCCGGCCCTGGCCGTAGAGCACGATCTCGTCGGCCGAGTGCCGCAGGGCAAGCAGCGTGCCCGCCACCATGAACAGCGCGCCCTTCACCAGGCCGTGGCCGACCATGTAGAGGAGCAGGCCCGCCTTCGCGGTGCCGCTGTCGGCCGCGAGCGCCGTCAGCATGATGCCGAGATGCGCGATGGTGGAGAAGGCGAGCAGCCGCTTGAGGTGGCGCTGCGCGAAGGCCATCAGGCCGGCGACGAGGGCGGTGGCGAGGCCGAGCCACAGCATCAGCCCGTGCACCAGCCCCATGACGGCGGGATCGCCGGCGAAGACCTGCGCCACCAGCTTGGCGAGGCCGAACAGGCCGAGGCTCACCATCGCGCCGGAGAAGATCACCGAGACCGGGCTCGGCGCGACGGCGTGGGCATCGGCGAGCCAGAGATGGAACGGCAGGATTGCTGCCTTGGTGAGGAGGGCCCCGGCCACCAGCACGAAGCCGCCGGTCACGACCGGGTCGCCGACGATCCCGGCGACGACCCGGCCCATGGCGGCGAAGTCGAGGGTGCCGGTGCGGGCGTAGAGCAGCCCGGTTCCCGCCAGCATCAGGAAGCTCGCGAGCGCGTTGGTGACCGTGAAGGTGAACGCGCCCTCCAGCGCGCTGCGGCCGAGCGGGTAGGCCGTGAGCGCGAAGGCCGCGACGCTCATCAGCTCGAACCAGACGAACAGGTTGAACAGGTCGCGCGTGAGGCAGAAGCCGACCATCGCCGCGAGGAACAGCAGCATCAATACCTGGAAATGCGCGTGCTCGGCGTCGAAATAGCCCCAGGCGAAGACGAAGGCGGCGGCAAACAGCAGGCCGCAGAAGGCCGCCAGGGCGGCGCTCGCCGGATCGGCCTGGAAGCCGATGCCGAGGACGACGCCCGGCCGATGCGCGGCGTCGGGCGTCCAGCCGCCGAACCAGTGCCGCACCGGCCCGTCGAGGCTGTGGCGGGCGAGCCAGGCGCACAAGCCGCAGACGGCGAGCGCGGTCAGGATCGCGACGACCTTCGGCAGGCGCGGCGGCAGCCAGTGGGCGAGGCTGAGCATCAGCGTCGCGACGCCGAGGGGCAGCAGCACCGCGATGGCGAGAGCGGCGTCGGGGTTCACCGGCTGGACCGCTCGGGCGTGGATTCGGGCGGGCGCAGGGGGCGCAGGACCTGCGGATCGAGGGTGTGGCGGCGCTTCTGCACCTGGACGGCGACGGCCAGCAGCAGCGCCGACACGGCGGCGCCGACCACGATGTCGGTGAGCACCAGCGCCTGCACGATCGGGTCGACCGCCGGCGTGCCGGGCGGGTGGTCGTAGAAGATCGGCGGCCCGGCGCCGTCCACGAAGCCGAGGCCGAGGAGCAGCACGTAGGTCGCCGACTGGCACACGGTGAGGCAGCCGACGAGGTGCACGGCGTGGCGCGAGGTGGCAAGTCCGTAGAGCCCGATCCCGAACAGCCAGGCGGCGACGAACCAGGGCAATGCGCTCATCGGCCTTCCTCGTCGGGCACGGAATCGTGGTCGGGCGCGCGGGTCTCCTCCATGAACTCGAGGAGCAGGAGCCCGAAGCTGCCGGTCACCGACAGGGCGACCGCGGCGTTGACCACGATCATCAGCCCGCCGGAATAGAGGTCCTTGAGGGTGCCGAGGGGCAGGATGTTCTCCAGGGCCGGCCGGCCCATGGCGAGCGGCAGGGCCGCTGCCAGGACGTAGAGCAGCGCGCCGCCGCCCTCGAGCAGGGCGAGCACCGGCCCGCGCACCAGCGCCCGCCACACCGCGTAGCCCTCGCCGAGATAGAGGAGCAGCAGGCCCGAGGCGATGATCACCCCGCCCTGGAAGCCGCCGCCCGGCGTCGTCATGCCGTGGAGCACGACGGAGAGGCCCAGCAGCAGGGTGAGCGTCGCGGCGATCCGGCAGGTCAGCACCGTCGCGTCGGCGCGCGGGATCACCGGTCGCCCTGGCACGTGGCCCGCCCGCTCGGCCCCGCTCTCGCCGCGGGCGCCGCGCAGGAGCACCGTCGCGCCGGTCACGGCGCAGAGCAGCATGCATTCCTCGCCTAAGCTATCGATGCCGCGCACGTCGAAATTGACCGCCGCGACCATGTTGGTGACGTGTCGCAGCTCCGGCAGCAGGGCGTTCACCGCCTGCCCGTAGGGCGAGATCGGCGCGCCGAAGCCCGGCAGGGCGAGGGCGACGTGGGCGACGGCCGGCGCCAGCGCCAGGAGCGCGAGGATGAGCACCACGAGGCGGAGCCGCACGCTCATCGGCCGACCCGGTCGGTGGCGATGGCGGCGAGCGCGACCAGGAACAGGAACGGCGTCACCGCCGTGCCGACGGCGATCTCCGACAGGGCCACGTCGGGCGCCTCCAGCGCCAGGAACAGCAGCCCGAGGACGAGGCCGTTGCCGGCGAGCGCGTAGACCTGCCGCCTGGGGTCGCGGGTGATCACCACGAGCAGGCCCGAGAGGGCGGCGAGGATCAGGAGACCGGCGACGAGCCAGGTCATACAGTGATTCTCATGCAGGGATCCTCATCGCCGCTCCCCGTCGCGGATGTGCAGCGCGTGACCGGTGACGTGCGAGAGGAGCGCACCGATGAGCAGGGTCGCCAGCCAGATCGCGGTGCATTTCAGCGCTCGCGGCGAGAGACCGTCGGTGAGCCAGGCGGCGAGGACGAGGGCTGCGCCCCCGGCGACGTTGACGAACGTGACGGTGTGCAGGCGCCCCAACGGGGTCGTGAGCCGCCAGAGCGCCAGGGTGCCGATCCAGGCGGCGAGCACCGCGAGAGCGAGACAGAGCCCGACGAGGACGCTCACAGCCAGCGCTCCTGGAACACGGCGAAGAGCAGGGTGCCGGGCAGGGTCAGCACCGCGAGGACGAGCCCGAGGTCGATCGTGGCGGGTTGGTCGAGGGCAAAGCTCATCACGACGAGGAGCAGCACCGCGACCGAGGTGGCGAGCTGCACCGCGACGAGGCGGAAGGCGAGGGCGCCGCGGGCCGCTGCCGCGACCGCGAGGCCGAGGGCAGGCAGCAGCGCGAGAGCGGCGGCGAGCCAGAGCCCCGTCATGCCAGCCACCGCGGATCGGCCGGCGGGGGCGTCTCGCCGAGGGCGTGGATCAGCACCTCGTCGCGACCGGGATCGGCGCGCAGCACGAAGCTGTCGGGCGCGAGCGAGGCGAGGAGCACGGCCCCGGCCCGCCGGGCCCGCTCGGCCGGCTCGTCCTCCGGCCCGCGCCGGAACGGCCGGCGGTGAGCGTGACCCGGATGGGTGCCGACGAGGATCGCGCGCGCCAGTACCGCGCCGGTGCGCAGGGTCGCGGGTCCCAAGCCCGCGAGCGCCCGGCCCCAGGGGGCGAGGTGGGCGCACGAGACGCGAAAGTGCCGCTTCGCAGCGGTGCGGATCCGCCAGGCCCAGGCCGTCATCAGGCTCGCCACGACGATCCCGGTCGCCACCTCGTGGGAGCCGGCTTCGCCGGCGAGCAGGAGGTAGAGGGCGAGCGTGCCGAGCCAGGTGAGGGCGCTGCGGAGCATCGTCGGGGGCGTCCGGTGTTCGTAGAAGGTCTAACGCCCTCGAGGCTTTCGCGTTCGCCGGCTGGTGCCGCACGAAAGCCGTCTCACGCCGCTCCGCTGGGGTGAATCGGTTGATACCCTCCTGGCCAGCGTCAGGCGCTCCTGCCTGCGACCGCTCGACACTGGCGCCACTGACAACCCTTCGTCGCAAATGTCAGGCGCGCGACACTGGTCCCGGCGAGGTGGAGGAGCGCGTACGCTCCTCCGGTGAGTTGGGATGTCAGCCCTTTGTGATGGTTTGACGGGTGGCGCGGAGCGAAGACATGAGCGGATCGCCCACGTCGAGGTGGCCTTGCACGAGATGGCGTGGCGTGAGCGCCAGCCAGTTGTTCAGCGACACGTCGCGATATTCCGGCTTATGGAAGATGTTGAGCACGCGCATCGGCTCGTCGCCGATGTTCTCAATGTAATGGGCAAGGGTCTTGGGGACGTAGCCCACGTCTCCGGCCGCAAAATCAAATGTCCGAGCGTTGTTGACCGCATCGAAGACGGTCATTCGTGCTTTCCCGCTGATGTAATATTGAAGCTCATCCGCTTCAGGGTGCCAGTGTATCTCTCGCATGCCGCCAGGTTCGAGGTCGATGAACAGGGCAGCCAGATTGGTGACCTTGAAGTTCGACGAGTCGACCACGGTGCCTGCCCCGCCCGGATAGCGGGTCGGCTGAACCTGGGAGGCGCGGAAGACATATTTATCGGTGAAGGACGCGTTGCCCAGAGCACGTCGCACCTCCTCGAGAGGCGGCGGAACCGGCAGGCGGAAGATGTACTTCTCGTGGTCCGGAAGGCCATTGAACGCTTCCTTCGGCACGCCGAAGTTCCGGGACAGGACCTCGGTCGGGTTGTGAGCGAACAATTCCGTCACGAGGAAAGTCTCGTTCTCGGAGAAGTTGCCGTCGTTGAAGACGAGCACGAACTCGGTGCCTTCTTCGAGGCCCTGGATGGCATGGGGAATGCCGGGCGGCGCCAGCCACAGATCGCCCGCCTCCAGATCCTCGATCAGCGTGTTGCGGTCGTGGTCCACCAAGTAGAAGCGCACCTTGCCCTGCAGCACATAGGCCCACTCGGTTTCCTTGTGCCAGTGAAGCTCGCGCACCACGCCCGGAGGGAGGCGCATGTCGACGATCGCCAGTTCCTTCAGAGCGCCCATCTCGCGCTGAGTCACCTCGCGCGCCCAGCCGCCGTCCTCGAGGCGCATGTGGGCCATGGAGAAGGGGAACTTGAGGTTCGGAATGCCGCCGTGATCCGATTCCGGTGGCATGAAGAGGTCGGGATTCTGCGCCTCGACCGCGGGATTGCGCGGCCCCACGATCGTGGCGCCTTTGCTGCCGCGGATCGGTTCTTTCAACTCGGTCATGCTTTCCTCCACGCGAGAAGTAGATGCCGTGGTCCGGCTCCATCCGAAATCCGGTCAGCCGATCAGGCCCCCGGGCGTCGGGTCAGGATCCACCTTCCTGGATTCCCCGAAGGCAATCAGGCCGATGATGAGGGCGATCGCGGCGGGCAGAAAAATCGCGGCGCCGGCAAACTGCTGGTCGACGAGGTAGCCGATGGCACCACCGCCCGCGAAACCGAGAAGAGTCAGGAAGAATATTCCTGCCCAGCTCAGGTTCGACTTGCCCTTGGGCCCAGTCTCCGAGAACAAAGACTGCACGACAAAGTTGAACGCCATCTGGACCACGAATGTAACGGCCACTGCACCGAACAGCATGCCGCGGGCCTTGTGGAAGGCGTTCCCCTGTGCGCCGGCGACGAAACTGATGCCGTAGGCGATGTATTGCGGCTCAACAGCGCCGGAGCGTGCGCCGAGGCCGAGGCCGACGAGCACGGCGCAGATCGCGAGCAACACGATCGGCGTAAACACCTCGCCCTTGCGTAACATGCTGGTCATCAGCGCGCCGCACACGGCGGAGCCAATGCCGAAGGCAAGCACGGACAGAGCAGAGAAGGAGAAGGCCTGCCAATCTCCTTGCACGAGGCGGTACCCGCTCTGCACGACGTTGCCAGACTGCACCGTCGCGAAGGTCTGAGCCTGGGACAGGGTCCAGGCGTCCATCGAGCCGGCCATCAGAGCCAGGAGAAAGCCGGTATACGGCCGCTCCATGAGTGGATACCGGGCAATCGCCGGATGATCCATTGCGACTGTGCCGTCCATGCACGCGCCCTCCCGAGCTACGATGGCGGAAAATTTGACTAGTGTGTTTCAGTTGCAGATTTTATCGGAAAAATAAAAGAATATTATCGGGCGAAAAATTACATTTGAGATAAGAATATGTTATTTTTGCTGTAGTTTTACTTTGATATATATCAAAAAATTGAAATTATATTTGAATTTTGTCTGTGGTCTAGATCGGACATCCGGAAGCGAGTCACACCCAAATGCCTGGCTGGCGTCGAGCGCGACGGCTGACGTATCGTTGCGAGCCAGCTTGTCGTAGCGTTTGGCGATGCGGCGGAAGTCATTGAAGCGGCGGACAGTCGCAACGCTGCGCCAGCGTTCGCGAGAGTGCCGCTCGTCGTGCCGCATTGTGCAGCCTGCGGGCGCCTGCGCCGGGGATGCTGGGAGTGATGCCTTCGCCGCACCTCGGCCGGGGCGGCCAGCATGCCCCGCCGGATGCCGCGCCGTGACCACCTGTCGAAGCGGCTGCAATCCGTGGTGCGCGGCCCGTACCCGGCTGGGCAGCCGGGCCGACGGGAGCCGCAGGCGGGATTCCGGAGATGATCCGTTGGTCGTCCTCGCGCTCGGGTTCGTTGAGCGGCATGAACTGATCAGCTCCTCTGCGGTGGTCCACGGTCAACGCTTGTGCAGGACCGGCTTCGGGCGACGGAGGAGGAGGCCGATGCCCGGATGTCGATCTGGATCCCCTGGCCCCGACGACGCTGTGCGACCTGGGCGAGCATATTGATCAGAAGCCCATTGGAATCGCTCCGAGTGAAGTGCATGGGCGGCTTCCTGAACGAGTAAGGCCTGGCTTTTCAGCCAATTTATTAGTGACCGGAGAAATTTTTGCCTTCAACCCATAGCAGTAATCCAATGAGCATGGCTAGATCCAGAAAAAATACAATTTGTTACTTTATCAAACAACACAATTCACCCATAAGTTGTTGTACCAATTGTCAATTCGCGCCAGGCTTGGCTTCAGTGAATGCTCCCAGCCCACGGCGGCGCTGAAATTTTTTTCGCAGAATTCAACGTGGGGTTGGTGTCGAATCGCAGCGCTTGAGTTGTACGAACCGCTCCCCGTCGCATCGTGATCCGCCCATGTGAGAGTAGTCCGCCCTGAGTTGCGGCCTCTGGGCAAAGACGAGGACGGACGGTTGGGAGCGAAGCGGCCCAGGCCCGAGGAAGCCGCGGCCCAGCGACGGGCAGGCGGAGGTGTTGATCGCGTAGGACACCGACCCGAGTCGATGACCGCTGCGGAATGTTCCGACGATGAGGCTGACAGCCATGGTCAGCAGGGACGCCCGGTCCCGGCCGACCTCTGAAAGCGCTCGTGACGCTCCGGCTGTAGCACTCGCCTGACCACTACAACTCGCCCTCGTCCGGCGTCTGCCATTCCAGGCTCAGTCGCTGATTTTGAGCAGAGTTGTCGGAAATGGCTGGGGCGCCAGGATTCTCACCTAAGCGGCAGCCCGCGTAAGTCGTTGACTCAGCAGCACTAAACGGCGTTACAGCTGCGTTGTCATACATTGATGTGCGACAACGTGCAACTCGTCGTTGGCTCAATATTGCGGACGTCAGTTCGGCTTGGTCAGCATGTAATGAATGGCCGAATGTGGCCGGCTGAGGTTTGCCCTTCAAAGTCGAATTGGAGCTAACTATGAGGTGTAGTCAGAATTCTAGAGGGTGTTACGGACCTACGAGGGCACCAAATTGGCGGCGATGCAGTCCCGCCGTGCCTACCCCTCCGATGTCAGCGATGAAGAATGGGCGCTGGTCGCCCCCTACCTGACCTTGCTTCCCGAAACGGCCGCTCAGCGCGAGCACAGTCTGCGGGAGGTGTTCAACGGGCTGCGCTACGTCGTGCGCTACGGCGTGGCTTGGCGCGCGATGCCCCACGATCTGCCGCCCTGGCACGCCGTGTATGACCAGGCGCAACGCTGGCTGAAAGCGGGCTGCTTCGAGAGTTTGGTCCACGACCTGCGCGCCGTGCTGCGCTTGGCTTCGGACCGGACCGAGGAACCTTCGGCCGTGGTGCTCGACAGCCGGACGCTCCGCTCGACGCCCGAGAGTGGCGCTCGCGCCGCCTGGGACGGACACAAGCGCACCCGCGGTTCGAAGCTGCACGCGGCGGTCGATACGCTCGGCCAAGTGCTGGCGCTGCATGTCACACCCGCCGATGCCGATGACCGCGCCGCCGTGGCCGCGCTGGCTGATGCCGTGCAGGAGGCCACCGGCGACAGCGTGGATCTCGCCTATGTCGATCAGGGCTACACCGGCGAGCGCGCGGCGAAGGCGGCGGCTGATCACGGCATCGCCCTGGAAGTGGTGAAGCTGCCCGAAGCCAAGCGCGGCTTCGTCCTGTTGCCACGCCGGTGGGTGGTCGAGCGCGCCTTCGCCTGGATGGCCCGCTTCCGCCGCTTGGCCCGCGACTACGAACGCCTGCCGGCTACCCTGGCCGGGCTGCACCTCGTCGCCTTCAGCGTCCTACTGCTCCGCAGGGCTGCCGATTTCGCAGCAGTCCGTAACAGCCTCTAGGGCCCGAAGCGAAGTCTACTCAGGATCTCCTGTTCAGCATAACTACTGTTTTCCTCTAACGATGTTGTGAGTTCATCTAAACGATCCCACCTTTTGGTTTGTTCTCTGAGGGCAGAAGACTGAGAGTGATGCGTGATTCTGTATAGCATCGGCATATCGCAGAACCGAATTACTCTATGTCCTTCTATAAGATTACCACTGCCCAATTTCTTGAGGATTGCGTGGTGTAGGGCGTATGCAAAATACCTTTCCGACCTAGTCGGAAATTTGGTTCCGTAATCCGCAAATAATCTCTCCGCAAACGGAACGCCGGAATCGATTCTGTTTGTGAGGGCTGGGTATATTTTTCCTGATGCTCTAACCATATCGGCAATCTTCATGAAATCGCCGTATGCGGTGTCGACATTAAAATCGCCAAAAATTGCCTTCTCCATGAATACTCCCGAAGCATGGATTAGGATTTGATTTTCAATTGAAATTTCTGAAGTATCAGAAGGAGAAGGGGCAAATATAGATCCTATGTTATAATCTTCATGTATCGCTATATAAGCTGTGCTTATACCTATGCGGCGGTATGCAATCACATGCCCAATTTCATGCATGATTACACCCGATTTAGTCTGATGTTTTGCACTGAGTTCTTCGCGGCTCAACATCAGGAGATTTTTCTTGAAGATTTTCATGGCTCAGACCTTCATTTTACTGTAGTTGACGACACTGCTAATAATTGTGCCATTATAATTCTAATGACAAACGTAGCATTTATCGCGAATTTGCAATTTTATAATAATATATTTATTGTGAATCGATATAATTCAGTTCAATAAGTTTTGCACGTCGTTCAATGTAAGTGCATCATCAGCTTTGTCCGACCGGGGCTACAGAGTTGATCAGACTTAAGAAGCGTGGGTCGGAATGAGCCACGGTTTTGTGCAAGCGGATCGGATGGCGCGGATAAGCGGCACTGTTGGCGAACACCAGAAGCTCTCGGCTCGGCATGCTGGTCAGGGCCTGAGCCGGGACCAACCGCGCGGCCTGCGGTGTCAGGGCAATGCTGCGCTGACCCTGCCCCTCGGCGGGCCGGGTCAGCGTCTCGACCCGGGCGGTGTAGTCGCCGAGCGCCCGCGACCAGCGCTCGCTCGCGTCGGGATCGACCGCCGGCACGTCGAACACAGTCACGATCTCGGCGGTGTTGAGGATGGTGTCGGCCCCCGCCTGCCCGTAGAGGCCGACAATCTGCGAACGGTCCTGCCACAGAGTCCAGAGCGAGGCGCCGTAGCCCGGAAGCTCGGCAGATGCAGTCAGGATCTCGGAGAACCGCCCGAGGGCTGCGGCCTCGTCGATCATCACCAAGATGCGTTCGGCCGGCCGGTTGCGGCGCACGCTCGTGAACAGATCGCTGAGGAACCAGCGCAGCAGCGGCGCCAGCAGATCTTTGTACTCGGGCGGCACCGCCACGAACAGATCGACCCGGCCGGTGGCGAGGTCGGCGAAGTCGAAGCTGGTGGCGCCGACGAGATGGCGTAGGCGCGCGTCGGCGAGCCATTGGAAGGCCTGGGCGCAGGTGGCGACGAGCGGGTCGCGGGTCTTCGGATCGGCCTTGAGGATCTCCAGGGCGCTCAGCGCGGCGGGGGCCGGTCGCAAATGTTCGAGTTGCGCGATCAAAGTATCAGGGTCGGCGATCAGCGCCTGGACCTGTGCGACGCTGCGGGTGCCGCGCTTCAGGGTGACTAGGAGTGCACCGGTGATGAGATCGATCGCCCGGTTGCGGAAGTAGGCGGCAGCCTCGCCGTCGCCGCCCGGTTCGGGAAGGAGGGCGGCAGCGGTATGCTGAAGATAGAGCACATCCTCCGGATCGCGGTCAGCAAGGGGATTCCATCGGTCCGTGCCTCCCACGAGGTTCAGCGGATCGAGACAAATGACACGCCTGCCGATGGCGCGGCGCCGCTCGGCCGTAGCCCTGTAAAGTTCGCCCTTCGGATCGAAGACGACCGCGGGCCCGGACCAGGCGTTCGGCTCGGGATAGGCCAGGTTCGGGATCAACGCGCCGGAGGTCTTGCCCTTGCGCGGTGGCGCGATGGTCGCGAGCGTGCCCTGGACGGCGACGCGCACCGCGCGCCCGGTCTCCGGGTCGAGGCCGAGTTCGAGGCCTCGACCCATCGCGGCGCGCTCGGCGGCGGTCGCGAAGCGCGCCCCCCCGAACAGGTCGGAGGCGTCGCGCCGGGGCGCGGCCTTCGATCCGGCGAAGCGCCAGCCGATCATCAAGGCAATCGGTGCGAGCACCGCCATCAGCGTCCAGAAGCCGCTCGCGAACGCCGGCGCGCGGCCGATGAGCATCGCCCAGTACAGTTCCACGATCGCATCGAGCTGCCCGGTGCGCCAGAGCGCGAACCACATGCCCGGGCGCATGGCCTCACTCGGCCAGAGGGTTGGATCGAGCCCGTGCACGACGAGCGCCGCAGTGGGGTAGCCAAGAAGCAGGATCGCGATCGTCAGGACGACGATCTTCAATGCGAAGGACATCGATGGTGGATTCCGTCGATCAGCGGTTTGAGCGCAGGCGAGAGGTCATTCAGCTCAGGGGGCTGTGGCGAGGAGGCTCAAGGGCACGCGCGCCTCCGCGTAGCCGGACTGCGCCACCCAGCTTCGCAGCACACCGTCCGCGCCATCACGGCGCCAAAGCAGTGCGCGGGAACCAGGATCGAGCCGGCCCGCGACGCGCATGCCGTCCGGCATACGCCAGCCGATCGGCTGCGGCTCCGCACCCCGCAGGGTGACCCATCGCTCTGGCGTGCGGTACCAAGCGACTAGTGCCAAGCCGAAAAGCAGTAAGGCACTGCCCAGGCCGAGACCGATTGGCACGAGGCGGTAGGGCAGCCGAGAGCGCCAGATCGCGAGCCGGCTCGCCGTCCCGGCTCGGATCGGCCGATGCGAGGCCTCCGCATTCCGCAGCGAGTCCAACAGCGCCAGGCGGTCTTCCGGCGTGAGTACGGATTCCGCCTCGGCGAGGGCGGCAAAGCGCGCATCGGGTCGCGCCTTTAAAAGCCCGTCAAGCCGACGCTTGCTTACCCGCGCCACCTCCGTCGCCTCGGCCTCGGCCGCCTTAGTGGCGGCAGCGAGGTTGTCCCGCACCGTCTTCGCCGTCGGTGATCCCGAGGCAGATGGAGCCGAGGCGGGCGGGCCCGCGGGGCGCTTCGGTGGAATGGCCACGAGGCTCAGCCCTCGACTAGCCAGAGAGCCGCGGGCTTGACCGCTTCCATCACCGCGAGGCGGAAGGCGGTCAGGTCGCGCAGCATCCGCCCGGCCTGGGCCGGCGAGGTCTCCTTAGCGAGCCTGGCGCGGTCGAGCTTCGGGATGCCGCGGAGCTGCCCCGCCGTGAGCACCTCGCGGGTGGCGTCCTCTAGCTCGAACGCGCGCAAATGGCTCAGCGTCGCCGCACCTGCGACCCGCTTCAGAATGACGGGATCGATCGCGCCGCGCAGCGCGTTCGCCACCACGAAGCTTGCCGCCGCCCAGTCCTTGGCCGCCTGAAGCAGCTTGCCCGCATCCGCCAGCGACCCTGCCTCGGCCGCGACCACCACGACGAGGCCGAGCTCGATCCCGGCCTCACGCAGCGACGCCGCCTCGTCCTTGAGCACGCCGAGCAGGCTCGCCGAGGAATTGGCCCCGAGATCGACCAGCGTCGGACCGGTCACGCTGTAGAGCGCGTTGACGACCGGGTCGAACTCGGCGCGCGCTGCCTTGCCGCCCGAGGCCTCGATCGCCTCGCGGCTGGCGCGCACCGAGAAGTGGCGCACGCTTCCCGGCTCGTTGTCGGCCTTCGCGGTCTTGAACTCCGTAAGGCGCGGGGTCGATTCGACTTCGAGTATCGGCACGTCGGTGACCGCCTCGGCCAGCCCGCGGGTGATCGTGCTCTTGCCGATGCCGCCGGTTTCCTGAGCGACGATAAGAACGCGGGCCATCACTCGGGGTCCTTCCTGAACAGGTGCTTGTGCTTGGTGACGTGATGATCGCGGATTTCGGCCTCGCTCATGGGCGGCTCGCCGGATTCCGGAGGCGAACCGGCCGTGAGCTCGGGGGCGAGCCGGGCTCGCCGTGCGCCGGCATCGGAGGGCGAAGCCGGCGCGGGCCGGCGCGGTGGCAGTGGAGCCGCGGCGAGATCGGGCCGCATGTCGCGCAGAGCCGCCCGCGCGGCCCGGCGGCGGGCCTGCCGGCGCACGCTAGAAATCACGCCGGTCAGCTGCGTGTCGGTGAGCGGGCGCCCGTCGGCGGTGGCGTAACCCTGTGCGGTCAGGCCGGCGGCAATCTCCTTCCAGGTGCTGCCGGAGGCCTTCAGGGCGAGCAGCGCGTCGAGGTTGTCGCGCACCATCGCCATCAGCCCTGTGGCCGCCCGCCCGCCCGGGGCGAGCGTCATGCCGTCGCGCGCCTTGGCGGAGGCGGCGAGGTCGCGCTTGAGGCGGCTGAGGTCGAGGCGGGACTGCATCGGCATGTACGCCGACCTATCAGGCGGTCCCTTGTCGGCCGGTGTGGTGGGGCCGGCAAATGCCAGGGATCACGGCAAGGAATCGTTAGCGCGCGGCTGCATACGGCAGGTAACGGTTGCATCGCGGCTGGACGCGGCAGCAATACGGCAACCCACGGCCAAGTACGGCAGCGATTACGGCTGGGCCACGGTAGCAGAAGGGATATCACACCACACGCACTGAAGTGGCCCGGCGTTAACCGCGCGGCCGTGTCGGCCTCGCCCAACCGCCTCGTCCGTGCCAAGCCTGCCGTCTCGATCCGCGCGCAGCAGGTACGCCGATGGCCCAGGAGGTCAAGCTCACCGTGACCCTGGAAGCGGCGCTCGCCGCCCGGTTGCGAGCCGCCGCGGCCGAGCGCGGCTGGTCCGCCGAGAGCTTGGCCGTCGAGTGCATCGTCCAGCACCTGGAAGTGGCGATCCGTCACCGCGTCCTAGTCGAGCGGATGGAGCAGATCGACGGCGCCATCCTCGAGATGGCCCAGGCGGTCGGCGAACTCGGTGCGCCGTCGGCCGGCATCGACCTGTCCAAGGTCTGCCGCCTGCACAAGGGCGACGGCGTCGCCGATCCGGCGCCGTGACCGCCTCGCTGCACCGGCTCGGTGCCGGTTCGCCGGCAGCGTCGTACTACACCCACGACAGCCAGCGCGAAGCCAAACCCGACAAGCGGGACGAGTACTACCTCTCGGACGGCGGCGGGGTCTGGTGGAGCAGCGGCGAGACGATCGTGCGCCACGGCGCGGCGATCGATGCAGCCTCGTTTCGCGACCTGTGTGCGGGGATCCACCCAGGCACGGGCAAGCCGCTGGTGCGCGGTGCCGGCCCGGGTCACTGGGCGGGCGTCGACTGCACTATGACCCCCGGGAAGAGTGTGTCCGTGCTTTGGATGGCCGGCACGCCCGAGCAACGCGCTGCGATCGAGGCCGCCCATCGCGCCGCCGTCGAGCGGGCGCTGAGTTTTGTCACCGCGGAGGGCCTCGTCACTGTCCGGACCGGCGCCGGCGGTACCGACCAGCATCGCCCGCGCGACCTGATCGTCGGCCGGTTCGATCACTATACAACTCGTGAGGGTGACCCGAATATTCACACGCACTGCGTGTTCATCAATGTCGCTGGTACGCCTGCAAATGCCGGTGCTGGTCGATACAAGTCCCGGACGCATCTAACCATTGAGCCTGAGCGATTATATGCCGCCCAGCTCGGAGTGGGAGCGGCGTACAGGGCGGCCCTCGCCGAAGGGCTGCGCGAGCGGTTCGGCCTGCAGTATCGCGAGGCCGGACGCGGGCAGTGGGAGGTCGCCGGCCTGCCGGAGACGTTACTCGCGGCCTTTTCCAAGCGCTCGCAGCAGATCCTAGCCTATGCGGGCACGGGCGCCAGCAGCGCCCAGCGCGAGATCGCCGCCTTGGCGACCCGCCGGGGCAAGGAGGAGTTGCCGACCGGGCCGGAGCTGGAGGCACGCTGGCGCGCGGAACTCGCCGCCTGCGTGATCGATCCGTGGCTGGCCGCGCGTCACCTTGAGCGCGACTCCGCCCTCGTGCTGACCGCCGAGCGCGATCGGGAGCGGGAGACCCCGTTCGAGCCGCCCGAGATCCCCGGCGACGGTGCGGTGGCACGCGCCGCCTCGGCCTTGTTCCGGCACGAGAGCGTCGTGGCGCGCAAGGATCTGCTCCAGCGCGCCCTGGAGGTCGCGGGCCTCGCCGGCGTCGGGGTCGACGCCGTGGAGGCGGAGCTCGCCCAGCTCGAACGGGATGGCGCGCTGCTGCCGCTGGCCGACGCCGCGATGGTCCCGGGTGCCAGCGCGTGCTGGACCAGCCCGGGCATCGCCGCTTGCGAGGCGGCGATGCTGCGCGCGGCCGATCGTCCCCTGGAGCGGACCTGGATTACGCCCGAGGCGGTCGAGGATGCGCTGGAGCATGCGCCTCACCTCAGCGCCGAGCAGGGCGAAGCCGTGCGCCACGCCGCCGGTCGGGACGGGGTGTCGCTGCTGCAGGCCGGTGCGGGGACCGGCAAGACCACGACGGCGGCCGCCCTGGTGGCCGCCGCCCGCGGCTCCGGTCTCCGGGTGATCGGCCTCGCCCCGTCGTGGGTGGCCGCCGACGAGCTCGGGCGCTCGACCGGGATCCCGGCGCAGGCGATCGCGCGCTGGCGCCAGGACCGGACGCTGACAGCAGGTCCGGATACCGCCAACCGCCCCGACCGGCCGGCGCTGCTCGACGCCGGTACCCTGGTGCTGGTCGATGAGGCGGGGATGGTCGCGACCCGCGACATGGAGGCCGTGCTGAGCGCGGCCCGGTCGGCCGGGGCGAAGGTGGTTCTGATCGGCGATCGGCGCCAGCTCGCCTCGGTCGGGGGCGCGAGCGCTCTGCGGGCGGTCGCCGATGTGGTCGGGCGCTCTGTGGTGCTCGAACAGGTCCGCCGGCAGACGGTGGAGTGGCAGCGCGCGGCCTCGGTGCTGATGGCGCGCGGCGAGGTCGAGGCGGGCTTGCGCGCCTACTCGGCCCGGGACCAGATCGAGCTGGTCGCCGGCGCCGAGGCTGCGCAGGCGCGCGTGCTCGCGATCTGGACCGAACAGCGCGCGGCGCAGGGCGAGGACGTGCTGATCGTGACCCGGCGCAACGCCGACGCTGCAGCGCTGAATATCCGGGCGCGGGCCGTGCTGCGGACAGAGGGACACCTCGGTCCCGATGTGGTCACCCTGCCGGCGCGCGACCGTGACGACAGGCCAGTGCCGCTCGCTCTCGCTGTCGGCGATAGCCTTCGCATCGGCGAGAGCCTGCCGCATCTCGGGTTGCGCAACGGCAATCGCGCCCGGGTCGAGGGGATCACAGTCGAGCCGGAGGGAGGAGCACGCCTGCGCCTGGCGCTGGAGGATGGTCGCGCGCTGGAGGTGGCGTGGTCGGATCTGGCGCAACAGCCGCGGTTCGGCCGGAAGCGGCCGCAGCCCAGGATCGTGCATGCCTATGCGGGCACGGCCTACGCGGCGCAAGGCCGGACCTCGTCCGCGGCGGTGATGTATGTCGGGGCGGCGACCGACGCGCGCGAGCTCTATGTCGGCCTGACCCGGCACCGGCACGAGGCCAGGGTGGTGGTCGAGCGCGACCGGCTCGACGCCCTGTGCCGGCAACGTCAGGCGGATGCGTGGATGCCGGCCACCGACGCGATGGTGCTGGAGCGCCTGTTCCGTGAGGCGCGGAACTACAGCGAGAAGGCCAACGTAGTCGATCACGCCGCCGACCGGGTGGCTTTCGTGCGGGATGGATCGCTGGAAACGCGCGAGCCCATCGGCCAAGGGGTCGACGTGCCGCGCGTGATGCGCGCGGCGCGGCTTTTACGTGAGGCGATGTCGTGGCTTGGCGTCGAGCCGCTCATCGTGCCGACGTGGCGGCTGGTGGATGCCTACGGGCGTCGTCTGACGCAGGCACCGGCCCGGGCGACGCGCGCTTTGGTCGACGAGCTCGCCCGCCGCCTCGATCGCCCCGATCCGCTACTCGACCGTGAGCGGGGTCGCCACATCGAGCGATGATAAGGCTGAATGCAGAGTGCAAAAAACGATTTCGTTGCCAGCAGTGCTAGCAACGCCTACGATCGGAGCATGGCCGTTTCCCACGCACCCAGCGCGACGATCACGATCGGTAATCTTGACGGGCGGGTGAAGAAGCGGCTTCGCGGGCGCGCTGCTATGAATGGCCGATCAATGGAAGCCGAGGTGCGTTCAATCTTCTCGGACACGCTCGGCACCGAGGCAGTCGAGTCGGTGAATTTGGCGGAAGCGATCCGCCGGCGGGTCGCGCCGCTTCGTGGCATTGAGCTTGAAGATCATCCAGCCATCTCGCTCGGTGAGCCGCTCGGATGGTGCTCTAAGATTACAGTTGCATCCTTCTTCTGAGATGCGCCTGTCGAGCGGCAGCTTGGTGGGCGCGCCGCCAGGCTGACCAGGCGAGCACGAGGGCGGGCTCAATGCGCCGCTGCGCCAGCCGCATCGCCACGCGCCGGATCTCTTGGATGGACCACGGCACCGGCGAGCTTGGCGATGAGCGTCGTTTTTGGGGGCGGACTGTTGGCCAAGTGGCGCACCCGCGCCAGCATCGCGAAGGCCAGCATCACCAAGCTGACGTGCCGGTGCCAGCCGTGCCACGAGCGGCTCTCGTTGTGGGCCAATCCGAGTTCCGTCTTGGCGGTCTGGAACGCGTCCTCGATCGCCCAGCGCCGGCCTTCCACCATCACCAGCTTCTCGACCGGCGTGCCGGCCGGGCACCAGGTGGTGAAGTACGCGAGCGCCCCGTCCGACAGGCTGCGCCGCACCAGCAGGCCGCGCGTCCACAAGCTCTGATCGAGCGCGGCGTCGAGCGCGTCGGCCCGGAGCGTGGCCAGCGGCAGATAGGCCCAGTCAAACAGGCGTGGTCCCTTGATTCCGGCTCCGGCCGAGAGGCGCAGCCAGTCCTGGTCGGGGATGCCCTTGGCGATCTCCGCGGCGGTGCCCGCGACGTCGAGGTGTGCGTTCCAGGACCAGAAGTGATGCTGACCGGTAACGCCCAGCACGTAGCCCTTGTAGGCGCGCCGCAGAGCCAGCTCGATCTCGCCCACGCCGTAGATGCTGTCGACCGCCATCCAGGCAAACGGCACCTCTGCCTGGATGGCCCGCTCGATCATGGTCTGCGCCAGCTGCGGCTTGGTGGCGAACGTGATCGCCTCGGGCACATGCGCTGCTTGCCTTCGGGCTGGATCGCCGGTCCAGGCTTTGGGCAGGTACAGGCGACGGTCGATGAAGGCATGGCCCTGATCCGAGACGTAAGCGGCAAACACCCCGGTCTGGCAGTTGGTGATCTTACCGGCCGAGCCTGTGTACTGCCGGCCCACACCGCATGAGGCTTTGCCCTGTTTGAGAAAACCGGTCTCGTCGATCACGAGAACCGCGTCGGGTGCGGCAAGCGTCTCGACGACGTAGTCACGCACGACATCGCGCAACGCCTCCGCATCCCAGTGCGTGCGACCGAGGATGGCCTGCTGGCGCCAGGGACCCGGGTCCCCGGCAGCCTCAGCCCGCATCCAGCCGGTTTTGCGCCGCTCACCCCCGAGCAGGCCGTCCAAGAAAGCGTTAACCGAGGCGGCGACACTCGGGGCGGCGAACAAGGGGCGGATGCGCTGTTTGGCCTGTCGTAGCGTCCTGGACCAGAGCTCCAGCGTGGATTGGAGCGAGGCTTAGGACATCGCGCTCTCCCATCCGAAACCTCTCAGATAGGAGCCTTTCCCTTCAACTGTAATGCTAAAAGCGTGGGACAAAACTGGTGTGAGTGGGTTGGGAGCGTATGGACGCTCTCGTTCCCGACGACCTGTGGGCAGTGATCGAGCCGCTTCTGCCGTTTGAGCCTGAGAAGCCGAAAGGCGGTCGACCGCGCACCTCGGATCGGGCGGCGCTGGCTGGCATCATCCTGGTTCTGCGCACGGGCATGCAGTGGAAGCTGTCAGCGGGCGTTGAATACTGGTTCTTCCGCACTTCGTGCGGCGCGGAACGACAGGTCAGATCGCTATGAGGGCGCGCTGGCGCAACAGCGCGAAGCCCGCGCGGCCGAACATCGTGCGCTTGAGCATCTTCTGCCTACCGATCTGCCCCTCCACCGGACTCGTCGACCAGGGCGTCGTGATCGTGCCGCGTAACGCGTCCCTGTCGCCCTCGAGGCCGACGGCGAACTTCGCCAGCGGCGTCGCAGCCGCCGCCGCGAACCAAGCCTCCAGGCTCTCGCCCGAGCGCCGTCGCACGAGGTCGGCAAAGCGCGTCGCGACGGCCACGCTCTTCGCCAGATCGGGTGCCTCTACCCGTAAGCGATCGAGGAAGCGGCGATCGTCCGCAACGAGCGTGCTCGGGTCCGCCTGCAGAAGCCACGCCGTCCGGTTGATCGACGGGGGCCGCCATGGCGGCGCGCTCGTCGAGCCGGGCGTGGCGTCCATCACGTCCGTGCTCGCGCGACGCCGCCGCATCGCCCAATCCCGCACCATACGCGGACGGATGTCGGCGCCCGCGTGGATCAGCCCGCGGGCGAGTTCGGCGGCGTTGCGGCAGCCGGCCTGCCAGCGCGCCTCGAGATGATCGCGGTAGGGGTCGAGGATCGTCGGCACGATGCGGCGTCGCTGCCAGGAGGGCGGTGCGTCCTGGCGCAGCCAGACCCGCACCGTCTTGCGATCGAGATCCAGAGCGCGAGCCATGCCGGCCACCGAGGCGCCGGCCTCGGACAGCCGCTTGAGCTCGGAGTGCCGAGCCCGACGCGGCGCGTGCGTCGCCTGCTTCCGAACCTCGATCGCCGTCGGCGGCCGCGCGGCTCCCGCCACAGCCCGCGCCGCCTCGACCTCGTAATCGACGCGCGCACGACCGACGGCGCGGATCACGCCATGATGATGGGCAACGATCGCATGCAGGGCGACGCTAAGGTTACGCAGCAGGTGAAAACGATCGAGCACGTGCTGGGCTTGCGGCGCGCCCGCGCGGGCGCCCTCGGCGAAGACGTCGGCGCGGTCGCGAGCGATGACCTCGATGCCCGGATGGGCGCGCAGCCACGCGGCGACGCTCCCGGCGTCCCGGTCGGGCAGGAGATCGAGGACGGTGTGACGTTCGAGGTCGACGACCATAGTGCCGTAGCTGCGCCCGCGCCGCCAAGCCCACTCGTCGATGCCGACGACGCGCGGCTCGGGTTGCGTCGGCAGTGGCGCCGCACGCACGAGGCGCACGAGGGTATCGCCACTCACCGGCATCGCGAGACGATGCGCCATACGGGCGGCGGGCGCACCACCGAGGGCGAGACCGAGATGGCGCTGGAGCACGCGCAGCCGCTCGGACCGGCGGGCGTGAGAGACGGCGACGTCACCAACGCTCTCGCTGAAGGTCCGCCGCGGACAGGCTGGGTTCGCACAGCGGAAGCGTTGCAGCCGGAGGCGCAGGCGGACGGACCGGCCCTGCTAGGGAAAATCGGCGAGGGTGCGCTCGCAATGACCGTGCTTGCGCCCTGCTGACGATCGACAGGTGGGACAGCGCGTCGGGCTCGGGCGGGGTACAACGCGCACGATGAGCGGGTCGGTCGCCGGCTCGATGCCGACGACGTTCAAGCCATCGGGCACGAGGGGCAGGATACGGCGGGGCATGGCGTCCTCCGGAAAGCCGATCTCCGGAGATGGGGCACGTCACGCCGGCCGGCACACTTCGCCACACGAAGTGCGGAAGAACCAGACTTCGGTGCCCGTTGATAGAAGCACCTGCCGCGTTTTGAGGTGGGCTGCAGCGGCAAAACGAGTTGGCGGCGGCTCGGCACGTGGCAGGCAGCCGGTGTTTGGGCCGCCCTGCACCGCGTGATGATGGAGCAGCTTCAGGACGCCGATGCGCTCAACTGGTCGCGCGCGGCCCTCGACAGTAGGAGCCTGCCGGCAAAACGTATGGCCCGCCCCGTCCGCAAGTGGCTCTGGATCCGCTGGTCTGAGCAGTCTGCATAAACGTATCCGGCCTTCGGGCGAGCCCTTGGCCAAGATGGAGATCCGCGCGTCCTGGGCCTCATAAAGGGGTCGGCGTCGAGCGCCATTTTTGCCGGGAGGCTTCCAGAACACCGATCTACTGTCAGGCCATCTTCCTCTCACCGCTCGCAGACATCGGAAGGCCGGCGCGCGCCGCGCCAGCCAAACTCGGATCAGGCGGCCACGGCCGTCGCCTCGTAGACGCGCCCGTGGCGCAGCAGCGCCCAGACGATGCGCGCCATCTTCGCCGCCAGCGCCACTACCGCCGTGTTGGCATGCGCCCGCGCCAGAAGCCCGCGCAGCCACTGCCCGAGCCGCGTATCACTTTGCCGGAGCGTCGGCATCGCCGCCCGGGCACCCTGGATGAGCGTTTTGCGCAGGTACTTGCTGCCGCGCTTGGTGATGCCGACCAGCCGGGGCTTCCCGCCGGTCGTCACCTGCCGCGGTACGAGGCCGAGCCAGGCGGCGAGGTCGCGTCCGCGGGCGAAGCTTGCCACGTCGCCGATGGCCGCAATCAGCGCGGTCGCATTGAGCGCGCCGATGCCTGGGATGGTGGTCAGCCGACGCGCGTTCTCGTCCGTGCGCGCCTGCTCGGCGAACTCAGCATCGAGCGCGGCGATACGCCGGTCGAGGCCCTGCCAACGCTCGCGCACCTCAGCCACGAGGGTGCGCATGCGCGGTGTGAGCGAGGAGCCCGCTCTTGTGTCGAGTAACGCAGCCAGACAGGCGGCCAGCTTGGCCCGCCCTTGCGCGACGACATGGCCGCGCTCCAGAAGGATGGCGCGGACTTGGTTCATCAGCGCCGTGCGCTCGCCCACGAGCTGGTCCCGGACCCGGTGCAGGGTTTGCACGTCGAGCTGCGCCTCGGACTTGAGCGCCACGAACCGCATCGTCGGGCGGGTGGCCGCCTCGGCGATGGCTTCGGCATCGCGGTCGTCGTTCTTCTGCGCCTTGACGTACGGGCGCACGTATTCCGGCGACATCAGCCGGACCGTGTGTCCCTGCTCTACGAGGGCGCGGCCCATGTGGTGCGCACCGCAGCACGCTTCCATGGCCACGACGCACCCCGGCAGCTTCGCGCCGAAGGCGATCACCGTCTCGCGCCGCATCTGGCGGCGCAGCACGACCCGCCCGCTCGCATCCAGCCCGACAAGGCTGCAGCTGTTCTTGCCCAGATCGATCCCCAGCACCGCGATCGTCATCGTTCCGCTCCATCCCTCATCTCGGCCGCGCTGCAAGCCTAGCAGTGCAGCCCGGTGAGGGGCGGGCCATCCATAAAGGGGGCTCCGCGACGGGCCCGAACCCGACGGACCGGGGCAAGCCGGGGACGAAGCGCCACCTCGTCGTGGACGCCAACGGCACGCCGCTCGGCCTGACGCTGACCGGGGCCAACTGCAACGACAGCCGTATGCTTGCGGCTACCCTCGACGCGGTGCCGGGCGTGCGCACGGGCCGCCGGGGCCGTCCGCGGCGCAGACCGGACAAGCTGCACGCCGACAAAGGCTACGATCATCGTCGCTGCCGGCACGAGTGCCGGGCACGCGGGATCGTGCCACGGATCGCTCGGCGTGGGGTGGAGAGCCGCGAGCGGCTCGGGCGCTATCGCTGGGTCGTTGTTTGATCGCGTTGCAGGCGTCAAGTTGGACGAGAGCGGTCGCCGCCGGATCGTGGTTGTTTCCGCGGTCGGCCCCTCTGACCGCCGCACCATGCGTCTCGAAGCGAGGCTCACCATGTCGAACGCGCGGTCCGGCTCGACACCGGCCGCAAGACCCGACCCCGGGATGGCCCTGCTCGCGTCCCGGCGGGGACGCCCTTGTCCGCCTCACGCTGGCGGAACTCGATGAACGGTACCCGTGCGTGCGTTCAGTACGTGCCTCACGCGGCAGCCGGCGGCCACGGCTGGAACGGTGTTCCCGCTCGCCACATCGCGTGCAACACGACCGCGAGTTTGCGCGCCACCGCGACGGCGGCGTGCTTGAAGCCCATGCGCTCGGCCAGTGCCCGTCCCCAAGTCTTCAGGGCCGAGTCCTGCCGCACGCGCACCAACAGGCTGGCCGCCGCCTCGAACAGGTAGCTTCGCATCAGCCGGTCGCCGCGACGCGAGATCCCGCCCGTCCGGTCGATCTCGCCGGACTGACGGCGGACCGGCGTCAGCCCGAGATAGGCCCCAACGGAGCGTGAGTGGCGGAAGTGCTCGGGCGCCTCGATGGCGGCCGCAAAGCTCGTGGCGACGATGACCCCAACGCCGGGGCAAGTCATCAGCAGGCGGCAGGTCGCATCGCCCCTGGCCAAGGTGATGAGCCGTCGATCCAGGACACCGATCTGGCCGCGCACGGCGCGCCATGCCGCCAAGAGCGGCTCGACGATGACGGCGACGGTCGGACGGGACGCGATGAGGTCTTGCACCCGGATCTCGAAGGCCCGCCCCGCTCCCTTGCCGGCCATCAAACCGAACGTCTTGAGCGTGCTGCGGATCTGATTGGACAGGTCAACCGCTACGCCCATGAGCTGGGCGCGGGCGCCGATGAGGTGGCGCACGGCATGGGCGGCGTAGCTTTTGACGCGGGCCTCGCGGTACCAACCCATGCGTACGAGTTGCGCCAGCGTCTCTGCATCGCGCGCGTCGGTCTTGTTCCGCTGCAGGGCCGTGGCGGCTCGCGCATGCCTCGCATCCAGGCAGACGATGGGCAGGCCGAGCGCCTTGCAGGTGTGGTAGATCCAAGGGGTCAGCGGCCCCGTCTCCAGGCCGACGCGCAGGAGATCGGGGGCGTGACTCCGCAAAGTCGTGGTGAGCACATCCGGATCGCTGGCGCGTTTGCCGCGCCAGACCGTGGCTCCGGTCTCGTCGATAACGTGGATGGCGGTCTCTTCGTTGGAGACATCGAGGGCGCCGTATTGGGGCATGGAGGCGCTCCGATGCAGGTAAGGACGCGGCCATCAGACCGCATCGCGTCACCCTCAGCAGCCTTCAATTCCGGCTCGGGTCGCGATCAGCGCATGTCGAGCGCGCCTTCGCCTGGATGGCCCGCTTCCGCCGGCGGGCCATCCGCTACGAACGGCGCGCCGACCTCCATCTCGCCTTTACCACCGTCACCTGCGCCCTCATCTGCCGCAAACAGGTCAAACGGTTTTGTCCCTGACTTTAATTGACCAAGAGCGCGAGACGGTTCAAACTATGAATTGCTAGGATTTTAGGCAGTGATCAGACATGTTGTGTCGATGGTTGCTGATTTTGTTGGCGTCGAGCGTCTCTGCCGAAGCGCACCCCAGCGCTTCGCAAGGTG
This sequence comes from Methylobacterium variabile, assembly GCF_001043975.1. Lineage (GTDB taxonomy): Bacteria > Pseudomonadota > Alphaproteobacteria > Rhizobiales > Beijerinckiaceae > Methylobacterium > Methylobacterium variabile. Next base: position 76,675 of record NZ_LABY01000059.1, read on the forward strand.
ACGTGGGCACACCGCAGACGCTCACCGAACCCGTGTACGTCAGGCCTATCTATGGCGCCTATCGCCGGTGCGGAGGCGCCTGCCTCAAGAGCGGGTTGCTGACGTGGTTCTGTGGGACAAAGACGATCTGCATTCTCAACTGCGCGACTGGCCCCCCCGCCAGGCGCTGCGCGTCACGTTGAGCCGCTTCGACGCTCTACTGAAAAGAAGTGCGTGACCCGCGGGAGCGAAATATCCTGAAATTAAAAAATGACAGCCTGGAGTAGCTTGCGCCACTAACCCCAACCAGAAAAGTCTCTTAAACTCCAAGGTCAACACGGCCATCCGGTCGGCTTCGATCCTGTTCGAAATCATGTCGGCTTCAGAACTGTGCACGCAGCCGTGTCCCGAAGATAAAGGCCGGCCCACGATCCCGATTGTATCCGGGGCTTACTACGATCTGACTGTCGAACGTCAGTCGTATAGAAGGCGCCAGCGGCAAGCTGTAGTAAGCTTCGACGATCCTCTCGGCCCCAGGGTGGGGCAATCGACCGTCCCCGACGAGGATGCCGAGTCCTCCGGCATCGAAGTAGGCTTGATGCGGGCGGGTGATACCGTTGATGACGCCGGCTAATCCCACGGTGTCCGATGGGCGTCCCCAACGCTCACCCGCGATCGACAATCCCGCTGCCAAGGTTCTATCGACGTCGGTGAACTCGTACGGCTCAACATTTCCGTCGGCCAAGCCGCATCGGACGAACATACCGACGTCGGGCAAGATCTGCTGTTCGAGGTTGAAGCTGAGCCCTGGGCGGCTGCGGTAGCGGCGGACGGTCGCCACATCCGCGGGCCCGCCCGTCACCATTGCCAGACGAACCGCGTCGTCGAAGCGACCCATGCGGCCGCGACTGAGAAAGCCGGTGACCTTGATCTTGCCGGGTCGTCCCCAAAGTTCATGCCTCCGTTCGATCTCGAGAACGGCTTGATTTTGATTGAAACCTGGGTCCAGATCCTTGCTGTTGGGGACAATAGAGAGGTCGAAAAAGCCCGCGCGGAACACCCAGGCGTCCTGGTACCACTCTGCTGCGGCGCCGACCGTATAGCCCCACGCATTCGCAGCGTAATCGAATGTGCCGGTGTCAATAAGGGCCCAGTTGAGGAAGTCGGTTCGTGGGTCGTGGGCGTACCTGTTGGTGTCGAAGACATCAGCGACGCTGAACTTCCCTAACGTCAGCACGATCCTGTCGGCCTGCCGCGACCCGCCGAGCTGGTTCAGATCTGGATCGACCCTCTCGGTTTCGCCTCCCAAGCCGATTATCTGGCGGATGAAAGCGCGGTGAAGCTTCACGTAGGGGGTGATGCTGCCGACCTTGTAAGCTTCCCCGTTTGGGAAACCAGCGACACCAAGCGTGGTACTGAGACCAAAACCCTGATCGACCTCCGGGTTTAACCAAATCTCTGCCCCGGGCCACAGCCGCATACCCGCGTAGAGCGTGAAATCGAAGGTCTCCTTAATCTGCCCTTTGGCGTTGAGGCTGTTCGGCCCACGGTAGGGCGAGCGAAACCGAGAATTGCCCTGTGTGACGAAGGTGGTCTGGGCGCGAATGGCCCAGTCTTCTTCGACGAAAGCATCTGACACCGGAGCGTCCGAAGAGGGCGAACGCGACGTATCCTTCATCTCCGATCCGGCAGAATTCCAAACCGCGTCGCCGGTCCGAAAGATCGGGATGCTGGGTCCGCTGCCCGTGGTCAGCTTGAAGTCGGAGCCGCTGTCGGAAGCGTCAGCGCCGCCCTTTGCGTTGAGATGGTCGCCGAACCAATCGACGAAGGTCGGCCTCGACGGCATCGAGCGACCGAGCGGGAGGTCAGCCGTTCGACCGAACTCAACCGACATCAGCAACAGGGTCAGCGCACCCATAGCGGCTGCAGGGAGGGCGCAACACCGGGTAGGCATCGTGAATGCGGGCCCGAATTGATTAGCTGTTGCTATACCGTAAGCGGTGTGCTCAGGCCACGAGGAATGCTCAATCCGCTGCAGCAACTGCAGTGTCCTGCTGGTGCCCGACCTCAAGCCGGATGCTCCGGCTTGCCATAAGGATTTCGCACAGGAAGCCTGCAATGGCGGCGATCGTGAAGGCCAGAGCCAGTCCAAAACAACCGTAGAGCACCGTCTCCGTTGTCGCGTTCCTCAACTCGCCGATGAAAAGCACCATGGCTGCGATGCCCGTCAGGAACCCCGCCAAAGCCACGAGGCACACAGCTCCGTCGAGCAGGAGGGATCTCCGCTGCAATTGCGACAGCTGACGCGCCAGCCTTTTGGTCTCGCGGGAAGGCCCCTTCTTAAGATCCTGGGAGAGGTCACGGACTTGGTCCCCGATCCGGCCGTGGCGCGTTGCGAAAACGTTGAGCAAGGTCGCCAGGGCCGAGAGTAGAAAGATCGGGGTCAAGGCGACTTGGATGATGTGAGACAGATTGTCGAGGGCAACAGCAGTCGGATTTGGCATGCCGAGGCTCATAGGCAAAGCAGGCCTTGGATACCAGGGCCGATCGCGGGCGGTTTGACGCTTCGCCACGTGCAGCCCTGCAGAGCGCGGTCGCGACGCCATCCACTGAACCAACGCGCCGTGATTAACCGGCCATTAACCGCAATCCCTAACCCTTCCTTCAGGATTTTGCGAGTCGCGCCGGCATCGATCGTCCGCTCGCCGGATCAGGGGAGAGAACAGATGGCCGGGAGCGAGGGCGTCTCTGGATCCGCCATTGCGGCGGCAGGCCTGCGGGTGCAGCAGGGCCGCCTGCGCGTCATGACCGAGAACCTCGCCAACGCAAACAGCACCGCGAGCACGCCCGGCGGCGACCCCTACCGGCGCAAGATCGCGGTGTTCGAGCCGGTCGGGGCCGATGCCGAGCCGACCGGTCGCGTCGTGCGCGACACCAGCCCGTTCCGCTCAATCTCCAGCCCCGGGCACCCCGCTGCCGACGCGCAGGGCATTCTGAAGCTGCCCAACGTCAATCCTGCCACCGAGATGGCCGGGTTGCGCGCGGCGATGGGCGCCTACGAATCCAATCTGAAGGTGATCGCGACGCTCGACGACCTCAACAGGCGCACCGTCGACCTGCTGAAGATCTGAGGAGCGTCATTCGCTTGAGACGCCCGTTCGTTCGGCTCCGCGGCGCAGCGGATGCGCGCGGCGCCGATCGGCGAGCGCGTGCAGCACGGCTCTCCAGACCGGCTCGGGCTGCTCGGGGTCCAGAAGCTCGCCCTCGCTCAACGGCTGCACGGCTCCTGCGGCTGATGCGTCCAGGGGAACCAGTGTACGCCCGGTGTCGCAGCGTAGCGCCTCGATCGCCGCAATCAGCGAACCCGAGCGCGCCAGGGTGCGGGCGATGTCGTCCGGTGGAACACCGAGGTGCTCGCCGAGAAGCGCATCGCGCAAGCCGAGGATCTCTGCCGCGACGGCTCGATCGGTCGCATGGCCAGGCACGGCTTCGACGGCCAGATCGCATTCCGTATCGAGGCCCATCGAGCGGTTGTTCAGGTTGGACGAGCCGATCTTCAGCAGGCAGTCGTCGACGATCAGCACCTTGGCATGCACGTAGATCGGCTGCCCGGCTGCGGTCACCGGACGATAGATGCGGAAGCGTCCGAAGCGGTCCGCGCCGCGGATACGCGCCAGAACACGGCCGCGTCCCCGTCCCATGGCCGCTTCCTCGAGCCAGCCCATGGCACGCTCGGGATTGATCACGACGATCTCGGGCCCGTCCGGCTCCCTCAGACGGGATGCCATGGCCTCGGCGATGCAGCGTGCGGCGAAGTACTGACTCTCAATATAGATCGTGTGTCGCGCGGCTGCGATGGCGGCGAGGTAGAGTTGCTCGATCTCGTGCACGTTGGGGCGGCCGTGAAAGGGCGGCGCGGTCCGGGCGATCCCCACCTGCACGTCGCGCAGAAGCGGCCTCAGCCCGTCGGGCCAGGGGTCTTGCGTAGATGGACCGGGCGGCGCGATCCGCTCGCCGGTAGCATAGTGCCAGCGCTCGCGCGCAAGGTCACCGAGGGCTGACGCGGCCGCGCCGTCGACCGCGACGGTGGCGTCGTGGAACGGCGCGTAGGCGCGTCCCGACGGGCGCACCCGGCGCGTGTCCTGGTCGGCATGGTCGCGGGTGTCCCAGCGGTCGTCCGTCATGTCGATGCCGCCGCAGAAAGCGAGCGCGTCGTCGATCACCACGATCTTCTGGTGATGCGAGGCTCCGGGCGGGTGGGCACTGTCGAGCCGGAACTGGAAGCCGCGGGCCCGCATCGAGTTCAGAAGGTAGAGCGGCGTCGTGCCGCGCGCCAGCGTGCCGAGGACCCCTAAATTCCACTGCAGCACGCGGATGCTCAGCTCCGGCCGGCGCCGGCCGAGTTCGGACAGGAACGGGCCGAGTTCCTCCGGCAGGCCCGGCAGCGGGTGGTCGGGGTCGAGCTTGATGCGGGTGTCGAACTCCCAGCCGATGAACAAAACCGCGTGGCGGGCGCGCAGGAGGGCGCTGCGCAGATGCGCGAAGTAGGCGGCGGCATCCACGATTGGGGCAAAGCGCGCCGCAGGCTCGACGCGCCAGCAGGTCAGGCCGGACTGCAGCAGCTTCGCCCCGCCCGTGAGCGGGACCGATGCCGTATGGGGCGGATGATGCATCGGCGCGTTTGGTCCCCGGGATGGCGGCCCGCTGCATCGTCGCGCTGCAACAGGGCGCGGGCAGCGCTTTGGTGTCTGCGTATGAACCCGCCCCCCACTTAGTGCGTTCCCGATCCGACCTGCGGCGGCAAGGCTTCTGCAGGTGCCGCTTGCGAGGAGGTTGCGCTGGTCGACTGGATCGTAGCCGCGATCGAGCGGACCGGCTATCTCGGCGTCTTCCTGCTGATGCTGATCGACAACATCTTCCCGCCGATCCCCTCTGAGGTGATCATGCCGCTGGCAGGCTTTGCCGCGGCGCGCGGCCAGCTCAGCCTCGTCGGCGTGTTCCTCGCCGGCACGGCCGGATCGCTCTCCGGCGCGCTGGTCTGGTACGGCGTGGGGCGCTGGCTCGGACGCGAGCGCTTGCGGCGCTTCGCGGCCCGGCACGGGCGCTGGCTCACCCTGAGCCCGGCGGAGGTCGATCGGGCCGGCGCCTGGTTCGCCCGGCGCGGCGGCGTCACCGTCCTAGTCGGTCGCGTCGTCCCGGGCGTGCGCAGCCTGATCTCGGTGCCGGCCGGGGTGGCCGGTATGCCGCTCACGCCCTTTCTGGCCTACTCGGCTCTCGGCACGATCGTCTGGACCGGGCTGCTGACGGCGGCCGGCTACGGGCTTGGCGAGAACTACCGCAGCGTGGGCCGCCTCATCGAGCCGATCGGCAACGGCGTGCTGGTCCTGGCGCTCGTGCTCTACCTCTATCGTGTCGCCACCTTCGGACGCCGGAGCGGCGTTCGGGGCTGAGGCGCGGCAGAAACAGTCCTTTGCCGGCGTGATCGCGCGACGCTCGCTTCAGCGGAACGCGAACAGGCAGGCCGTGACATGACGTAGAGGAGTTCGCGTGAAACGCTTTCTGATCCTGGTTGCCGTCGCGGTCATGGCCACCCTCCCGGCCCTCCTGCTGCGCGCGACGGGCTGGCGGCCCAGCCCGGTCCTCGATGCCGCCGCCTTCGGCAGCGCCATTCTGGCGGCGGGCTTCCTGCTGTCTTGGGGAGCGGAGACGGCCGAGCAGCATATCGCGCAAGGCCTGATCCTGGCCGTGGTCGCCCTGGTGACCGTGCTGCCGGAATACGCGGTCGATCTCTATTAAGCCTACAAGGCCGGGCTCGAGGGTCCGGGGTCGCAATACGTTCATTACGCCGCCGCCAACATGACCGGCGCCAACCGGTTGCTCGTCGGCTTGGCCTGGCCCCTGATGGTGTTCCTGCATTGGACGAAGGACCGGCACCGCGCGGTCGATCTTGCCCCTGTCAATGCCGTCGAGATGGGCTTCCTGCTGCTTGCCAGCCTCTACGCCTTCGTGATCCTGTTCAAGCGCAGCATTTCCGTCGTGGATTTCGCCGTGCTCGCGGCCATCTTTGCGGCCTACGTCTGGCGCGTGCGCAACCTTCAGAAGAGCGACAATCCGGACGAGGCGGAGGAGCCGGGGCCAGCTGCCGCTCTAAACGCCTTGTCTCCCGGCCAGCAATGGGCCGCGATCGGGGCTCTGGTGGCCGTGGCCTGCGGCGTCATCCTCGCCTCGGCCGAACCCTTCGCCGAGGCCATGGTGGGCACCGGCCGGGCGATCGGGCTCAACGAGTTTCTGCTGATCCAGTGGCTGGCGCCCCTGGCCAGCGAGGCGCCGGCCATCTCGGTGGCGGTGCTGTTCGTGCTGGCCAACCGCGCCGGCGACGGGCTGATCGCCATGATCAGCGACAAGATCAACCAGTGGACGCTGCTCGTCGGCATGCTGCCGCTCGCCCTGAGCGTCGGCGCGGGCGCGATGAGCCCCCTGCCGCTCGATGCGCGCCAGGGCGAGGAGTTCTTCCTGACAGCGGCCCAGTCGCTGCTCGGCATCGCGCTCCTGCTGCGCCTGCGCCTCGGCCTCTGGTCCGCGCTGGCTCTGGCCGGGCTGTTTGCCGTGCAGGTCGGGCTCGCCTTCGTCTACCGCAACGACGAGGCGCGCACGATCGCGACGCTGACCTGGCTCGCCTGGGTCTATCTCGGCCTAGCCGGCCTTCTGTTCCTGATCAACGGACGCCGCCTTGTGGCCTTGGTGCGCAGCGCTCTCACCGGTCAGCCGTCTGAGGATCTCTCGGATGGCACACGAACCGACCTGGAGCCATCGGCAGACGAGAGCCGCGTCCCGTCTACGGCCCGCTGATCGGAGCGGTCCGGGCGGAGCCGACAACTCCGCCCAGCCCTGCCGACCTACTTGCTCGGCATGATCTTTCCGTCCGCCCCGACCCTGATCTTCTGCGACTGGCTGCCGGTCATCACCGTGATCTTGTACTGCACGCTGCTGGCCTCACGCTCGACCTCGGCCTCGGCCGCCTTGCCGCCTGCCTTCTGCTCGGCGGTCGCGACCGCCTGCTT
>NZ_LABY01000006.1 GCF_001043975.1 Methylobacterium variabile
CCTTCAGCCCCTGCTAGGATGGCGAGCAACGCCAGGAGCAGAACCTCGTCCAGGCGATAGGCAACTTTGCCGGGCTGGCGCGGGTCAGGCAGGTCCGCGAAATGATCGAGGAACACCGTCGCCTCGAACACGGCCGCTACCGGCTCGCTCGCCTCGTCCATCGCCCGCCCCCCAAGCCACGTCATGGCGGACAACCGATTCAGACCTTCAGGCCCTTGTCACCTCCCTCATTCACCCGATTGCCCTGGGATCGCGCATCCGCTCAAGGGGATCCGGGCGAAGGTCTCGACCGAAGGTCGCACGGTCGAAGCGTGTCGGGTGCGCCGGGGAAAGGGGAAAGACGATCGGAGGAGCCAGGCTCGCGCCTTGGGTGCAGGCGGCGCGGCTGACGCCGCGTGCCGCAGGTGTGCCGCGGGACGCGTGAGAGACGCGGCTCACCCCATCCGATCAGGCGGCTTGCCGACGACCCAGCCTGTCTGCCGCCGGCAGCACGCCATCGGGCTGGATCCACTCCGAGCGGTGCCGCGGCAGGGCGCCGGGGTGCTCGGTCTGCAGGAACGTGATCATCTTCTCGCGCACCTCGCAGCGCAGATCCCAGGCTTGCGGGGCGTTCCGGGCGCTGACCAGCATCCGGACCTCGATCACGGTCTCTTTCGCGTCGGAGACCTGCAGGTTGACGACGTTGCGGTCCCACAGGGCCGACTTGGCGGCGATCTCGCCGAGCTTCCTGCGCATCGCGTCGACCGGCGCCGTGTGATCGACGTAGAGGAACACGCTGCCGATCAGGGACGCTCCCTCGCGGGTCCAGTTCTGAAACGGCTTCTGGATGAAGTAGGTGAGCGGCAGAACCAGACGGCGCCAGTCCCAGAGCCGCACCACGACGTAGGTCGAGGTGATCTCCTCGACCCAGCCCCACTCGTTCTCGACGATGACGGCGTCCTCGATCCGGATCGGCTGGGTGATCGCGATCTGGATGCCCGCGACGAGGTTCGAGAGGACGGGCTGCATCGCCAGGCCCAGGATCAGGCCGGCGGCGCCGGCGGAGGCCAGCAGGCTCACCCCGTATTGCCGGACCGGCTCGAAGGTCATCAGGGCGATCGAGACGGTGACCAGGGCCACGAGCGTGATGCCGGCCCGCTCGAGCAGGCGCATCTGCGTGAAGTGCTTGCGGGCGAGAAGGTTGTCCTCGGCGTCGAGCTTGAACCGGCGCAGGTAGATCACGGTCGCGATGTGCAGGGCGACGGCGCAGGCCCAGCCGACAAGGGCGACGAAGGCCAAGAGCAGGATCTGGTTGACGGCGATGCGCACCTCCCACGACACCGGAGCCGTGGCCGAGGCGGTCGAGAGGGCGACGATCAGGAGCGCCAGGCGGGTCGGGCCATGGGTGCGCGCGACCAGGGAGCGCCAGAACAGGGTCCGGTTCGCCACGGCGCGCTGCAGGGCGCGGGAGGCGAACCGGTGCAGCGGCAGCACGACGGCGCAGCAGCCGGCGATGAGGATCAGGCTCTGCGCCCACCACGGCACCCACGAGAGCCAGCGCAGCGCATCGTTCATCAGCGTGTTCACGGCGGGCATCGGACCTCCATGGCAAGCCGAGAGGCAAGCTCAGGCGACCCGGCGGGTTCCGCGATGCACAATCACTGCTGTGCGTCGCGAGACGCTGGGATGCCCCACGTGCATCCGGGGCGATCCCGTCGCGCGGACATGGGTAACGGCGGGATCGGCCGGACACTCGGCCTCGCACGAGTCCGATATCCGGAGAGCGGCCGGATCGCCTCGCAGTCGGGATGGACGCGGCCTTGATCTGCCCGTCGAGCTTGCCCGGGAGGGTCGCCCCGATCACCTGTGCGCCCGAAGGCTCGCGCAGGACACGAAACTCACGGCGCGTCCGCTGACAGTGCTTCGATCGGACGGCCGGAGACGACGGAGAGCGGGCGCTCCTCCAGGATGTCGGGCGCGCCGCGCGGGCGGGCCGCCGCGTCGGCCGCCTTGATGAGGAGCCAGGAGACCTGTCGTCCGCGGGGTGGCATGCGAGCGAGGCGCCAGCCGCCGATCAGCTTCGCGCCGTGAAGGCGGAAGCGGAGCGACCCTGCGGCGAGATTGGCGACCGGGTCGCCATCCGGCTCCCAGGTGCCGCGATCCCACAGGAGCACGGCACCCGCCCCGTAGGACCCGGCCGGGATCACGCCCTCGAAGCTGCCGTAGCTCAAGGCGTGGTCCTCGACCTCGATGGCGAGCCGCTTCTCGCCGGCGATCAAGCTCGGGCCGCGGGTCACCGCCCAGCTCTTCAGCACGCCGCCGACCTCGAGCCGGAAGTCGTAGTGGAGCCGGCGGGCAGCGTGCTTCTGGACGACGAAGGACGGCATGTGAGCGCTGATGGATCTGGTTCGGCAACTGCGTCCCGGCGAGCCCCACAGGCGCAACGGTCGAGCGGTCCTACGGTTGCCGGATCAGAGCAGCACGACCGAACTCGCGGACGTGACCGGACAGGGCAGACTGCTCCCGCCTCCGAAGCTCGTCGGCACGCCGAGGATCGCACCCGTCAAGGGCCGGCCCAGGGAAGGCGTGTCCGTTCAAGGAGATCCTGGAAGGCTCCGACGGCAAAGGTCACAGGGTCGAAGCGTGTCGGGGGATAGGACACGGGGCTGAAAGCGGATGGCGTGCGGCGCGGCTGGCGCCGCGTGCCTCACTTGGGCCGTCTGCGGCTCCCTCGAGCCTGGATCACGGGCGTGTCCGCCGGGAGGCAGGCCTGTCGCATCAGGGCCTCGACGACCGCGTCGGGCACCTCCGCTGCCGAAACGACGGTCAGGCTCCGCGCCATGATGTCGTCGGCATAGAGCGCCGCTGCCAGCGAGTGGCGCACGGGCAGGCGGTCGCCGCGGGCGGCCTGCGTGCAGAACGCGACCAGATCCTCCCGGGGCTCGACGATGATGCCGAATCCGGCGTGGAATGGCCCGGCCTCGAACAGCCGCATGCCGATCACGAGGCCCTGGGGAACCGAGGCTTCGAGGCTCTCGTCGAGGAGCCACAGCCGGCGGCCCGCCGTGAGCAGGTCCTCGAGCCAGAGGCCGGCCTGCGCGTGCCGCTCGGCCACCCGGAAGATCGACACGAACGCGCCGCCCATCCGGCGGGCGATGTCCTGCTCCGGTGGCCCGAGGGCGGCGAGGCGGTCGCGCAGGAAGCCGTCGAAGACGCGCCGGCCGCGCTGGTTGGGCTCGAACAGCGCAACGTCGCAGAGCATGTCGAAGATCGTATCGTCCTCGAGCTGCGCGTCGTCCACGAGGCCGAGATGCTTGGCAGCCCGGTCGAGGTCGGGCTTCCTGCAGGACTGGACGGCCTGCGCGAGGACGGCCTGGATCGATTGCCGGATCGGCCGGTATCGCGTGAGAAGCGCCTCACGCGCCGGGGCGGCATCGTCATCGGTCATGATCGTCCTCCTCGCCCGCCGGGAGATGGGTCGCGCGATGATCGCGGCCGCGTCGGGCCGAGTCCCGGCGCGGTCCCGGCATTCGCTGTCCGGAAGATCCCTGCCGGACAGCGAATCACCAGCCCGCGCGGCGAAGCTTCGCTTCGCACGCCTGAGCGAAGCCGAAATCCGCGTGGCGACCGCGCCCGCGCAGCGGTCGCCGGAGTCAACTGATCGGAACGCGGATCAGGCCATGGCCTCGGGCCCGAAGCCGAGCCCGGAGGCGAAGCGGTTCCAGGTCTCCCGCGTGATCTGGCCGCCCGTCGCGCGCCGATGGCCTTGCGCGAATTGGTCGTCGGGGCCGAGGGGCGGCGCGCGCTCGTTCAGGAAGGCGATGAGGTCCGGCACGCCGGCGCTGCGCGCGGCGAAGTGGACGAAGCCGTCGCGAAAGCCCGCATTGGCACCGATCACCACCTGCCGGCGCAGGCGGTGCGTCCAGGACTGGGCGACGAGGGCGTGGATCTGGCAGGGCGAGTCGCAGCGGACCAGGGCGACCGGCCCGGAGAAGAGCGGGGGCACCTTGCGCGCCGCCTCGAGGGCGTCCTTCACCTCGGCCCGGGCCTGCCGCAGCGCGTCGCCGTCGGGCGAGGTGTCGGAGGCGATCTCCCCCGGTCCGCTCGCGCGCAGCAGCAGGCGCAGGGCGGGTGAGGCATCGCCGCGGCTGGCGCGGCGCGGAGCGTTGACCAGGCTCACGGCCTCGCGCAGCGCCTTCAGCGTGTGGGACCGCCGCGCCCGGGCCATGACGTCCGGGAAATGCGCCGCGCTCGCGCGCTCCCCCAGGTCGCCGACGGCGCCGAGGGCGGCGAGCCAGACAAGCGGGTCGGCGCCCGCCTCGCCGATGAGCGCGGTCGCGCAGCGATGCGCCAGCAGGCTCGAGGTCGGGGTCGGCTCCGAGCCGTAGCCGCTGATGACGGTCGCGACCTCCGGGGCCGGCTCGCTGCGCGGTACGTGGTGATCGATGATGACGGTCGGCAGGCCGGAGAGGATCGCCTCCGCCTGCACGCCGAGATCGGTGACGAGGAGGCCCGACACCGGCGGTCCGGCCGCGAGCTCGGCGCGGACCGCGTCGGACCAGGCACTCTCGCCGCGCCCGATCACCCGCACCCGCGCCGGACCGTGCGGCGTGCCCGCGAGGGCGCGGGCGAGGATCGCGCCGGCCGCGAGGCCGTCGGCGTCGTCGTGGCACAGCACCACGGGCGTGCCGGCGCCGAACCGCGCCAGCGTCTCCGCGAAGCCGGCGACGGTCACGGCCGCGCTTCGGTCCGGAGGCCGGCGATGGACCGCCGCGCGACCGCGCGCACGGCCTCGTCGTCCCGGGTCGCGCCGGTGGCAGGATCGCCGAGACGGTCGACGCAGCTCTCTACGACGATCTCCCGCCGGTGGGCCTGCGTCGCTGCTGTCGGTGAGTAGTCGTCGGTCATGCCGGGGCAACACGCCGGCGCGCCGCGGGTTCTTCTCCCCCGGGCCGGCACGGCGCCGCACCGGACAAGGCGACGCCGCGGTCGAGCGCGCGGTGCAAGCGCAGTGGAGGACGCGCGTCGGCGATGGATCTCCGCCGGCGAGCCGCTACAACGCTCTCCAAGGACGAACAAAGGGAGGAATTCGAGCGTGAGCGTCAATCGCAGGATCGCCCTGGCGGGCCTCTCGGCCCTGGGAGCCGCCGCCCTGTCGCGGGGCGACGCGCAGGCGCAAGCCGCGCCGGGCGCACCGAAGACCTACGTGCTGGTGCACGGCGCCTACGGCGGCGGCTGGATCTGGCGGGACATCGCCGCGGGCCTGCGGCAGCAGGGACACCGGGTCTTCACGCCGACGCAGACCGGGCTCGGCGAGCGCAGCCACCTCCTGTCGCGCCAGATCACCGTCGACACCCACATCGAGGACGTGGCGAGCCTTTTCGCGATGGAGGACCTGCGCGACGTCGTCCTGGTCGGGCATTCCTACGGCGGCATGGCGGTCACCGGGGTCGCCGACCGCCTGACCGACCGGGTCCGCCACATCGTCTACCTCGACGCGCTGATCCCCGAGAACGGCGACACCGCCTTCGCGCTCCTGCCCGCCGGCATGGCGGAGGCCCGGCGCAAGGCGGCGCTCGAGCAGGGCGCGGGCGTGGCGCTGCCGGTGCCCGGCCCGGACGCGTTCCCGATCCCGGCGGGCCCGGCCAAGGACTGGTTCATGCAGCGCCTGCGGCCGCACCCGATCGGCACCTACGAGAGCCCGGTGCGGCTCGCGAAGCCCGCCGGGGCCGGCCTGCCGGTGACCTACGTCGCCTATACGAGCCCGGCGCTCGCCTCGATCGAGCCGAGCCGGCAGCGGGCCCGGGCGAAGGCCGGTTGGCACTACCGCGAGCTGGCGGTGCCGCACGACGTCGAGGTGCCGAACCCCGAGAAAGTCGTCGAGGTGCTGTCGGGCGTCGGGTAGGGCGGCGGACCGCGTCCACACGGACAGGGCGGGAGGCCCGGTTTTCTGAAGGACGTGACCTCACCGGCCGGCGGTCATCCGCGGCGACCGCCGGTCCCTCCGCCTCAGGCGGCCCTGCCGGCCGGCACGGGGAGGACGGCGGGCGCCTCGGGTGCGGCCTCGTCCGTCGTCTCGTCGATCTCGCCCTGCCAGCGGGCGACCGCGGCGGTGGCGAGGCCGTTGCCGAGCACGTTGGTGACGGTGCGGCCCATGTCGAGGATCTGGTCGACGCCCATGATCAGCAGGATGCCGGCGGCGGGCAGTCCGAACATCGGCACGGTGGCGGCGACCACGACCAGGGAGGCCCGGGGCACGCCGGCGATCCCTTTGCTCGTCACCATCATGACGAGGAGCATGGTGAGCTGCTCGGTGAGGCTGAGATGGATGCCGAAGGCCTGCGCGATGAACAGCGAGGCCATCGCCTGGTACATCATCGAGCCGTCGAGGTTGAACGAGTAGCCGAGCGGCAGCACGAAGCCGGTGACGCGGGGCCGCACGCCGAACCGCTCCAGCACCTCGACGGTGCGCGGGAAGGCGGCCTCGCTGCTTGCGGTCGAGAAGGCGACGATCATCGGGGTGCGCAGGAGGCGCAGGAGCCGCACGACGCTGTTGCCGAGCACCAGCCAGCCGGCGCCGATGAGGAGCGCCCACAGCACCGCGAGGCCGAGGTAGAACACGGCGATGAACTTGCCGTAATCGACGAGCACGCCGAGGCCCTGGATGGTGACGACCGAGGCCATCGCGGCGAAGACCGCGAGCGGCGCCACCTGCATCACCGCGTCGGTGACCTTGAACATCACCTGGGCGAGGCCGTTCAGCATCTGCACCATCGGATCCGCGTAAGCGCGGTCGATGGCGCTGAGGCCGAAGCCGAAGAACACCGAGAAGACCAGGATCTGCAGCACCTCGTTCGTCGCCATCGCCGACACGATGCTGGTCGGGAAGACGTGGGTGAGGAACTCGCGCAGGTTGATCGAGGCGGCCTTCAGGCCGGTCTGGGCCCCGGCATCCGGCAGCGGCAGGCCGAGGCTGGCGCCGGGCTGGAAGATGTTGGCGACGAGGAAGCCCAGCGAGAGCGAGACGATCGAGGCGGTGAGGAACCAGCCCATGGCGAAGCCCGCGACGCGGCCGACCGCCTTGGTGTCGCCGAAGCTGGCGATGCCCGCCACGATGGTGGCGAAGACCAGCGGCGCGATGATCATCTTGATCAGCCGCAGGAAGATGTCGGTGCCGATGGTGAAGTAGCCGGCGATCTCCTTCGCCTCCGCGGGGGTCGCCGCCATGCCGTGCAGCACCGCGCCGACCGCGACGCCGAGGGCGAGGCCGATTCCGGTGTAGAGCGTCAGCCGGCCCGAGCGTCCGGTCGTCTCAACCTGTGCCATTTCGTGTTCCTCCCAGGGGTGAACGGATGTGCGGAAGGTCCCGGGCGCAGTCCTGCGCCCGGGTTCGTCCCGCGAATGTCTGGCGTTTCCGTCCGTGAGCGTGCCGCGATCAGGGGATCGGTCAGATCACCGTGAGGGCCTGCGGGCGCGTCAGCTGGTCGGGCTGGAGCACCCTGTCGAGCTGGTCGCGGGCCATCAGCCGCTTCTCGAGCACGAGGTCGTAGACGCCCCGGCCCGTGGCGTGCGCCTCCATAGCGACGGCGGTCGCGTTGCGATAGCCGATATACGGGTTGAGCGCCGTCACGATGCCGATGGAGTTCTCGACGCTGGCGCGCAGGCGCTCGCGGTTCGCCGTGATGCCGCGGACGCAGTGCAGGTCGAGGGTGCGGCAGGCCGCCTCGAGATGGGCGAGGCTGCGAAACAGGCTGTAGGCGATCACCGGCTCGAAGGCGTTGAGCTGCAACTGCCCGGCCTCGGCCGCGAAGGTGATGGTGACGTCGTTGCCGATGACCTCGAAGGCGACCTGGTTGACGACCTCCGGGATCACCGGGTTGACCTTGCCGGGCATGATCGAGGAGCCGGCCTGGCGCGCCGGCAGGTTGATCTCGCCGAAGCCGGCCCGCGGGCCGCTCGAGAGCAGGCGCAGGTCGTTGCAGGTCTTCGACAGCTTGACGGCGACGCGCTTGAGCACGCCCGACACCTGGACGAAGGCGCCGCAATCCTGGGTCGCCTCGACGAGGTCTTCCGCCGTCACCAGCGGGATCCCGGTGATCGTGGCGAGGCGCTCGCGCACCAGGCCCGCGTAGAGCGGGTGGGCGGTGATGCCGGTGCCGATGGCGGTGGCGCCCATGTTGATCTCGCGGATCAGCAGCTCGGCCTCGCCGAGGCGCGACTCGTCCTCCGCCAGCATCCGGGCGTAGGTGCCGAATTCCTGGCCCAGCGTCATCGGCACGGCGTCCTGGAGCTGGGTGCGGCCCATCTTGAGGATGTCGCGGAACTCTTCCGATTTGGCCTCGAAGCTGGCCCTTAAGCGCGCCATGGCCTCGACCAGACGGCGGGTCGCCCCGATCGCCGCGATCTTGAGCGCCGTCGGGTACACGTCGTTGGTGCTCTGGCCCATGTTGACGTGCTCGTTCGGGTGCAGCCGGCCGTAATCGCCCCGCGCGTGGCCGAGGATCTCGAGCGCCCGGTTGGCGATCACCTCGTTGGCGTTCATGTTGGTCGAGGTGCCCGCACCTCCCTGGATCTGGTCGACCACGAACTGGTCGTGCAGGCGGCCGGCGCGGATCTCCAGGCAGGCCGCCACGATGGCGTCGCAGCGCTCGACGTCGAGGAGGCCGAGCTCGCGGTTGGCGAGCGCCGCCGCCTGCTTGATCGCGGCGAGCGCCCGGATCAGGTCAGGGCAGGTCGCCAGCGTCGTGCCGGTGATCGGGAAGTTCTCGACGGCACGCAGGGAGTGGACGCCGTAATAGGCGTGGGCCGGCACCTCCCGGTCGCCGAGAAGATCGTGCTCGATGCGGGTCGAAACGTCGGACAAGGGATTACTCCTGACGCCGGATTGTCGGCACGCGGTCGCGATCCGGCGCGCCTGACGGCGGGCAGGCGGCGGAGCCGCGTCGAAGGGACGGGTTGAGCCGGGATCAGGCCCGCCGGTTCATGGAGAACTGCGGCGTCGTCACCGGATGGCGGCGGAATAATCCCGCATCGCCCGCGCCGCCAATGCTATGTTGGCGATGAACTATTCCGCATCCGAATAGTTTGGCGGATCCTCCGCCGCGACGGCCCAGACCTCGTCGAGGAAGGGGCGGTGCCGCTCGGCGCTGCGGTAGAGCCGGACGTCCATCGGCATCTCGCGCCCGAGCACCGTGAGCGCCCCGGCCCTGATCTCGGCCTCGACGAGGCTGCGCGGCAGCCAAGCGATGCCGTGGCCGCCGAGCGCCATCGAGCGCAGGGCCTCGGCCATCGAGTTCTCGTTGGTGTGGACCGGGAAGGTCGGGGGCGCGTCCTCGGCGCTCTGCGCGATCGCGGCGAGGCGGCCGAGGAACGAGCCGCGGGAATATTGCAGCAGCGGCAGGCGCCCGCGCGCGTCGGGCACCAGGCCGCGCGGGGCCGCCACCGCCGCCAGGCTGTCGCGGCCGACGACCCGGCAGGGATAGCGCCCGGGATCGAGGGGGATCGGGATGCCCGGGTGGTGATAGGTGAGAAGGAGGTCGTAGCCGCCCTCGACCAGCGCCTGGACGCAGATGTTGAAGTTGTCCGGCAGCACCCGGCTCGCCACCGGCCCGAGCGCGTCACGGATCCGGCCGAGCCAACGGGGAAGGAACGACAGGCAGAGCGAGTGCAGCGCCGTGATCGTCACCACCGGCAGCCCGGCGCCGTCACTGCGGGTGCGGAAGTCGGCCCGGCTCAGGGTCAGGAGCCGCACCACCTCCTCGGCGGTCTCGAGGAACTGCCGCCCGTCGGCGGTCAGCGTGATCGGGTAGGTGCTGCGGTCGAGGAGCGCGGTGCCGAGCCAGACCTCCAGCGAGCGGATGCGGCGGCTGAAGGCCGACTGCGTGACCGCGCGCAACTCCGCCGAGCGCGAGAAGCTGCGGGTCTCGGCGAGGCTCAGGAAGTCCTCGATCCACTTGAGTTCCATCGCTGTCGTCCGGATGGGCGGGGTCTCCGTCCGTGCTCGGATTCTCCCATCCTCGACCTCATCCTGAGGTGCCGGTCGATGGGAGATCGGCTGACCTCGAAGGAGGCTTCCAGGGATCACGAGCTTTCTGGAGGCCTCCTTCGAGGCTCCGCGATCTTCGATCGCTGCACACCTCGGGATGAGGTCGAGGATGGGGGCTGGCCGACAGAGGTCGATGATCGATGCGGCAGGGACGTGCCTCAGCGTCCCGCCTAATCCAACCCCAACCCGCGCTTCAGCCACGCCGCGTAGTGCTCCGCGATGTAGCTCACGCGCCGGCGCTCCGAGGCCGGGTCGTACCAGGCGCCGCCGGAGCTCGCGGGCGTGGCGGAGAGCTGGGGATGGCGCAGCAGCACCTCGCCGCCGCGGCCGACGACCAGGGCCTCGCCCTCAAGGTAGTCGCTGTTGGTGGCGTTGCCGCCGCCGCCGAAACGGGTCTCGCTGCCGGCATAGGGGTTGAGCGAGACGCCGGTCACCCGCACCACCAGGATCGGGCCGGGGCCGCCGACCCGGTCGGCGAAGGTCCGGGCCAGGGCCGCCTGAAGCTCGCCCCGCACGCCCTCGGCGTAGCCGCCGAGGCCGCGGGCGAGGAGAGGGCCGACATCGACCCGGATGGCGGAGAAGCGCGTGGCCGGCGGCAGGGCGGCGTCCTGCGCGCCCGCGGGCAGGATCGCCCCGAAGAAGGCCACCCCCGTCAGGGCGGCCGCGATCAGGGACCGGAACCAGCGCAGCATCGACGTCACCTTCCTGGCGCCCCCGGGCGCCGCGCGCCCCCACCGGGAGGCGCCGCGTGTCCGCCGGGATAGCCGCCGCAGCCCGCTCCGGCAACGCTTGAAGGCGCTCAGGCGCCGAACGACATCCGGCGCGTCAGGCGCCGAACTGGATGCCGACGATCTCGTAGGACTTGCCGCCGCCCGGAGTGACGACCTCGACGGTGTCGCCGACGGCCTTGCCGATCAGCGCGCGGGCGATCGGCGAGGTGATCGAGACCCGGCCGGCATGCACGTCGGCCTCGGGCTCGCCGACGATCTGGTAGGTCTTCTCCTCCTCGGTGTCCTCGTCGATCAGCTTGACGGTGGCGCCGAACTTGACCTTCGTGCCGGAGAGCTTCGACACGTCGATGACCTCGGCGCGGGAGATCAGGCTCTCCAGCTCCAGCACCCGGCCCTCGTTGTGGGACTGGGCCTCCTTGGCGGCGTGGTACTCGGCGTTCTCCGACAGGTCGCCGAGCGCGCGGGCCTCCGCGATCGCCTGGATGATCCGCGGGCGCTCCTCCTGCTGGCGGCGCTTCAGCTCCGCCTCGAGAGCCGCGAATCCCCGTACCGTGATCGGAACCTTGTCCATCGTCGTCGTCTCGCGTCACAAATAATCGGCCCGGCGGGAGGTTGAGCCTCCCGACCGGGCCTGTTTCCGATTGTCTCGCGCGGGCGCGAGGGGATGAGATAGGTCTCGTCCGCGGCGTTACGACTTAAGCCGCAAAATATTCCTGCAGGGCCCGCACCTCGAGATCACCCCCGAGATAGGCCTTGATCCCCTCTGCGGCCGCCATCGCTCCCGCGAGAGTGGTGTAGTACGGCACTTTATGCAAGAGGGCCGCCCGGCGCAGGGACCGGGAGTCGGAGAGCGCGCCCGCCCCCTCCGTGGTGTTGAACACCAGGTGGATGTCGCCGTTCTTGATCGCGTCGACCACGTGCGGCCGGCCCTCCAGCACCTTGTTGATGCGGGCGGCGGCCACGCCGTTCTCGGCGAGGTAGCGCTGCGTGCCGGCCGTGGCGAGCACCGTGAAGCCGACCTCGGCGAGCAGCTTGATCGCCGGCAGGATGCGGGCCTTGTCGTCGTCGCGCACCGAGACGAAGACCGTGCCGGCCTTCGGCACCTGCGTGCCCGAGCCGAGCTGGCTCTTGGCGAAGGCGACGCCGAAGCCGCGGTCGAGGCCGATAACCTCGCCGGTGGAGCGCATCTCCGGCCCGAGCAGCACGTCGACCCCGGGGAAGCGGGCGAAGGGGAAGACCGCTTCCTTGACGGCGATGTGCGGCAGGGTCTTCGGCTTGAGGCCGAAACTCGCGAGCGGCTCGCCGGCCATGACCCGGGCGGCGATCTTGGCGATCGGCTCGCCGATCACCTTGGCGACGAAGGGCACGGTGCGCGAGGCCCGGGGGTTGACCTCGAGCACGTAGATCTCGCCGTTCTTGATCGCGTACTGCACGTTCATCAGGCCGCCGACCTCCAGCGCCAGCGCCAGCCCGCGGGTCTGGCGCTCGAGCTCGGCGATCGTCTCCGGCGACAGCGAGCGCGGCGGCAGCGAGCAGGCCGAGTCGCCCGAGTGGATGCCCGCCTCCTCGATGTGCTCCATGATGCCGGCGATGAACACGTCCTTGCCGTCCGACACCGCGTCGACGTCGACCTCGATCGCGTCCGACAGGTAGCGGTCGAACAGGAGCGGGTTCTTGCCCAGCACCGTGTTGATCTGGCCGGTCTTGTCGTTGGGGTAGCGGGCCTTGACGTCCGACGGGATCAGGCTCGGCAGGGTGTCGAGCAGGTAGTCGGCGAACTGGGTCTCGTCGCGGATGATCGCCATCGCGCGCCCGCCGAGGACGTAGGAGGGCCGCACCACGAAGGGCAGGCCGAGCTCGGCGGCGATCAGCCGGCTCTGCTCGACCGAGTAGGCGATGCCGTTCTTCGGCTGCTTCAGGTGCAGCTTGTCGAGCAGGCGCTTGAAGCGGTCGCGGTCCTCGGCGAGGTCGATCGCGTCCGGCGAGGTGCCGAGGATCGGCACGCCGGCTTCCTCCAGGGCGCGGGCGAGCTTCAGCGGGGTCTGGCCGCCGAACTGCACGATGACGCCGTGGAGCGTGCCGGCCTGCCGCTCGGTCTCGATGATCTCGAGCACGTCCTCGGCGGTCAGCGGCTCGAAGTAGAGCCGGTCCGAGGTGTCGTAGTCGGTCGAGACCGTCTCCGGGTTGCAGTTGACCATGATGGTCTCGTAGCCCGCGTCAGTGAGCGCGAAGCAGGCGTGGCAGCAGCAATAGTCGAACTCGATGCCCTGGCCGATCCGGTTCGGGCCGCCGCCGAGGATGATCACCTTCTTCTTGTCGGAGGGCTGGGCCTCGTCCGCCACGCTGCCGGCGAAGGGGGCGACGTAGGTCGAGTACATGTAGGCGGTCGGCGACTTGAACTCGGCCGCGCAGGTGTCGATGCGCTTGAACACCGGCCGCACCTGGAGCGCCCGGCGGGCGGAGCGCACCGCCGCCTCGTCGGTGTTGGCGAGCACCGCGAGGCGCGCGTCCGAGAAGCCCGCCGCCTTGAGCTGGCGGAAGGCGCCGGCGGTCTTCGGCAGGCCGAAGCGCTTCACCTTGGTCTCGAGATCGATGATGCCCTGGAGCTGCTCCAGGAACCACGGGTCGATCTTGCAGGAGGCGTGGACCTCCTCGTGGCTGACGCCGAGCCGCAGGGCCTGCGCCACCTTCAGCAGCCGGTCCGGGGTCGGGGTGCCGATCGCCGCCTTGATGGCGTTGCGGTCGTCGCCCTTGCCGAGGCCCTCGATCTCGATGTCGTCGAGGCCGGTGAGCCCGGTTTCCAGCGAGCGCAGGGCCTTCTGGAGCGATTCGGCGAAGGTGCGGCCGATCGCCATCGCCTCGCCGACCGACTTCATGGCGGTGGTCAGCGTCGGCTCGGCGCCCGGGAACTTCTCGAAGGCGAAGCGCGGGATCTTGGTGACGACGTAATCGATCGTCGGCTCGAACGAGGCCGGCGTGGCGCCGCCCGTGATGTCGTTGGCGATCTCGTCGAGGGTGTAGCCGACGGCGAGCTTCGCCGCGACCTTGGCGATCGGGAAGCCGGTGGCCTTCGAGGCCAGCGCCGAGGACCGCGAGACGCGCGGGTTCATCTCGATCACGATCATCCGGCCGGTGGCCGGGTCGATGGCGAACTGGACGTTCGAGCCGCCGGTCTCGACGCCGATCTCGCGCAGCACGGCGAGCGAGGCGTCGCGCATGCGCTGGTATTCCTTGTCGGTCAGCGTCAGGGCCGGCGCCACGGTGATCGAGTCGCCGGTGTGAACGCCCATCGGGTCGACGTTCTCGATCGAGCAGACGATGATGCAGTTGTCCGCACGATCGCGGACGACCTCCATCTCGTACTCCTTCCAGCCGAGCACGGACTCCTCGATCAGGACCTCGTTGGTCGGCGAGGCGTCGATGCCGCGCTCGACGATGTCGAGGAACTCCTCGCGGTTGTAGGCGATGCCGCCGCCGGTGCCGCCCAGGGTGAAGGAGGGCCGGATGATCGCCGGCAGGCCCACCTCGGCGAGCGCCACGAGCGCCTGGCCGATCGCGTGCTCGCCGTAGCGCTTGCGCCGGTCGTTCTCGCCCGAGGCCCACTTCTTCTCGAAGGCGGCCAGCGCCGCCGCGTGGGCGGCCGGATCGGTCTCGGCGCCCTCGATCCGCGCCACCTCGGCGAGGTATTTTTCGCGGTCGGCCTTCTTGGCCGCCGAGGCGTTGGCGAGCGCCGATTTCGGGGTCTCGAGCCCGATCTTGGTCATCGCGTCGCGGAAGAGGCTGCGGTCCTCCGCCTTGTCGATCGCCTCCGCGGTGGCGCCGATCATCTGCACGCCGAACTTGTCGAGCACGCCCATGCGCTTGAGCGAGAGGGCGCAGTTGAGCGCGGTCTGGCCGCCCATCGTCGGCAGGAGGGCGTCGGGCCGCTCCTTCTCGATGATGCGGGCGACGATCTCCGGCGTGATCGGCTCGACGTAGGTGGCGTCGGCGAGATCCGGATCGGTCATGATCGTCGCCGGATTCGAGTTGACCAGGATGATCCGGTAGCCTTCCTCGCGCAGGGCCTTGCAGGCCTGCGTGCCGGAATAGTCGAACTCGCATGCCTGCCCGATGACGATCGGGCCCGCGCCGATGATGAGGATGGAGGAGAGATCGGTGCGCTTGGGCATCGGACGCTTCAGACTCGTGCGTCGCGCCCGGCCTCGTCCCTCGTCCGGCCTCGGGACCCTGGAAGGCTTCGAGGCGGGAGCGGAACGTCCGGGAGCGGCGGGGATTGCGTTGGGCGCCCTTAGCATAGGCGATCAGATCAGGGGAAGGGTGTGGCCGGAAGCATGGGACTGGGGGGAGATGCGCGCTGGACGCTGGTCACCGGCGCGTCGAGCGGAATCGGGGCCGGGATCGCCCGGGACTTTGCGGCGCGGGGCCGGCCGCTGGTGCTCAGCGCCCGGCGGGTGGAGCGCCTGGAGGCGCTGGCGGCGGAGCTGCGCGCCCGCGTGCCGGTCGAGGTGGTGCCGGCCGACCTCGCCGTGCCCTGCGCGGCCGACGCGCTTGTCGCGGCGGTCGAGGCCCGGGGCGTCGTCCTGCACACGCTGGTCAACAATGCCGGCTTCGGCCTGCGCGGTCGCTTCGCCACTCTGCCGGCCGGGGACCAAGCCGAGATGGTGGCGGTCAACGTGATGGCCCCGACCGTGCTCTGCCGCCTGGTGCTGCCGGGCCTGATCGCCCGGCGCGCGGGCGGCATCCTCAACGTCGCCTCCGTGGTCGGCTACCTCCCCGGGCCCAACATGGCGGCGTACTACGCCAGCAAGGCCTACCTCCTGTCGCTGTCGGAGGCCCTCTACGAGGAGGCGCGGCCCCACGGCGTCACCGTGACGGCGGTCTGCCCCGGCGCCACCGCGACGGAGTTCTCGGCAAGGGCCGATGTCGACGGCACCAAGCGCTTCACCGGCAACGTCATGAATCCTGAGGCGGTGGCGAGGCAGGCGGTCGCCGGCCACCTCGCCGGCCGGGCGGTGGTGATCCCGGGCGCGGCCAACCGGGCGGCGGTGCTCGGGGCCCGCCTGATGCCGCGCTGGCTCAGCCGAAAGGTGGTGGCTCGCCTGCAGGGATGAGCGCAGGTTCGCCGGATTCGGGTCATCTTCGGTTCAGTGCCGGGCGGTAGACCAGGGTTCGGCGGCCGTGGCTGCCTTGGTCGGTCCCTGGCTTGGTCGAGTTGCGTCGTGGCGAGCGAACCCAGATCGAATCTCCGGACGTCGTCGCTCGTGGACGCGCTCCCGGCCCTCGCGCGACAATTCGCAGCCTATGTCGGGGTGAGCCTCGCGGCGTTCGGCGTCCATTACGGGGTGCTCGCCGCCCTGGTCGAGACCGGACGCGCCGATCCGGTGCGCGGGGCGCTCGCCGGCTACCTCGCTGGGGCCGTGGTGTCCTACGGGCTCAACCGGCGCCTGACCTATGCCAGCGCCCGTCCCCACGCGGAGGCGACCTGGCGCTTCGGCGTCGTCGCGGCGGTCGGCTTCGGGCTGACCTGGCTCATCATGGCGGGGCTCACCCGCGGGCTCGGCCTGCCCTACCTCGCGGCCCAGGTGCTGGCGACGGGGGCGGTGGTGTTCTGGAACTTCCTCGGCCACCGCCTCTGGACCTTCGCGGCGAGACCGGTCCCGGTGCTGTCGGAAGGGGCGTCGGGGATGCGGTGAAACGCTGCCGCATTTTTTGGTGAGGTCAGTATCGGCGCGCCTGTAAGGCCCTAACATTTTCCGGACGACCGAACCGTCAGCGGAAGGATATCTTGGATCCCGCGCAAGAATTCGTGGAGTGTCCGTCCGTCTGCGACGTTGTAAAAACAGAGCCGCTTCGCGGCATCTCTCCCCTGGATCCCGGATCTCATTCCGGTTCGCTACACTCGTCCGGGAAAGGGGAGGCGGGCGATGGGTGCTGTTCTAGCCTCCGCCCTCACGACTTCACCTCCGCCGCCTCCCGCCCCACCGTCGCCCGCCCGGACGGCACCGCAACGGCCCCCTCCCGGGCGATCGCCGCCGCGAACAGGTCGCGCAGGGTGGTGGCCAGGGTGCCGAGGTCGTGGTGGCGGGCGACGCGGGCGCGGCCGGTGCGGCCCATCGCGGCGAGCGTCGCCCCGTCCGCCCGCAGGATGTCGCGCAAGGCGCCGGTCAGGGCCGCGCCGTCGCCGGGGGGCACGATGCGGCCGCATGACTCGTCGACCAGCTCCGGGATGCCCGCCACCGTGGTGGTCACCACCGGCCGTTCCAGCGCCAGGGCCTCGAGCAGCACGATCGGCAGGCCCTCGGCGAAGCTCGGCAGCACCAGGGCTCGGGCCTGCGCCACGGTGGCGCGCACCTCCGCGTTGCTGCGCCAGCCGCGCAGCTCGATCAGGTCGCCGACGCCGTGGCGCGCGATCTCGGCCTCGATCGCCGGGCGGCTCTCGCCGTCGCCGATCAGGACCAGGCGGAACGGTGCCTCGGTCCGGCGAAGCTCCGCCACCGCCGCCGGCAGGTGGACCTGCCCCTTCTGCGGGCAGAGCCGGCCGACGCAGACCAGGGTGCGGCTCTCCCCCGCCGGCCGGTCGGAGGGCACGAACTCCGACAGGTCGAGGCCGCAGCGCGCCACCGCGATCCGGTCGCGGTGCTGGGCGCCGCCGAACCGCAGGAGCTGCCCGCGGCAGAAGTTCGAGATCGCCACCGCGAAGGCGGCGCCGGCGAGCTTGCAAGCGAGGCCGTCCTCGGCGGCGGTCAGGAACTCGTCCGGGCCGTGGGCGGTGAAGCTGTAGGAGGGCCCGCCCATGGTCCGGGCGATCAGCGCCACCGCGGTCGCGTTCGAGGAGAAGTGGACGTGGGTGTGGGCGATGCCCTCCCGCCGCAGGCAGCGCAGGAAGTACACCGCCTCGAGGAGGTAGGCCGCGTGCCGCACCGCGCCGCCGCCGGAGCGGGCGAGCCGCGCGGCGAGCCAGGCGCCCCGGGCGAAGGCCGCCGGGCCGGTCGCGGCCTGGCGAAGCGCCGCGAGCAGGAGCCCGCGCAGGTTGCCGCTGAGGATGTAGTGGGTGCGCGCCTGATCGGCGACGTCGAGGGGATCGACGAGGGGCTGGTGCCAGCGCCGGAGCGCGAAGCGCCGCACCGTGACGCCCTGCGCCTCCAGTGCCGCCATCTCGCGCCGGATGAAGGTGGAGCTCGTCACCGGGGCGGTGTTGACCAGGTAGGCGATCTTCATGGGCCGGAACGCTCCCGAATGCGCGTCTTGCCGGTCTTACGCGCGAGAGCGGCGTGACCTGGTGGCGTGTCTTGTCTTGGCGACATGTCTCGTCTTGGCGACGTTTGGCTTGGCGACGTGTCTTGACCCGCAGCCTAGAGGTCGGTCCCCGGCGCGGGAGCGGCGGAATTCGGCGGCGTCGGTGCCCAGAACGGCGGGTGCGCGTACATCTTTTGAGGTGACCCGGTCCGCCGATTGCGACGCTTACCCTCCGGGCCCGGCCGGCTAGCCTGGATCGAGAGGCCGCGGCACCGCGGCGGGAAACGGCACGGCCCGACCGGCACAGCCATGCAGCGCCCCCTGATCATCCTCGGCACCGGCGGCAACGCCCTCGACATCCTGGATCTCGTCGAGAGCCGGCCCGGATCCTGGCGGGTGGCCGGCTTCCTGGACGATGCCCGGCCGGAGGGCGACCGCGTCGCCGGGCTGCCGGTGCTCGGGCGCCTCGCCGAGGCGCGGCGTCTCGCCGAGGATGGGGCGGTCGCCTTCGTCAACGCCATCGGCAG
The DNA here is from genome assembly GCF_001043975.1 of Methylobacterium variabile. GTDB lineage: Bacteria > Pseudomonadota > Alphaproteobacteria > Rhizobiales > Beijerinckiaceae > Methylobacterium > Methylobacterium variabile. Next base: position 18,519 of record NZ_LABY01000006.1, read on the forward strand.
CGATGCCAGCCACCGCGAGCGGTTGGCGATCGTCGCCGGGACCGGGCTGGCGCCCGAGCGCTTCGCGACGCTGGTCCATGCCGGCGCCGCAGTCTCGTCCCGGGCCGTGCTCGGCCCCGGCACCTGCGTCCATCACGGCGCCAGCGTCGCCGGCAACGTCGTGGCCGGTGCCCATGTCGGCATCGGGCCCGGCGCCATCGTCGGGCACGACACGGTGATCGGCGACGGGGCGATGCTCGCCCCGGGCTGCGTGGTCAGCGGCTTCGTGCGCCTCGGGCGCTCCTGCTACGTCGGGGCGGGCAGTGCGCTCCGCCAGCGCGTCGCGATCGGCGAGCGGGCGCTCGTCGGCCTCGGCGCCGTCGTGCTGCGCGATGTGCCGGCGGGGGCGACGGTCGTGGGCAATCCCGCCCGCACCTTGCGGATGGGGGCCTGAAGCGCCATGCGCCGCGCCGGCCCCAGGGTCTCGGTCGTGCTCCCGCTCCGGGCGGGCGTGCCCGTCGGGCCGGCGCTCGCCGCCCTGCGCGCCCAGACCTTCGGCGACTTCGAGGCGCTGGCGGTCGGGGAGGGGGCGCTGGAGGCCGCCGGCGCCGCGGCCGATCCGCGGGTGCGGGCGCTGCGCGAGGACGGCGCCGGGCGGGCTGCCGCCCGCAACCGCGGCGTGACGGCGGCGCGGGCCGAGTGGGTGGCCTTCCTCGATCCCGGCGACCTGTGGCGCGAGGACCACCTCGCCGAACTCGTCGCCGCGACCCGCTTCGGCGACGCCGTCGCGGTGTTCGGCAATCCCGTCCTGTCCGGGAGCGGCCGGCCCCTGCTGCCGATGAGCGTGCCGGCAGGCCGCGTCGCCGACCTGTTCGCCTTCTCGCTCCGGGTCGGGGCCGCGCCGGTGCGGGCGAGCGCCGTGCTGATCGAGCGGGCCGCGGCGATCGATGCCGGCCTCTTCCCGCTCCAGGCCGGATGCGGGCCGGACCTCGATCTCTGGGGACGCCTCGCCCTCCAGGGGCCGTTCCGCTACGTCGCCCGGCCGACGGCGGTCCTGGGCCCGGACGCGGTGTCCCGGCGCCTGCCGGCGCCGCCCCTCCTCGCCGCCACTCTAGGGAGGCTCCTCGACGAGGGCGCGGTGCCCGCTGACCTCGCGCCGGCCGCCCGGCGCTACCGCAATCGCCTGATGCTCGGTCACGCCCGCCGGCTCGCGGAGGCCGGCCGCCCGGCCGAGGCGCGGGCGACGCTGGCGCGGGACTGCGTCCCGGGTCTCGATCCGGGGCGCTACCTCGCGGCGCTCGCCCGCATCTGGCGGGCGGGCCGGGCCTGGCCGGCGCCCGGGGCCCTCGCCGGGTCGCCCTGACCCGACCGGTCACGCCCCGGCGCGTCGTCCGGGGGCGCACCGTCCGGGGATCTGCCGTTCAAGAAGGGATTCTCGATGAGCCTCGTCAAGCGCGCCGTCCTGCTCCTCTCGGGCGAGCGCTACCTCGTTCTCACGATCACGTTGTGCCAGACTGCCCTCGTCTCGCGCCTGCTCACCCCGGAGGAGGTCGGCCTGTCGCTGCTCGGCGTCGCCCTGGTCCAGGTCATCGACGGGATGCGGGATTTCGGCACCACCAACTACATCATCCACGACCCGGCCGCCTCGCACCAGAGCGCCAGGACCGCCTTCACGGTGCTCCTCGCCCTGTCGGCCGTCTTCGCGGTCGCGCTCGTGGCCTTCGCCGGTCTCTGGGCACGGGTCTACGGCCAGCCGCTGCTCGAACCCTACCTGAGGGTGCTGGGCCTGAGCTTCCTGCTGGTGCCGTTCTCCGGGCCCCTGATGGCGCTGATGCGCCGGGACTTCCAGTTCGCCGCCCTGATGTGGGTGAATGTCGGCACCTGCCTGACCTACGCGGTGGTGCTCGTCACCCTGGCGCTCCTCGGCTTCGGGGCGATGAGCTTCGCCTGGGCCGCGGTGGCGAGCGCCGTCGCCACGGTGGCCCTGAGCCTCGCCGGCCGGCCGGAGCCGGGGATCTTCCGCCCCTGCCTCCAGGGCTGGCGCACGGCGCTGGCGATCGGGGGCTGCGCCAGCGTGACGACCCTGCTCAACCGCGCCTACGACCTGCTGCCGATCTTCCTCATCGGCCGGGTCGGCGGGCCGGACCTCGTCGGCCTCTACGGCCGGGCGCAGGTGGTGAGCCAGCTGCCGGACAAGCTGATCCTCGGCAGCCTGGCCTCGGTGATCCTGCCGATGTTCGCCGCCGACCGGCGCGACGGGCGCTGCCTGGCCCCGTCCTACCTCGCCTCGATCGCCAACATCACGGCGGTCCTCTGGCCGGTCTCCCTGCTGATGGCGCTCATCGCCCAGCCGGTGGTCCTGGTCCTGCTCGGGTCGCAGTGGATCGCCAGCGTGCCGATCGTGCAGGTGCTGGCGCTGGCCTCGATGCTGACCTTCCCGGCGATGCTGACCTACCCGGTGCTGCTGGCGAGCGGGGGCCTGCGCGACACCCTGACGGCGAGCCTGATCAGCCTGCCCCCGAGCGCAGCCGTCGTCGCCTGCGCGGCGTCGGGCGGGCCGCTCGCGGTGGCGCTGAGCCAGTTCGTCACCGTCCCGCTCCAGGTCGGCGTCGCCCTCTGCTTCATCCGCCGCCGGGTGCCGTTCACCCTGGCCGATCTCGCCGCCTCGGTGCGGATCAGCGCCCTCGTCACCGTCGCGACAGCCCTGCCGCCGCTCGCGGTCATCGCCCTGTCGGGCCACGGCTTCGCCCTCACGGTGCCGCAGGGCGTGCTCGCCGGGTTCGGCGGCGCGGCAGCCTGGCTCGCGGCCATGCTGGCCCTCGATCATCCGGTCGCCGGCCACGTCCGCGAGACGCTTCGCCCGGTGCTCCTCCTCCTGCGCCCCCGCGCCCGCGCGGCCGTCCAGGCCGGCGACGAGGGGATCCGGTGAGGGAGGGGAGGGGACGCCGGTCCCGGGCCGTCCCCTCGCCATCATCGCTTTGCCGCCCGCGCCGCGGCGCCCGGCGGGCCGGCCCGTTCGCCATCCGGCCCGGATCGCCCGATCACGGCCGATCGGCGCGGTCCGGTCCCGAGGTGACGGGCCGGCGCCTCAGGCCCGGTAGCGCGCCGCCGCGTGCTCCTGCGCGAAGTTCGGCACCATCGCCTGGCGCGCCGCCTCGAAGGCCTCCCACTGGGCGGCGTCCGGCAGGGACGGGATCGTCACCACCTCGCGGCGGTCGAAGCCGGTGAGCGCGGCATCGACCATCTCGCCGACCTCCATCACTCCCTGGAGGCTCTCCACGGCGCGTCCCGAGCGCTCCCAGATCTCCGTGCGGGTCGCGGCCGGCAGCACCGCCTGGACGTAGACGCCGCGGGGTCCGAGCTCGGCCTGCAGCGCCCGCGACAGGGTCAGCACGTAGGCCTTGGTCGCCCCGTAGACGCCCGGCAGCCACTCGGGCGCCAGCGCCACCACCGAGCTGATGTTGACGATCGCCCCGCCGCCGCGGCCGAGGAAGGCCTGCGCGGCGGCGCCGGCGAGCCGGGTCAGCGCCACCACGTTGAGGTCGACCAGGCGGTACTGGGGCGCGAGGTCGGCGGCTGAGAAGCCGGCGGGCGCCGCCGCACCGGCATTGTTCACGAGGATCCCGATCCGGGCATCGTCGCGCAGGCGCGCCTCGACGGCGGCGAGCCCGGCCGGATCGGTGAGGTCGGCCGGCAGCACGTCGACGGCGACGCCGGTCTCGGCGCGCAGGCGCGCGCCCAAGGCCTCCAGGCGGGCGGCGTCCCGCGCCACCAGCACCAGGGGGTGGCCGCGCCGGGCGAGGCGGTCGGCATAGGTGGCGCCGATGCCGGACGAGGCGCCGGTGACGAGGGCGGCGGGCGATGCGCTGGTCATGGTCGTGCTCCTGGCCGGCCTATTCATGATGGCCGACATGAGATTATTGATGACAATCATCATGAAATCCGTCAATCGCGGCCGCCGTTGCCGCGTGCGCCGGCGCACGCCGGGGCCGCAACCTCCGCACAAGGCAGCCGCGTCACAGAGCCATGAGGCAGAAATCGCCTGTGCTGGAGCGGGATTGGCAGGGGCATGTCCGGTCGCGAGCAAGCCGAGAGGCTGTGGAGCAACATCGTCGAGCTCGGGCCCCGGCGCCTCGCCGCCCTCGGGCTGATCGGCCTCGTGGTGTTCCTGGCGGTGGGCCTGGGCGCCTACTACCTGAGCCGCCCGGCGCAGGAGACGCTCTATACCGGCCTCTCCCGCGAGGACGTGGCCCGGATCGGCGGCGTGCTGAAGGATGCCGGCATCCGCTTCGACGTCAGCGCCGACGGGGCCGCCGTGCTGGTGCCCTACGGCAATACCGCCCAGGCCCGGATGCTGCTCGCCGAGAAGGGCCTGCCGCAGAGCTCGAAGTCCGGCTACGAATTGTTCAACGACCTCGGCTCGCTCGGCATGACCTCGTTCATGCAGGAGGTGACCCGGGTCCGGGCGCTCGAGGGCGAGATCGCCCGCACGATCCAGGGCATGAAGGGCGTGCGCGCCGCGCGCGTCCACATCGTGCTGCCCGACCGGGGCTCGTTCCGGCGCGACCAGCAGGCGCCCTCGGCCTCCGTGGTGGTGCGCACCGAGCCCGCCGACGACCGCAGCGGCGCCCAGGCGATCCGCCAGCTCGTCGCCTCGGCGATCCCCGGCATGAGGCCCGACCGGGTCACGGTGATCGGCGCCGACGGCACCCTGCTCCTGTCGGGCGACGAGGGCGGCACCGCCCCGACCGGCAGGATGGCGAGCCTGGAGAAGGACGTCAGCCGCGAGGTGCAGGACCGGATCCGCCGGGCGCTGACGCCCTATCTCGGCCTCGGCAACTTCGAGGTCAGCGTCGCGGCCCAGCTCAACACCGACAAGACCTCGACCAACGAGACGATCTACAACCCGGACCAGCAGGTCGCGCGCTCGGTCCGCTCGGTGCGCGAGAACGAGAACAGCCAGAACCGCAGCGCCCAGCGGCCGACCAGCGCCCAGCAGAACCTGCCCGACCAGCGCACCCGCTCGGACGGCAACGACACCGCCAGCAACGAGACCTCCAAGAAGGAGGACCTCACCAACTACGAGATCTCCCAGAAGGTGATCCAGACGGTGAGCGACGGCTACGCCGTGAAGCACCTCTCGGTGGCGGTGCTGGTCAACCGCTCGCGCCTCGCGGCCGGGCAGCAGGGCCAGGAGGCCGCGGCCAACGTCGACAAGCAGATCGCCGAGATCGAGCAGCTCGTCGCCTCCGCGGCCGGCGCCAGCAAGGAGCGGGGCGACACCATCAAGGTCGCGGCGGTGGGCTTCATCAACGACGGCCAGGCCCTGGAGCCGGTGCCGCCGCTCAGCATCACCGACGTGATGGTGCGGCAATCCGCGACCCTCATCAACGCGGCCACCATCCTGGTGGTGGCGGGCCTGCTGATCTGGTTCGGCCTGCGCCCGGCGCTGCGCGCCATCCTGGCGGTGCCCGAGGCGGCCCAGGCCGAGGTCGCGGCGCTCGAGGCCGGGGCCGCCGCGGCGGCCCTGCCGGGCGCGCCGGAGGCCGGAGCCCTGCCGGCGCCCGGGCCGATCGTCCCCGGCCAGCCGGCGCTCGCCGGCCCCGAGGGCATGCCCGCCATGGCGAGCCTGATCGAGGACATGGCCGAGAAGGCGAAGCACTCGCCGCAGAAGCGGCTGGAGCAGATGATCGACGTCGACGAGGAGCAGGTCGCCGCCATCCTCAAGCGCTGGCTCCTGCGTGAGGAGCCGGCGTGATGGACGCGGTGATCGCCCGCTACCTGCCGGACTTCTCGCGACCCGCGGTTCCCGGCGGCGGCGCCCCGGTGCAGGTCCCGGCCCCGGACGACTTCGGCAACCCCTGGGCCGGCCTCGCCCGCGCCCCGCGGCCCGCGGCCCCGCTGGCGGACGCCGACGACGCCATCCAGATCGAGCCCGTGCGGCCCGAGCCCCTTCGGCCCGAGCCCGTCGGCCCGCAGCCCGTGCGGCCGCCGGCCGCCAGGCGCGAGACGCCGGAGGAGCGCGCCGCGCTGCTGGCCGCCGCCGAGGAGCGCGGCCGGCAGCAGGGCCTGGCGCAGGCGCGGGAAGAGGCCGAGGCCGCGCGCCTGCGGGCGGCCGAGGCGGCCGAGGCCCGCCTCGCCGAGGCGCGCCGGCACTGGAGCGAGGCCGAGGCTGAGGCCCTGGCCGACGGCTTCGCGGCGGCCCTGCGCGCCCTCGACGCCAGCCTGACCGAGCGGATCGCCCGGCTGCTGGTGCCGGTCCTGACCGACGCCCTGCGCCGGCAGGCGGTGGCGGAGCTGAGCGGCGCGCTGACGCGGCTCCTCGCCGAGCCGCAGGCCGCGAGCGTCCGGGTGAGCGGGCCCGAGGACCTGCTGGCGGCGCTGGCCGCCCGCCTCGGGCCGCTTGCGGCGTCGGTCACGTTCACGGCGGCCGAGACCGCCGAGGTGCAGGTCAGCGCCGACCAGACGGTGATCGACACCCAGCTCGGCGCCTGGACGCGCCTGCTCGCGGCAGCGGTGGCGGAGGCCTGAGATGTCCGAAGGCGGCCACCAGGAAATCATCATCATCAAGCGCCACGGCGACCACGAGGACGGTCATCACGGCGGCGCCTGGAAGATCGCGCTCGCCGACTTCATGACCGCCATGATGGCGCTGTTCCTGGTGATGTGGCTGATCAACTCCACCAGCAAGGAGCAGAAGCAGACCATCGCCGAGTACTTCAACCCGGTGAAGCTCGCCGAGGTCACCCACGACCGCAAGGGCCTGCGCGATCCCCACGACACCCCCTCCGAGCCCGGCGCCGAGGGCGGCAAGGCCGAGGGCAAGGCCGGAGACGCCCGGGGCGAGGTCGCGCCCGGCAGCCGCGCGCGGGAATCGGCCCTGTTCCAGGACCCCTACGCGGTGCTGGCCCGCCTCGCCGCCGAGGCCGACCGGGGCGACACGGCGAGCGCCGACGCGGCTTCCGTCGAATCCGGCCAGCCCGGGATCAGCGGCGGCGACGCGGCGCGGGATCCGTTCGATCCGCTCTACTGGCAGGTCGAGCCCCTGCCGCGCCACCGCACCGAGCGGCCGGGCAGCCTCGGCACCGCGGTGGCGGCCCCGTCCGAGACCCGCCTCGACGCCAAGGGCCAGGTGGCTTCAGGCCAGGTGGCCTCCGGCAAGCCGCGGGATCCGGCGCGCCCCGAGCTGAAGGAGGCAGCCACCCGCGTCGCGTCGGCGGAGGCCACGCTCCCGCTGACCCCGCGCGATCCGGCGAAGGACGCGGCCAAGGAGGCCACCAAGGAGGCCGCCCTCCGGGAGCCGTCGGCCAGGGACGCCCCGAAGGATTCCCCGCAGGGCAAGGATCCGGCGCAGAAGGATGCGGCGAAGGACCCGTCCAGGGACAAGTCGGCCGAGACCGCTGCGGTCGCCGCGATGAAGGCCGAGATCGCCAAGGCGGTGGCGCCGCTCGCCACCGGCGCGCCGACCCCGAAGGTCGAGGTGCGCCGCTCGGGCGAGGGCATCCTCATCAGCATCACCGACGAGATCGACTTCAGCATGTTCGGCATCGGCTCGGCGGAGCCGACGCCGAAGGTGGTGCGGGCGCTCGAGCGCATCGCCAAGGTGATCAACGCCCGGCCCGGCCGCATCGTGGTCCGCGGCCACACCGACGGGCGGCCGTTCCGCTCCGAGACCTACGACAACTGGCGCCTCTCGACGGCCCGGGCCCAGATGGCCTCCTACATGCTGGTGCGCGGCGGCGTCGACGAGGGCCGGATCGAGCGCATCGAGGGCTACGCCGACCGCCAGCCCCGTAACCCCGCCGACCCGAAGGCAGCGGAGAACCGGCGCATCGAGATCCTGGTGCGGGGGCTGCCCGAATGAGCCGCCGCAGCGTCGCCGGCCTGGTCACGGCCGGATTCCTGACGGCGGGGCTCGTGGCAGGTGGCCTCCTGGCGGCCGCGCCGGCCCGCGCCGCCGGCGGAGGCCACAGCGAGCCGCCGAAGCCGATCGAGCCCCTGCCGGTGGCGCCCCGCGGCCTGCCGGTCGAGCTGGTGCGCACGCTCCAACTGCTGCAGGACCGCATCGCCCGCGGCTCGACCCAGGCCCACCTCGCCCAGCGCCAGCTCCTCGGCCACATCGAGCAGCGCCTGCTCGCCCTTGAGCCCGAGGCCTGGGCGGCGCCGGAGAACGTGCGGGCGGCGGTGACCTTCGCGCTCAGCGGCGGCGGGCCCGCCCTGCCGCGGCGGATGCTCGAGACGGGCAAGCTGCCGGAGGGCGATGCCTCCCTGGTGCTCGGCGCCCTCGCGTATCTGGAGGGCCGCGAGCGGGAGGCCCGGACCCTGCTCGGCCGCTTCGATCCGCGCGGTCAGCCCCCCGGCCTCGCCGGCCAGCTCGCCCTGACCCAGGCAGCGCTCAGCGTGCGCGAGGCGCCCCGGCGGGCGATCGAGCTGCTCGCCCTCGCGCGGCTCCTCGCCCCCGGCACGCTGGTGGAGGAGGGGGCCCTGCGCCGGGAAATCTTCATCCACGCCCAGGGCGGCGACGCCGTGCGCTTCGAGGCCCTGGCGATCCAGTACCTGCGCCGGTTCCGCCGCTCGGTCTATGCCGGTGCCTTCCGCCAGCGCTTCGCCACCGCCCTGACGCGGCTCGACTTCGACAGCGACCATGCCCGCGTCGCCCAGCTCGAGCGGATGCTGAATGAGATCGAGCCGGAGGGACGGCGGGACCTCTACCTCCTGGTCGCCCGGGCCGGCCTGGAGCAGGGCCGGCGCGAGACCGCGACCTTCGCGGCCGAGCGGGCGCTGAGCCTCGCCGGCCCGGACACCGAGGCCGCCGCCCGGGCCCGGCTCTACCGCGCCGCCGCCCTGATCGTCGCCGAGGGCCGCTACGAGGAGGGCCTCGAGGCCCTGCGCGCCGTCGACCGGGCCGGGCTCGACCCGGCCGATCTCGGCCTCCTCGACGCCGCCCTCTCTACCGCCGGCCAGATCCGCGGCGGTGCCCCACCGGCGCCGCCGGCCTCCGCCGCCGCACCGCCCGCCGGCCGGCGCCAGATCCCCGAGGCCGCCTCGATCGCACGAGCGCAGGAGACGCTCGCGCGGGTCGACCAGATCATCGACAGGACCGATCCGTGAACTCCCTCGACGCCATGCTGCCGGGTTCGCGGCCGCGCCTCGACGCTGCCCGCAGCGCCGGCGAGGCGCCCCGCACCGATGCCGGGCCCGGATTCGACGCCATGCTCGGCCTCCTCGAGGGCCGCGAGCCCGCAGGCCTGGATGTGGGGCAGGCCGCCGCCCCTGACGTTGCTCCTGATGCCGCGGCGCAACCCGCCGACACGGCGCCCCGCACCCTCGCGGCGCTCCTCGCCGATTCGGGGTCCGCGGCGTCCCATCGTCCGGCCGGGGCGGACATCGTCGCCCTGGTCGAGCGCGCGGCCAGCCGAGGACCCGGACCGGGCCCGGCCGGGACGACGGGCCCCGGGGCCGCGCCGCGGCCGGAGACGGCGCCTGTCCGGCCGCCCGCCGCGCCGGTCCTTCTCCCCAATGCGGTCGTCCAGGCCGGACCAGCATCGGTCGGCGCCGATGCCCCCCTCCCGGACGAGGTGGCGCCCGCGGACGTCACCCGCGGTGACGCGGCGCCGGACCTCCTGCGGACCGCCGCTCCGGCGCGCCGCACGCCCCTCGCCCGGCCCGAGGCGGAGGCGCAGGCCGAGCACCCGGCGCGGTCGCGCGCCGGATCGCCTCCGGCCGGCCTCATGCCGCCCTCTGAGGCCCTGAGCTCCGCCGGAGACGCGGATCCGGCGTCCGCGCCGGAGGTCGAGGCCGGGACCGACGCCGAGCTGTCGCCGGCTCCGGCCGACATCGCCCCGCTCGCCCCCGTATCGAGGCCGGTCCACGCCGACGCCGCGATCCCATTTCCTATTCCGACCGCTCCGGCCCCGGTGCCGACGCAGGCATTCCGGCCCGGGCCCGCTCCGGCGCCGATCGCCGACGTTCCGGCTGGCGGGCCTGCCTCCAGCGGGTTCGACTCGGCGCGGGCGGCCGTGACCGTGGTCTCGCAGGAGACGCACTTCGCCCCCGTCGCGACGCCGACCGGCCGCGGTGCGCGCGAGCAAGCAGGCGCCGCCGTCGCGCCCGGTGTGGCGACAGACCCCCGGCCCGTCCCGCCTCTCGCGAGGGGGGATACCCCCGCTGTGGCGCAGGAAGCAGCAGTTCGGGATCACGTGTTGCAGCCCCGGACGGCCGAGCCCACGGCCCGCGGCGGAGAGAGCCCGGCCCACCGGGCGACGCTCGTCGCCGCGCCCGGTCCGACGAACCCGTTGCCGGTCTCAAAGCCGCTGATGGCCGGACCCGCCGCGTCCGTCCCGTCGACAGCCCCCGCCGCGGCGGCTCCCATGCCGGAAGCCGCGCGCGGGAGGATCGGGGCCGCCGACGCCACCCGGGTCCCGGGCCCTGCATTTCGGCCCGACGACCTGGGGAGCGTGACCGCCGACGGGCCCGCCGAGACCCGGCCCCAGGTCGCCGCGCCGATCGAATCGCCACGTGCCGCGGCTCCGGCGCCGACCGCGGCCGGGGTTGCCCAACCCACCGCCCGGCTGCCGGCTCCGCCGGTGCAGGCTCCGCCAGTGCGGGCTCTGCCCTCCACGTCTGATGCGACGGCCCCGGCTGCGGATGAGGCCCGCGGCATCGGTGCAGCGCGGCCAGTGAGCGGAGCAGCGGACGCGGCGTCCGTTGCGATGGCACCCGTTGCCGTTGCACCCGCTGCGGCCCCGTCCGCGCGGCCCTCCACTCCGACGCCTGTGACGGCGTCCACGGCCCGGCCTCCGGCTGATCCGCCGTCCGCGATCGACGCGCCGCACGGTGTCGGACAGCCGCGGCAGCCATCAGCGACGAGCGGCGCCGGGTCGGTGCTGCGGCCGCCGATGGACCCGGCACCGGCCGCACCGGCAGATGTCGCACGGCCCGGCATCGCCGAGGCTGTGCAGGCCGAGCCGGTCGCCGCCGCGAGGCAAGAGGCAGCGCCGCCTGCCGGCCCGGCTCGCGCCTCCCTCGCGGCGGCGCCGGTCGCGTCTGATGAGTCGGACCTCCATTGGCTCGCCGCAGCGCCCGGCGCCGATGCGGCGGCTCCTCCGCTCGTCGCTTCCGCGCCCGAGAAGGGAGCGCTCGCGCCGCCCGCCGCCAGTCCGACCACCCCGGCTCGCATTTCCGTTGCGCCGGCGCCGGACCCGTCGACCCCCGCGTCGGAAGTCCAGCCGCTCGCCGCAGCGCCCGACGCGCCGCCCGCTCCTCCGGCCGCGGTGTCGGCGAACGGGCGCGGATCGCTCACGTCCCTCGCGGCCGGCCCGGCCGCGCCGTCCGGTCCGGGGCAGCCCCGCCCTCCGTCCGACGCGGCGACCGTGCCGCCGACGGCGGACGCGGCACCCGCCGCTCCGATGGAGGCAAGCGCGGCGCCGGACGCTCGGACCGTTCCCGCTCCGGCGGCGGCCGGTCCCGGCGGGACGGCTGCCCCGGAGGCCGCGCCCCCCCTGCTGCCGCGTGATGCGGCCCGGGAGGTGGGGCCTGTCACGCAGGCGACCGGAGCAGCTGCGGCCACGACAGACGCCGTGCCCGTCGCCGTCCCGTCACCCGCCGCACCGGCCCCGATGCCCGAGGCGATCGACGGCGCACGACGTGGCAATCCGGAGCAGATGACCGCGCCCTCCGCCGCGCTGGCGCAGCACGCCGCCATCGGCCCGGTTCGCGCCGCCGTGCCGGACCGGGCCGCAGCCCGGACATCCGCGGCCGCACCGCTATCCGCAGCTCCGGTCTCGCCGGCTCCGGTGGCGATGGATCGTTCCGCAACGAGCGAGCCTGCGCCCGGGCCGGCCGCGTCGCCGGCCGCCAATGCAGGCGGGCAAGTATCGCCCGCACCGGAGCCGGCTGCAGCCCGGCCATCCGCGGCCGCGCCGCCATCCGCAGCTCCGGCCTCTCCGGCTCCGATGCCGGTGGATGGTTCCGCCGCGAGCGAACCTGCGCCTGGGCCTGCAGCCGATGCAGGCCGGCAGGCATCGCCCGCGCCGGTCCCAGGGAGCGGTCTGCCACCGTCCGGTCTCGCACCGGCCGGGACGCCGGACCGCACCGTCGAGCTCCACCCGGAGGCGCCCGCAGCGATCCGCGCGGCGGAGCCGATGGCCCTACGCGAGGGCGAACCCGACGCGCCCCCGCCCGAGGGCCGATCGTCGCCCGAGGGTAAGGCCGCCACCCCGGCCATGACCGGGGAGCGTCGCGCCGAGGACCTGACGGCGGGCGCCCCGGCCCGCCTGACTGAGCCCGCGACGACGCCGGCCGCGGCCCCGCCGGCACTGCCGGCCGCCACCTTGCGCCAGATCGCCGATGCCGTGGCGACGGGGGCCTCGTCCCTGCCAGACGCCGCCGCGGTCCGGGCCGGGGCGGTCGCGGCGGCCTGGAGCGCCGCCGCCCAGGCGGAGGGTCCGGTGCGGCTCCTCACGCTGCAGCTGCGCCCGGCCGAGCTCGGCCCGGTCTTGGTCCGGATGCGGCTCCAGGACGGGCGCCTCGAGATGAGCCTGCGGGCCGAGCGCGAGGAGACCGCGGAGCTGCTGCGGCGCGACGGCGGCCTGCTGACCGAGCTGGTGCGCAATGCCGGCTACCGGCCCGACCTCGTCACGATCGAGGCCGGCCGCCTGGCGGGCCAGCCCGGAGGCCAGCCCGAGGCACCGCAGGGCGGCCAGGCCTTCCAGGCCCCCACCGGAGGACAGGGCCAGCAGGGCGGCGCCGCCCCGGACCAGCCGGCCCGCCGCACCCCTGACGCGCCCGAGGAAGGCGGGCGCCGGACCACGGAGCAGAGAGATGAAGCGCATCCTGGCGATCGCGGCCGCGGCGGTCTGTATCTTTAGCGCCGCGACGGGCGCCCGGGCCGCCGCCACGGTGGCCGGCGCCGCGACGGGCCCGACGGCCCCGACCGGCAGGGTCTGCGAGCAGCAGATGGCGCAGGCCGCGGCGCGCCACGGCGTGCCCCTCGGCATGCTGTACGCCGTCGGGCTGACCGAGAGCGGCAATCGCGGCTCGCTGCAGCCCTACGCCATGAACATCGGCGGCAAGGCCTATTTCGGCACCAGCGCCGCCGACGTGGTCCGGCGCCTAGGCGAGGCGCAGGCCAGCGGCGTGAAGCTCGTCGATCTCGGCTGCATGCAGATCAACCACCATTACCACCGGGCGCGGTTCTCCTCCCTCGAGGCGATGATCGACCCGCGCCAGAACGTCGAGTACGCGACGATCTTCCTCAAGGAGCTGAAGGCCCGGGAGGGCAGCTGGACCCTGGCGGTGGCCCGCTACCACGCCGGGCCGAACAACAACCCGGCGCAGAAGCAGTACGTCTGCCGGGTAATCACCAACATGGTGGCCACCGGCTTCGGCCAGTGGACGCCCGGCGCCAAATCCTTCTGCCAATGACGGGCGTTCTGCCAATGAGCCCCCATCAGGACGTCGCCGCCCGGAACCGGTGTCACCCCACGTAGGTGTAGCCGATGTAGCGCTTGGCCTCGATCGGGTCGTGGCCGAGCTGCTGCGCCAGCTTCTTGCGCAGCTTGCTGACGTGGCCCTCGACGACGCTCTCCTCGACGCCGTCGCTGTAGACGCCGTAGACGCCGTTGAAGAGCTGGGACTTGGTCACCCGCCGGCCCCGGTTGCGCACCAGGAACTCCAGGATGTGCCGCTCCCGCCGCGGCAGGGAGAGGGGCACGCCGTCGATCTCGGGGTCGCGCCCGTCGAAGAACACCCGGAGCCGCTCGGGGCCCCGGCCCGCCGGGACGGCCTGCGGGTCGCCGTCCGGGGCGTCCCCGGTCTCGGCGGCCTGCGGCGGTTCCCCGTTGACCCGCCGCCAGATCGCCTCGGTCCGGGCCAGGATCTCGCGCACGTGGACCGGTTTGGGCAGCACGTCGTCGATCCCGGCGTCGAACAGCACCAGGGTCTGCTCCAGCGAGCGCGTGTCGGCGAGGGCGATGATCGGGGCGCGGGACTGCCGGCGGATCACGCTCGCGCAGCGGGCGCGCTCGTCGAAATCGCCCAGCAGGAAACCCTGGACCGCATCCAAATCACTGCGGGACGCCGATTCGATCCAGCTCGTGAACTCTTCCGGCGACAGCGAGAAGGACGATACGCCTTCCCGATCGAAGCCGGCCTTGAAGCCCGCGTTCACCGATTTCCTGGCATCGACCAAGAAATACATCTGTCATGTCCCCGCTGGACCCGGCCGGGTGGCGCAGCGGCGCGCCGATCCGGCCTGCGACCTGTCTTGTTCCCGTCGGCGCGCAATCTTGACCTGTCCGGCGCGCGAGGCCCGCGCGCCGTCCCGAAACCCTGCGGTGTCCGATGTGCGCCGCACCAATACATGTCCGGGCCGCAGCGGCCGGTCAATGACTGCCACGCCGCAGCGAGCCCGCTTCGCAGGGCTTTTTTAAGAAACGGTGGGGGAGTGTGTGCGCGAGGACGCGTTAGGCCGGAGTTAGCTCGCCGGGAAGCAGCACCCTGGCGGCCCGGCCGGGCTCCGGCTCAGGCCAGGCGGGCATCCGAGAGGGCGCGGGCGAAGGCGTCGAGGCGGAGCGGCGGGCCGTCCTCGGCCAGGATGCGCTGGATCGCCACGCCGACGTAGCAGCCGTCGAGGACGAGCTTGAAGAACACCGTCACGGGCTTGGCTGCGAACTCCATGTCGAGCACCACCTGCATCGAGCGGCCCCAGTCGAGGCAGACGTCGGCGGCGTCGGCGTAGGTCAGGGTGGCGTGCTTGAAGAACGGCTCGGCCGAGGAGGCGACGAGGTCGGCGATATTGCCGTGGCGCTCGCCCCGCACCCAGCCGATCAGCACGCTGCCGTCGAGCAGGCAGAACTCGGAGATGAAGTCGCGGATCGCCGCCGCGAAGACCTCCTCGGCCGCCGCGATCACGTCCCGGGACACCGGCCGGGCCTGCGCGAGATCGTGGTCGTGAGGGATCATCGTTGTCTCGCGAACAGGAAGAACAGGATCTGCGCGACCGCGCGGTAGAACTCCGCGGGGATCATCTGGTCGACCTGGACAGCATCGTACAGCGACCTTGCCAGAGGCTTGTCCTCGATCACCGCGATGCCGTGCTCCTCGGCGATCTCGCGGATGCGCAGGGCGATGAGGTCCTGGCCCTTGGCAAGCACGATCGGGGCCGGGCCCTCGGAGGGCTCGTAGCGCAGGGCCACCGCGAAGTGGGTCGGGTTGGCGATGACGACGGTGGCCCGGCTGACCTGGCCGAGCATGCGCTTGCGGGTGCGGTCCTGGGCCAGCGAGCGCAGGCGCGCCTTGACGCTCGGGTCGCCCTCGACCTGCTTGTGCTCGTCCTTGATCTCCTGGCGCGACATCCTGAGCGAGCGCTGCCAGCGCAGGCGCGCCCAGACGAGATCGCCCGCCACGATCACGATCGTGGCGATGCTCACCGCCGAGACGAGGCGGATCGCGGTCGTGAGGATCAGCTCCGGGAGCTGGCTCGGGTCGACGAACATGGCACTCACGGCTTTGCCCTGTTCCGAGCGCAGGAGCAGGAGGACGACGAGACTGACCGATGAGACTTTAAGGACGGCTTTCAGGAACTCGATCTGGCCGGAGCGGCCGAAGATCCGGCTCCAGCCCGAGGCCGGAGAGATGCGGTTCCACTTCGGGGCGATGCGGTCGGAAACGAGGCTCGGCACGTTCTGCGCCAGCGAGGCGACGAGCCCGAAGCCGGCGAGCACCAGCAGGATCGGGGTGAGGAAACGCGCCAGCGCGAAGCCGGTGGCGTGCATCAGCGTCAGCGCGTCCTCGCCGCTGCCGAGGGAGAAGTCCCCCGGATGGTCGAGGAACGACGCGAGGTCGCGGGCGAGCGCCGCCGCCTGCCCCCGCACCACCAGGCTCAGGCAGACCAGCAGGCCGAGGATCGAGGCGAAGACCGGCGCCTCGCGGGAGAACGGCACGTCGCCCTTCTCGATCGCGTCGCGCACCTTCCGCTCGGTGGCGGCCTCGGTCTTGCTCTCCTGGTCGGTCTCCTCAGACATGGATCGGACCGCGGGGCCGCAGGCCCGGCGCGCGCGCCGTCGCGGCCGTCCCTCTCACCGTCGCCGCCCTGCGCCGCTCAGCGGATGAGGGCCTCATCCTCGCCTCCCGGGTTGATCTCGATCTCGCCGCGGCCCGCCATGTCCATGGCGAGGTCGGTGATGCTGCGGCGGGCCTCCATCACGTCGCGCTGCGCCGCCGGCTCGCCGCCGTTGAGCTCGTGCTCGACCATGCGGCGCACGCGCGCCGAGAGGGCGCTCAGCACCACGGTGCGGAACTCCGCGTCCGTCCCCTTGAGGGCGAGCACCAGCCGGTCGTTGGGCACCGCGTCGAACAGGGTGGTGCGGGCGCGCGGCGCCAGCTTGACGATGTCGTCGAAGGTGAAGAGCAGGCCCTTGAGGATCTCGACCGACTTCGGCCGCGCCTCGGCGAGGCTGGTAAGCGCCTCGTCCATCTGCTGGCGGTCCATCTTGTTGATGATATCGGCCATCTTGGCGTGGGTGTCGGCGCCGGAGTTGCGCGACCCGTTGATCAGGAAGTCCTCGTGCAGGGCGCGCTCGACCGCCTGCATCGCCTCGTCGACCACCGGCTTGAAGCTCAGCATCCGCCGCATCACGGTGTTGCGCAAGGGAAGCGGCAGGTGCCCCATCACCTTGGCGGCGATGGCGGGCTTGACCCGCGACAGGATCAGGGCGGCGGTCTGCGGGTGCTCCTTGACGAGGTAGCTCGCCAGCACGCTCTCCGACACCGAGGCCATGCGCTCCCAGACCGAGCGGTTGGCGTTGCCGCGCACCTCGGCCAGGATGTCGGCGACCTGGTCGGCCGGCAGCAGGCCGGTGAGGAGCTTCTCGACCTCCTGCACGGTGCCGACGAGGCTCGAGCCGCCGGCGAATTCCTCCGCGAAGGTCGCCACCACCGTGTCGAGCTGGTCGGGGCTCACCGCGCCGAGCCGCGAGGCCGAGTGGGTGATCCGCTTGATCTCGTCCGGCTCGAAGTACTTCAGCAGGCGCCCCGCCGCGGGCTTGCCCATGGCCAGGAGCAGGGTCGCGACCTGGTCAACGGGCGCGAGCTGCCGCGAGGCGCCGCGCAGGGCCGGGGGGGGCGCCGCCATGTTCACGCGATCAGCCGTTGTGCGGCGCGTCGGCCGGGCCGACCACCTCGGTCAGCGAGACGCCGAAGCGGGAATTGTCCTCCTCGACGATGACGATCTCGCCCCGGGCGATCACCCGGCCGTTGACCATCACGTCCACCGGCTCGCCGACCCGGTGGTCGAGGGACACGATGGCGCCGCGGCCGAGCTTCATCAGGTTGGCGACCGGCATGGTGGCCGAGCCCAGCACCACCTGCACCAGCACCGGGATGCGCAGGATCGAGTCGAGGTTGCGCTCGTCGCCGGCCTGCAAGGAGCCTTGCTGGGACCCCTGGCTCGGGAAGACGGGGCTGGCGCCGGCATCGGGGAAGGGGCTCGTGCTCATCGCGGGCTCGCGTGGAATCCTGGAAGTCCCTGACAGTCGTATGCGCCCAAGCTGATCCGAGGCTTGCGGCATCCGTCCCCGGCGCTCGGCACCGACGCGCGGCGCCGGCGCCAGCGGGTCCCGGCGCTACCGGCCGCCCTCGGCCGGCGCAGCGGCGCGGCGGCCCGCCTCGAGGGCGTCCAGGGTGGCGCGGGCCTCGTCGATCTTCCGGCTCAGGGCCTCGAGCACCTCGCGGCCCTCGCCGGTGAAGCTGCGCACCGCCTCCCCGGCGCTGGCGAGCGCGTGGCCCGAGGCGGCGACCGCCCGGCCGTACTCGGCCTGGGCGCGGTCGAGGCGCTTGAGCTTCAGGTAGAGCGGCAGCACGCAGGCATTCGTCCCGACCAGGGCGGCGAGCAGCACTCCGTCAACCAGCGAGACCATGCTCCGCCCCTTCCTTGTCCGGGTTGATGGCCTCGTCGATCCGCAGGACGTAGGCCCCCTGCGACTGCCCGGCATGGCACCAGAACAGCGGCTTGTCGTTGCCCTCGAGCTTGATCCGCGTCGCCGGCGTGGCGTCGAGGGCGATCACCTGGCCGACCTTCAGCCCGGCGATCTCGCCCAAGCTCAGGTGGCGCTCCTCCAGCACGGCACGCAGGTGCACCGTGGTCTTCTGCACCTCGGCGGCGATTTGGGTCGCCCAGCGCGGGTCGCGCCGGGCGCTCGATTCGCCGGTCAGCACCTTGGCGAGGCTCGGCCGCAGCGGGTTGAGGACCGTCTGCGGGATGATGATGAACATCTCGCCGCCGCGGTTGAGCGCCTGGAGCAGGAACTTGGCCTGCACCGCCTTGTTGCTGCGCCGGCCGATCACCGCGAACTCCATCCGGGTCTCGGTGCGCTCGAGGATGAACGGCGTCTTCGAGACGAGGCCGAAGGAGGATTCGAGCGCCCGGCCGACCTGCTCGAGGATCATCTGGGCGATGCGCAGCTCGGTCGCCGAGAAGGCGCGCTCGTCGTCCACCGGCTGCTCCGAGCCGTCGGCCCCGAACAGCACCTCCACCATGGTGAAGATGAAGTCGCGGTCGAAGCCGACCAGGATGTGGCCGTCCCAGGCCGGGGCCTGGAAGATGCCCACCACGGCATTCGAGTCGTAGGCGTCCAGGAACTCGCCGAAGCGTCCGCTCTCGACGCCGCTCAGGGAGTAGAGGATCGACGAGGCGGCGAGGTGCTTGAGGCCGTCGCCGCAGGCGGTGGCCAGGCGGTCGAAGATGAGCTGCAGCATCGGCAGCCGGTCCAGGGACAGGCCGGCGGCCTCCTGGATGCGGGCGCGGATGTCGGCGGGGTTCTTGAGGATCGTCGGGTCCATCTCTCGGGTGTCCAGGCCCTCAGGCCGCCTCGCGGATGGTGATCGTTATGCCGCCTCGCGGGGGCTTCATGCCGCTTCGCGGGCTTGGGCGCCCGGCACGGTGGCGGCCTCGACCTCGTCGATGGTCGGGCGGTCGGCGGCGGCGATGCCCTTGCGGCCGTGCTCGATCGCGACCTGCGGCAGGGCGCCGTTCATGTAGGCGATCAGGCTCTGCTTCACGATGGTGTAGACGGAGCACTGCTTCTCGCGCAGGCCCTTGATCTTGATGGCGAGCGGCGCCAGCACGCCGTAGGAGGCGAACACCCCGATGAAGGTGCCGACGAGGGCCGCGCCGATGAGGCCGCCGAGGATCTGGGGCGACTGGTCGAGCGCGCCCATCGCCTTCACGATGCCGAGCACCGCCGCCACGATCCCGAGCGCCGGCAGCGCTTCCGCCACCGTGTTGATCGCCGCGTAGGGCTTGAGCGCGTACTTCTTGTGGGTGCCGATCTCCTCCTCCATCAGCGCCTCGATCTCGTGTGAGCGGGCGCCGCCGATCAGGATCAGCCGGCAGTAATCGCAGATGAACAGGACCAGGCTCTGGTCCTTGGTCACGTCCGGATAGTTCTTGAAGATCTCGGAATTCGCCGGATCGTCGAAGTGGGTCTCGACCTCGTTGCGCGGCTTGGTCTTGATCTCGCGCAAGAGGGCGTGGAGCAGGCCGAGCAGGGACAGGAAATCCTGGCGCTTCGGGCCCTTGTTGGTGATCGCCTCCATGGTCGCCTTGCCGGAATCGACCACCGTCTTCATCGGGTTGGCGATCACGAAGGTGCCGGCCGCCATCCCGCCGATGATGACGAACTCCCAGGGCTGCCAGATCACGATCAGGTGGCCGCCCATGGCCACGAAGCCGCCGAGCATGCAGCCGATGGCGATGAGCAGGCCGACGAAGATCCCCATGTCCCGCAACGCTCCGTTTGATGGTGACAGCCCTAAGGCCGGTGGCTTGCGCGGGGCTTTTTGCCGGCCTTTCCGCCGGCCGGGTCAGGCCGCGGCCTCGGCCCGGATCAGCCGGCGCAGGGACGCGAGCGCCTCGGCGAGGCGCTCCTGCGCCACCAGGTCGGCGATGCGGGCGAGGATCTCCCGGGGTGCCGACGCGTCCGCGTCCCGCAGGCCCTGGGCGAAGGCGCCGGACCAGGCCGCCGCCCGCCCGGGCTCGATCAGCGCCTGCTGGACGCAGTAGTAGAGCCGCTGCAGCGGCGTGCGCACCTCGTCGGCGGCGAGGATCTGGCTCGGCAGCAGCAGGGCCTCGGCGAGGTGGATCTCGGCGCCGAAGCCGTCCTGGGCCCGGATCAGCGCGCCGTTGAGGAAGAAGGTCGCGCCCCGCTTGATGACGACGCGTGCCGGCCCGGCCGCCGTGCCGCCGGGATCCCTTCCCCTGGACGGTGCCGCCACGTTGCCTCTGTCGCTCATCCTGTGCCCGGGACCCCCGCTCCGTCCCGCCCCGCATAGGGCGGCTTCCTTGCCCGGGCCTTGGGGGCGGCGCGCGGGGAGCGCCGGCCTTCCGCGAGGTTGTCCCCGCTTGTCCCAGGTCGCCGCGCCCGGATCGCTGCACCGCGGGAAGCGGCTTAATCGCTTGATAAGGGGCGGGTGGGGATAGTGCCTCGTGTCGGCGGGGCCCATGGAGGGCCGCGGCGGCAGGCGCAGCGGATGGGCTCCCCCGGGCCCAGGGACATGATGTCGGACCGCTGACCCCGGTGAGAATCCGGATGTGTACAAAGCGCAGTTGGTCGGGCGCGCAGCGCCCGAAGGCATGATGCCGTTCCGCTGCACCGGTGCGAGCCCGGACTCTTGCACATTCCTGCCAACGCGCAACACCGGAACCAACAGCCGTGACCAGCCTGCTGACGAACAACTCTGCGATGACGGCCCTGACGACGCTCAAGGGCATCAACCAGCAACTCGACACGACCAGCAACCGCGTCTCGACCGGCCAGCGCGTCTCGAGCGCCTCCGACAATGCCGCCTACTGGTCCATCGCCACCACGGTGCGCACCGACAACGCCTCGCTGAGCGCCGTCAAGGACTCGCTGGGCCTCGGCTCGTCGGCGGTGGACACGGCCTATAACGGCCTCAACAGCATCATCTCCGACCTGCAGAACATGCGCGCCAAGCTGCAGACGGCGCTGTCGCCGGGCACCGACCGCACGAAGGTGCAGACCGAGATCGCCGCCATCCAGTCGAAGATGAAGGCGACCGCCGACTCCTCGAACTCGAGCGGCCAGAACTGGCTCTCGGTCAACTCCTCGGCCAGCAACACCGCCTACCAAGCGACGCAGAACGTGGTGGGCGGCTTTGCCCGCTCGGCGAGCGGCACGATCACCTTCTCGCAGATCGCCGTGAACGTGCAGAGCGTGAAGCTCTACGACACCAACTCGACCAGCGTGACGACGGCTGCCACCAACGCCCAGATCGTCTCCACGACCTCGCTGACCGGCACGGCCGGCTTCGGCTCGGGCGCGGGCACCGCCGACTTCTCGGGTCCGAACGAGGTCTCGCTGACCGTCAACGTGGCGGGACAAGCCAGCACCCTGACGCTCAATACGGCCACCCTTCAGTCGGCGGCCAAGGACCTGAACAAGGTCACCACCGACGAGTTCCTCGCGGCCCTGAACAACCAGATCGCCGCCTCGAGCAACCTCAGCGGCAAGGTGACGGCGGGTCTCGACTCGGCCGGGCGCCTCACCTTCACCACGACCGGCACCGGCACCACGTCGACCCTGAGCGTGCAGCTCGCCAACGCGTCGTCGGGCAGCAAGAAGGTCATCGACGTCGGCTTCGGCACCACGACGGCCGCGGCCCAGCCGGCGATCGTCACCGGCACCACCTTCAGCAATCTCGATCTTTCGTCGGGGACGAAGACCTTCACCATCAACGACGGCGCGACGTTGAAGACCATCAACCTCAACGCCGCGAGCTACACGGCGCTCGGCGGCGCCGCGACGTCGACGAGCAACGCCTCGGTGAACGCCACCGACGTGGTGGCGATGATCAACGCGACGCTGAGCGCGGCGACCGCCAGCACGATCACGGCGTCGCTCGCCGGTGGCAAGATCACCCTGACCAACTCGTCCGCCACCACCGCCATCACCATCGCGGGCGCCGATGCGACGAGCGTCGGCCTCACCGCCAGCGTCACCAACGCGGCGGCGGCCGGCACGGTCGTGGCGCGCACCGCGTCCGGCACCAATGCCGGCACCACCCAGGCTCAAGGTATCCTCGACACCGCGGTCGGCTCCTACACCGGCGGCGGCTCCTACTCGATCGCCAACCTCAACATCGCCAATCTCGTCGGCACTGCCGGTGACACGGATCTCCAGGCGATCATCACGGCGG
>NZ_LABY01000060.1 GCF_001043975.1 Methylobacterium variabile
ACGTCTCCAGCGCCTCCGCCGACAAGCCGCGGCGGAGGCGCTGGAGACGTTCGCCGAGGTCTACTGCAGGGAAGCGCTGCCGGAGTCCCGAAATGCTGCCCTTGAGGCTCTGAGAGCAATTCGAGCCGAACCGGGCGACGAAGGCGAGATCCCGTGCCCTGACTGCGCCGGCAGGCTGCGGTGGTCCCGGGCCGAGAACGGGCACGTGTGGGGCGCCTGCGAGACCGCCAATTGCTTGCGCTGGATGATGTAGCCGGCGGTTACAGCCACCGCCGGCCTGCTGTGAAATGTTGGCCTGATGTTGTACCCGCGGCCAGCGCAACACGGCCTAGAACGCGCTGGCCGCGCTCTACCGGCCGCGTTGAAATGCTTTGCCGGGGCATTGATCCACACGGCTCCCCACGCGCGCGGGGGCCTGTCATTTCCTGTCTTGGCCTGCAAAAACCTGCACTGACGCTGCATTCCCCGATGTGGCCTTTTGTGGCCCGACGCTACGGCTACGACGGGTTGAAAGGTGTTGCCCCCGTGTTGGTCTCGGCGGACTTCGCGCGCCCGCGTGAAACCCGTTCATTTCCGTTCATCGGCCATTGCCAGCAGGAGGCGCGCACCCTCTCATTTCCTCTCACCGGAGACAGTTCGCGCGGGCGCGTGGATGCTTTGATTTGCATTCATTCGGGCCGCGCCGCTGTCGTCATTTGTCATCATCCGAACGCTCGGAGCCGTAGCATTTGTTAGCAGCCCCCGGCCGTTACCGCCGGTGTCACCAATTGAGCCCATGGGCCGTCTAGATCGGTCTATTTTAGACCGCCCCGACGCCGCCACGCGGCAAGCGGTGCCCCCTCGCTTGAATTCGCTGATCCCTCGCTAGGGCGACTTGCCACAGGCTGTGGTGGGTGAGCCTCACGCGCGGGTGATTTTTGATTTCCTTTGATTTTATAATCAACGACGGGCGAGCCCGACCGCTCGCACGGCGCTCCAAATTTCCCAATTTCCGCCATTATTTAATTAGGCGGCGGGGTGGTCGGCGCCCTGCTCCAGGTCCGCCCCCTTTGAAAACTATGATTAAAATTCAAACCGGTTCGCCATCCGAACCCCGTTCCGATGGCTACTTTCCCCTACTTTAGCAAACGCACCTGCGATCCCGGCCCGCAATGCGCTTCCCGCTCCACGAGCCCCCTCTTAGCCAGGAGGGCTAGAACCCTGGACGGATTGACTGCCTCACCACCCCGAGGAGCTATCCGGGTCGTGTTGGGCGCCCGCGGCGCATTCCAGCGCCAACGGCGCTCCCGGTTCGCAATTTCAGCCTCGCGCACGGCGATACCGCCGACGGCGAACTGATACCCAGCCGCGGCAAGCTCCCGGAGATGCGCCAGCTGCGCACGGTCGGCCCTGTCGAAGTGCCGTTCCATCCTCTCGGCCCGGCCGAGCGGCAGCGGCCCCATCGCGGCCAGCACCTCCCCCGGTGTGTGCCAGCGCGCCGGCCCATCCCTGTCGAGGCGCGCCAGGGCCGACAGGAACGCCCGTTGCCTGATCCCCAGCCCGCGGCTCATGGCGGCTCCTAAGTGTAGGATATCGCCTCGATCCTACATTGAACGCCGTTCTCTGAACGGCGTTTGCGTACGTAACAGGTAGGCTCAGGCTGTAGAGGCCCGATCCAACCAGTCTATGACAGCTCTGACAACCTGCTCGGCCGTCGCCTTCGCGTCACGTCCCTCCTCCGGTCTCAAATCCGGTACGCCGCCAGGGTTGTCACTCAGCAGGCGCCCAACATGCACACGCTGGCGCACCCGGTTCAAATGCTCGGCGCGAGCCTTAATCTGTGGAGAGAAGATAGATGCAGTTCCGCCACGGCTAGCGCTATCTATCAGCTTCTCGGCTTTCCAACCCCGTGGCTCCCCTTCAAAGTCACTGGACTGGAATGCGCCGATCTGGCGGGTTCGCGCATACCGGGCTGCAAAAGTGAGAGATCCCTCGACTAGCGCCGCAGATAACACCACGCAGGAGAGGGGCGCTGAATTCGGATCGGCACTCCGCAACTCTGTTACAGTCTGCGTCCACCAGATCCTGAATGGCTTAAATCCTATTTGTTCAAGCTTGTCTGCAAAAGCTTCAAAAGGCTCAGATCGGTGTGCTCGCCCATCCGTACGTCGGGCAACTATATCACGAACAATCCCCAGAACCTTCTCTCGATGTATTTTCTTTATCGAATGCCGCCTTCTTGTTTGCCTGCTTTGTTCGCCCGGCAGCGGTACTACACCAGAACCATATGAAAATCTTATGATTTCGTCTTTTTCCTTCAAGCTGTTATTATAAATATAGCAGGTAATTGCACCTTCTAATTCATTCCGATCAAAGCCAGCCTGAACGCCTTTCTCAACGATGACATTCCGGTCTAACTTAGCTTGGTTTGCCCCAACTGCTCGGACTTGGTGATTAAGCTCTTTGTAAACAAAATCTACTGCATCATAATTTATGAGATCAGGATCTTCCCCCACGCCTGATGTTAGAAACATGAACGCATGGGGTTTTGGTATAAACTTATCACCTTTGCCATAATTATCTAGAACCTCCCTAGCAGCGTCGCTAATTTCGCCTGCCATAAAATCGAAGCGACTCCCAATCTCTAATATTTCTTGATAAGACAGGCCTGGATCTCTAGGATTAACGAAAACACTACACATTAAGGCTTCGTCAAGTATTTGGACTATAGCCCTATCCATTGAAATCGCTCCTTAAGCGAGAGATTCTATTATATTTTTAACACGACCAAAATAAAATTCTGCCACTGGTTTTACTATACGAGCCCAGAGCGGAATGTTTGAACTTATTGCACGTAGGTCCCCCGGATCGTTGCCATCTTAGTCCGGCGGTTCGGCGAGATGCCACTGCCGTCGACTACGGCAACGGGATAATCACCCACGATCGGCGCAACCCGCTGCTCGATCCACTCCGCTATGGACGCGGTTCCTGCGGCCTTACGGGAATAGTTGTAATCCCCTAATTGAACGTTTAACGGCGCCCTGACGACGATGCGCACTTCCTCAAGATCTAAGATCGTTTGCTCAAGCTCAAGGGGGGTCATCAAGCCGCTCCTACCGATGCCGCAGATCCTTGGTACGAGCATGTTAGGCAGTTAGCAAGCACTTATTATCGAGTTGATAGAGCCATGCTGGGCGGCAAGGAACGCCCGCGCCTTCGCCTCCCCTTCGTCGGCCCGCACTGTCCGATTTGCGACCCTGTCCTCCGGCAGAGCTTGCGACGGCCTCGCGGTTCTGCCGGTCACAGGCCTACCCCTCGCCGTAGGCGTTCGATCGCAGCCTCAAGGGGTGAGCCTCCCCGCTCCTCACCCATAATCACACGGCTTCCGCCTGAGATTTGCTTTTGGGCGACTTGGGCCGATGGCATACCGCCGGGGGCTGCGACGTTGACCGCTGGCGCCCGTTGGGGCTCGGGACGCGGGATTGGACGCCTTGCCGGCGCTGGGGCTCCACGGGCCGCCTGAGCCCGCGCATTCGCTGTCGTGAAGGCTACGGCGTACTCCTCAGCGAACCGGAACAGCAGCGGCCTCCTGTGCAGCCCCTCGGCCGTGCGCTGGTAGCGCTTGCCCGGGTCGGGCTCGTACCGGGCGACGAAGCCGATCTCTTCGAGCACAGCGAGCGCGCCGCGCACCCGAGCTTCGGTCAGGCCCAGATCCTCTCGGCCGGCGATGGCCCGTCTATCGACAGGGAAGCTGTAGAGGAGCCGCCTGGGGGCGCTCCAGAACCGCCCGAGCCACGTCGCCAGGGCGAGGCAGGCAGCGGCGTTCTTCCGGCCGCGCAGGGCCGTCTCAAGCCTGTCCGCGACAGAGCGCGGTAGGCGGTAGGCACACGTCATCGTTCGGCCCTCTCGGGCCGCGGTTCAGCATTCGGCGCCGCCGGTCGGGCGGTCCGTCACAGGCAAGCCGAGCCCGTCTCCGAAAGCGTGGCTTTCAGATTGACTCGCACAGCGATTTCGGGGGATGATCCGAGTTGCAACACTTCGGATTGGCCCCCTCGGGGCTCTAGACCCTCGCTAGGTTGGCGCCTGGCGGGGGTCTCGCTTTATGTGGCTGCTGCTGTCGCGGCGGTGATCCTGGTAGCGACTCGCGGGATGCAAGACGCCTTAATCAGCCATTCGGCACGAACGGCAACGGTTCGTCAAACTCTGTCGGGGTTTGCGGCGCCGCGGCGCGCGGGATAGAGCGCCCCATGAGCATCCCACCCACCGTCCTCGAATGGTCCAAGGGCTTCGCCAGCCTCTCCCCCGGCGTGCCGCCGTGTCCCGGTCTCCGCCCTGACGAATGGGCCGAGACGCACCGCCGCTGCGGCGAGTTCATCGAGCGTTGGGGGATGCAGGCGCACGCCGCGGGGTGGGAAACGACGCATCTCTTCGGCGTGAGCCCGGCCCTGGGCACGATCCGCGGCGACTGGACCGGGCATCTGCTCCCGCTCACCCGCGACGTGACCGAAGTCACGGCGGACTGGATCAAGATCGGGAGGGGCACGGCCTACAAGGCGCACCCGATCAAGCAACAGGGGATGATCCCGGTGTGGAAGTTCGGGCGATGACTACCACTTCCGCGTCAGGTTCGGAAAAGCGCCCGACGCGAGAAGAAAGGCGCCCAGGAAGGCCATAAATCCTGCGGGGACTGTCGCGCGGATCAGAAAGCGTCCGGCCTCATACTCAAACAGCAGGATCCGGGCCGCAACGTAGAGCAGCCCGGCGCCGATCGCGACACAGAGCAGGCGTCTCCAAACAGGCATTGTCGCTTCCCCGGGCTTGTCGCGCGCCCAGCGGCGCCGGACTTCCTACCGTCCAACTTGGACTAAAGGAACCCGCTCCCCGAGTGCCCCTTGAACGCATTCGCCCGGCGGATGTAGCCGACGACAGTCCGGGTATCCCGGTGCCCGGACTGATCCATGATGCGAGCGAGATCCGCGCCACGCTCGGCCGCGGTCGTGATGTAGCCAGACGACTTGAGTGGTGAGGCGAGGGTGCGCAACTTGCGCATCCTGATCCGAAGGGTGGGGAATTTCCCCGCCCTCAGAAACCTGAGCAACCTGCCCACCTTTGCGCACCCGTCCGGATCTGGACACTGGCCGGAATTGCGGCCCTTCGTGATCTTGGCTCTTACTCTCCCCGGTTCAGCGCATCGAAGTCGCGCCCGTGCGCCCGAAGCGCGAGCCGCAGGCCCTCCAGGTAGATGTCATGAGGCTTGCAGCCCTGCGCGGCGGCGATCTCCCGGATCGCCTTGAACACCTTCGGGTGGGCGTAGACCGAGGCGTGAGGCTTCTCGACCCGAACCCGGCGCTTGAACCCGTCCGGGACCTCGGCCTCAGGGGTGAGGCGCACCGCAGGGGCAGGCGCCACGTGCTCAGGCGCCGCGTTGTCACGTTGTCCGTTGCCAGTTTCCACGTTACCACGTGGCAACGTCGTCACGTTGCTGGTGCCTTGGGCGGCGATGGCGGCGAGCTGGTCGTTGATCGAGGGGCGCGGGGCCTTAGCCATTGGCGGATCCTTCCAGTTGCGACTTCGCCCACTGCCAGAGCAGGCGGATTTCCACGGCGGCCTTGCCGCGCGGCGCGAACTCCGTGACGCCTTGGCCCGTCGTCATGGCGTCGAGGAAGTCGGATCGGCTCGCGACCATCGAGGGGGCGAGCGCGCCCGCCTTCACCAGCGCCGTCGCAGCGTCGAGGGTGCGGGCCTGGGTTGTGGCGTTGCACTGGTTGAGCACGAACCCGAACCGCCGCCCGAGCATCCGCAGCTGCTCCACGGTCGGCCGCGCGGCCTCCACATCGAGGATCGACGGCTTGACCGGCAGGAGGCACAGGCTCGCCTCCTGAAGCACGAGCGTGACGCCGGCACCGAACAGGCCGGGCGTGTCGACGATCGCGAGCGTGGTGCTGCCATCCGCCCGCAGGCGCCCCAGCGCGGTCTTGAACCCGCTCGGCTCGACCGACTGCACCGCCAGGTCGCCGGCCTTCCGGCGCTGCCCCCAACTGGTCAGCGACCGCTGCTGATCGGTGTCGAGGATGGCGACGCGCTCGCCGTCCTGAAGCGCCGCGACGGCGAGCGATGCGGCGAGCGTGGTCTTTCCAGACCCGCCTTTCTGGGTGGTGAGGGCGAGGACGTGCATGAGCTTGGCCTATCACGGACCGACCGCGAGTCGCCAGTGTCAACGTTCCAACTTACCACGTGGTAACGTGACGACGTGGAACGTTGTCAGTGGACAGTTCTGGTTCTGTCAGGCTAAGGTCCGATAACACGACATTACCGGATGTCAGCGCCGAGGCGCCGGGAGCCGCACCAGCCATGAGCACCGAAGTCGCCCTCCCGATCCCGACCGCGCTCCAGCCGTTCGCCGAGCAGGCCCGCGACTATGCCAAGCTCGCCCGCGCCTCGAACACACGCCGGGCCTACGCCAGCGACATGCGGGCCTTCGAGGAGTGGTGCGCCGCGCGAGGCCTCCTCGCTTTGCCGGCTGCGCCCGCAGCCGTGCTCTCCTACCTCATTGACCACGTGACAACGTTGAAAGTTTCCACGTTGCAACGTCGCCTTGCTGCGATCCGTGAGGCGCACGCCGCGATCGGCCATCGGCTCGACACCTCGTCCCCCGCTTTCCGGGACGCCTGGACCGGCATTCGCCGCGCACACGCCGCGCCGGCCGCCAAGAAGCGCCCCCTGATGACGCCCGACCTGCGCAAGGTGCTGGCCCTGCTCCCCAACACCCTGACGGGCTTGCGCGACCGTGCGTTGATCCTGGTGGGCTTCGGCGCCGCGCTGCGCCGCTCCGAGCTTGCGGGGATCGAACTGGCGGCCTGCGCCGGCAACTGGCTCGAAGAGCGTCCTGACGGCCTCGTGGTCCATATCGGGCGATCGAAGACCGACCAGGGCGCCGCGGGCGTGGAGATCGGCATTCCCTACGGCTCGAACCCGGACACCTGCCCCGTCCGGAATTTCCGGGCGTGGGTGCAGGCGTCGGGGCTCAAAGAGGGCCCGGCCTTCCGACCCATCAACCGGCACGGCCAGATCGGCGCGGCGGCCATCACGGATCACGCCGTAGCTCGCATCCTTCAGCGTGCCGTGGTCGCCCATGCTCTCGCCGAAGGTCACACGCCCGAGGAGGCCACCCGCATCGCCGCGGCCTATGCCGGGCACTCGCTTCGATCCGGGCTCGCCACGTCGGCCGCGGTGAACGATGCGCCAGGGCACGCGATCCAGCGCCAGCTCCGGCATAAGCGCTTCGACACCACGTCCGGCTACATCCGCAGCGGGCAGCTGTTCAAACAGAACCCGGCCGGTATGGCAGGGCTGTAGGAGCGGGGCGCCGCCCGCCTTCCGGTCCGGCTACCGGCCGCTGAGTTGCTGGCACTCCTTGCGGGCCGCCTCGGCCCGTTCGTCGATCCACTTCGCCAGGTCGACCAGGTGCACGCCCTTGGCGCACTTGTAGCTCGCCTCCATGCGCACGAGCGGCAATGCGATCTCTCCGGCCGAGATCTTCCGCACGAGCTTGTCCGGGCTCAGGTGCCAAAAATAGTCCCGGCAGACGGCATCGATCGGGATCACCGCGGCTGCGCCGTACTGGGCCATCAGGAGGAAGGCGGTGTTCATGGATGGTCTCCCCGGGCCGTCTCACCGCGGGCCTGCTGGCGGAAGTCCGGCCGGTAGAGCCGGCACCCGCCATCCAGGGTCTCGGGGATCCGGCCGGACACGGGCTTGCCGCAGGCTGCGTCTCCGGCGTCGTCGAATGACATGGCCGGCAACCTCTCCCGCGGGAGGTAGAGGTCCGCCCGGTGCGGCTTCTTCATGATGCCCCTCCATGAGGTCGTCCACCTCCGAACGAAGTGAGGAGGTGGTGTGCTCCTACGGGGATAATCATCCCCCCTTGATACCACCTTGACCCACCCTTGATGCCCCTTGGATACCCCGTTGATCCCCCTTTGATATTGCATCCCCTTGATCGGACGCGGGTTTCTGGCCCACATCCCGGTAGCGATCGACCCAGACAGACCACCCCTCGGCGCCGGACAGCCATTCGGCGGTCGCCGCGGTTCGAGCCCGGTGGCGTAGCCGCAGCAGACCGACCATCTGCACGTTCTCGATGTGCCGGAGGACGGGTAGCAGCCACAGCCTCCGATCGGCTGCCCATTCGCGCTGGCCGGATGTCAAAAGCCGCTCGCCCGCCAAGTAGGCCTCCTGAGCGATCTCATTTTCCCCCGGCTCGCCGGCGAGCATTCCATAGGGGTGTATGACTTCGCCCTCATCGGTGTCGGCATCGATGATGTGCGCGACGGACTGGACAAGCTCTAGCTGTTCGAGCTTCGACAGGGCGGCCCAGAATGCCGGCCAGCCGGGGTCTTGCTGGTAGGTGCTGCCGTCGTCGCGGGTAAAGGTCTTCATGGTGTTCGTCAGAAACGGCGCGATGAACGTTGCCGAGCCAAAGCCAGTCCGGCCGCCCCTCACGAACCCCCACACATTGTACGGGCCGCTCTGGCCGACCAAGTGCCTATCGTACTCCCGCCGGACTTGCCGCCAGTGCACGCCGCCGTTCATGGCGAGGCTCTGCGAGAAGTAGAGATCTACGAACAGCCGAAGCGCAACCACGTCCTGCGTCTGGCGCACCTGCTCGATGGGCGCGACCGCACCGGCAACGCCGTCCACGAGGCTGTTCGGCAGCCAGATCCATTCGGGCTTCGGCGCCTCCTCAACCTTCTCGGGCGTGACCTCGAAGTGGAGTACCTGGCTCGCGGAGTGCTGGACCTTGCCCTTGCGCACGAGCGCCCGCGCGACATCGTTCGGCCGGCCCCTGGGCCAACCGTTCTTCGCCGTGCTCGTGTACGGGACATCGACGGGGCCGCCGGCGGCCGCGATCATGTCGAGGACGGCTTGCTCCCCGTCCGTCAGGGTCACGGCCGGCTTCGGCGGGTTCTCGAACTCGTGGGCGGTAGGCAGGTGGTAGAGCGGCTTCGTGCCGGCGCGCTTCTGCTGCAGTAGGCCGGACTGCACGAGATCCTGGATGGCCTTCTTGGCCCTCGGCCGGGCGATCCCGGTGTAGCGCTCAACGGCATCGGTCGACCACGCGGTGTCGCGGGTACCGAAGTGCGCCCCACGCGCCAGGATGAGGTAGGCCACCGCCTCGTTCATGCTCGTGCGGGCGCAGACTTTGGCCCACATCGGGCGCTCGACCGCAAAGAAGTCCCCGCCGTCCGTACTCTTGATCGTCTCGATGTCCGTCATTGAACTCCACCGGGCGGCCTGAAAAAGGGGCCTTTTGCAGCTCGCATATATGAGCGCGTTCCCCAGATCCGCCCCTATTTCCGATTAAAAAAATGGGGTTCCCTTTTATGGGGCGTCGGAATGCGATCGCTCAGTGTTCGCCCCGTGTCCCATCAGCCCGGTTGCGGAAGCGGATGCCTGCGCCGCCGCCGTTCTCGGGGATGAACTCAAGTCCAGCCTTCTCAAAGGCTTCGACCAAGGCCCGGTTGTTCATCGTGGTCAGCCGTCGGGCTGGCTTGCCATCTACGCGGCGCACCGTCTCGAATGCCTTGATGGTGGGGAGCGGCACCCCTGACGCTTCCGACAACTCCTTCTGGTCCAGGCGCGCAAAGGCGCGAGCCGCCCGGCATAGCTCCGGCGTCAGTTCCATACGCTCACTCCGTCCTGTCACTAAAAATATAACCTCATCCCGTCGTTGACAAGGCGGATTGCTTGTCACTATAAGTATCACATCAGCCATTCAGAGACAGGCCGATGTCCGCCACCCGCTCCCTCCACTGGTCGCTCGCGATGAAGGAGATCGCCGCGACCCGTACCCACCGCCCGGCGGGTCTCCTCGCCGCCCAGGGGCTCATCCGAGCCACCTCCGCTAAGCGTCGCCCCCTCGTGGTTGCCGGCGCCTACGACAGGGCCGCGATCATGTCGGCCGCCATCGCCGCCGCCCGGGTGCACCAGACCCGCACAGGCTCGACTTGGGGCGAGGCCCTGTCCGTCACCCTCAAGGCCACCTGGGCGCTCGCCAAGGCCGCCCGCGCCGCCACGGCGCACTGATCCGCCCGGGGCGGCAGCCCGGACCACGCATCCACCACACCCCGACGACTTCCAATCCGGAGCCCCGCTCATGGTATCGATGACGCTCGCCCTGTTGACCGTCCTGCCGTCCCGCCGCGCCCTCGTGGCCGGTGCCGCGGCCCTCCTCGCCGCTCCCGTGGCGAAGGCCGCCGCTGCCGCCCCGGTGCTCGCCTTGCCGGCACCCCGCCTCCGCAATCCGCTCCTCTCCGCCATCGAGGACCACCGCAGCGCCCTCACCACCGTGATGCAGGCCACCGACGACTTTGTGCGCGCCGAGGAGGACAGCGCTCCCGACGAAGCGTTGATGCTCGCCATCGCGGATCGTGCCGCCGACGAGGAGACGGCCGCGCTCGCCGCCTTGCTTGCGCTCACGCCCGCCACCATTGGCGAAGCGACCGCCCTCGCGAGCCACCTCGCCGAGACGGCAACCGAATTCGACCGGCTCGACCTGTTCGAGCGGTTCGCCGCCGTCCTCGCCCGCATGGCGTGAGGTACGACACATGGCCCCCGCTCCCCGTCGCCCCATCGTCCCCCAGTCGCCCGAGGCGCGCAGCTACTTTTCTTCGCGCGGCTACCAGCGCCGTGAGCCCGCCCCGCCGCCGGGCGTGGAGGAGCCTCATGACGTCGAGGACTGGGACGCCATCCACGGCGCCTCCGCAAACCGGCCGGACACTCCGCACGTCCGCGCCCTGCGCTTCCTCAATGCCACCGGTGACCTGCTGTCGGCCGTGATCCTCATCGGCGGCGGGATGAGCCTCATCGGTCTCGCCACGCACCTCTGACGCCTCGCCCCTTCAAACCGCGATCCCTGCAATCCTGCATTACTTCAAGAAGGCTTGCCGCAATGCCGTTCGCCCTGAAGCTCCCCCGCCGCAACCCCGACGCTCCCCGCCCGTCCCTGCGCGAGCGCGCCGCCGCCCTGAAGGTTTCGGCCGCGAAGGTCATCGGCAAGGGGCGGTCGCCCCACCGCTGGCCGCGCCTAGCTGGCGGCGGAGCGCCGTCCAAGGCCCTGTCCGACCTCATCGAGGCGCACATGCTCGCTTATGCCCGTTGCCTGCATGGCATGGGCGAGGAAGGCGCCGACGTGCCGGCTCTGCGCGCTGCCGAGGAGGAGGCATTCCGCGCCCTGCTGCACACACCGCTGACCTCGGACGCCGATCGGGGCTGCTACGCCGCCGCCGTCATCGAGCGTGAGAACGGCTTTCTCGTCCGTGGCTACGCCGGCACCCGCAACGACCCGCTGTCCGTCGCCTACCGCAATCTCCGCTTCGGTGAGCACGCCCCGGAGCCGGCGCAGGAGGCCGAACCCGAGCCCGTCGAGGCCGCAGCGCCCGTGCTAATGAACATCGATGACCCTCGGTCGGGCTTGATGACCTACGCCGATGCCCGTGGCGATCTGCACACGAAGCCTTTTGCCGAAGGGCTGGCTTTCATGGCTGCGCGCCTGAACGCGGTTGCCCGAACCGAATACCACAGGCGGTTCAACGCCGAGGCCAACGAACTCGACGCCGCCGGCTGCGAGGAGTTGGACGCTAGATTGCGGCGCGAGTTGCGGCTTGATGCCCTGCACATCCTCGCCTTCCGCTTCGAGCAGGCCTTCGCCGAAGGCCAAGCCGAGCGCCAAGGCTCTACCGGAGCCGGGGCCTCCGCTGCGAAGGTCGACCTGAAGCCGCTCACCGTGTTGCAGCTCGTGAACCTCCACGAGGCGTATGCGGCGGCTCGCTTTCTCTGGGAAGGCGTCGTGGCGCGACCCTATAGCGTCGCATGGCGAGACCCGCGCGGCTGCGTTCATGCGACGCCGGTCGGTCATCTAGCAGATTTCGAGGAGACCCGCGCGGCTCTCATCGGCGACCGGATCATTAACGAACTCACAAGCCGTAGCCCCCCGGAATGAAACCGAGCACGACTACATTCTGAGCCTGCGCCTTCAGCATGAAATCGACTGCGAAGGCCGCGTCCGTGACGCCGATATGGTGCGCGAGATCGCGCAGGCCTGGGGCGCCTAAGCCCCTCTCCACTGAAATAAATCCTCGCACTGCATCGGAGCACGCCAGTGCCCTCTCTAAACCTGCGCAATCCCTTCCGCCGCGACAACAGCCGCCCGCCACTCCGCCAGCGCGCGGCCATCCTGAAGGCCGCTGCCGCCCGGGTGATCCGTGGTGAGCCCTCGCCGCTCGGCACAGTCAATCCGGTTCTGGTCGCGCTTGAGGCCGAGTTTCAGGCCGCAACCGTAGCGTTCACCGAGGCGGACGACGAGGTTGGGGCGGCTTACGAACGGTATATCGAGCCCACCATGCCGGACGCTCTTTGGCCTCGGAATGATGATTGGGTGATGGATACTATTCCGCGTCCGGACACCGTTCCCATAACCCCGGGACGGCATCGGGTGCTGCCCTATGGCGAGCGCCACGCGGAGGAACTGCGCGGACGCCGGCATGTCGTGAAGGTCTTCAGTCGCAGAGACCCGGTGCCATGCCGGCCAGCGCAGGAGCGCGGCGATGCAATCGTGGCAGCCTGGGACAGCTGGCAGGCGAGCATCGCCGCGGCAAGGCAGGCGGCCGGCCTCACGCCGCTCCTAGAAGCCCGCGGAGTCGCCGGAGAGCGCCAGCGAGCGGCACTCTCGCTTCTCCACGAGACCCCGGCCCGCTCGCTCTCAGACTTCGCCCTCAAGGCCCGGGTCGCATCGGCGGTGTGCGACGGGCTGCCCCTTCGGCCCGCGGACCGGGCCCTGTTCTCCGACGACGAGGAGGCCATGCCCTTCGCCATCACGGCCGACCTGCTCGCCCTCTCCGGCAGCCACACGGCGACGGGAGCCTGACCCGTGGCGAACGTCATCACCTTCCGCCCCCGCCCCAAGCCCGTCGCCCCGCGCGACGCCCAAGCCGCCTTCCGCGAGCAGATCGAGGTTGCGGCGCAAGCCGCCCTCGACACCGCCGACAAGCTGATTGCGATCCTCAACGAGATGGATGGCGACCCTGACCTCGAGGACGGCGCCGACGCTGAGCCGTCCCTTGGCGCCCCTGAGGACCACGCCTCGCAGATTGTCTGGCTGCGCGGATCCGACCTCGATCTCGAGACCACCACCCCGGAGAACCGCGCGTGAAGCTCGCTACCACCGCCCGCCTGTCCCTCGCTCTCGGCCAGCCCCGCGGCGTTGCCTTCGGGTTGATGCGCCTCCGGGCCATTCAGCGCCAAGTGCTCGCACGGGCGGGTCACGAGGCTGGAAAGGGCAACGTCGTCACCGCTGCCGCCCTGATCCTGCTGTGGCTGGCGGGCTGCTGATGCCGACCGCGATCCCCTCCGCCGAGCCCTGTCTGACGCCTCGCCAAACCGCCCGGTTCCTCTGGCTGTGCATCCGGGTCCGCTACCTGTTCCGGCGGATGGAGCGTGCCAGCCTCAGGGTGTCCCGCGTCGGGTTCGATCGGGCCGGTGGGCGGCTCCTCTACTTCGCCGATCGCTGGCTCGCTTGCCACGCCGAGGCCGCCGAGCTGCTGCAGTGTGCCGAGCCGCTAGAGGTCGCCGAAGTGCGCAAGCTGTTCGAGCACCGCCCCTGATCCTGGGCCTGATACCCCAAACTCCTCCCCGACGCCGTTCTGGGCCGCGTGGAGGAGTTCAGCGTGTCTGCACTCGGCCCTGGAACGACTCCACACTTATGTTGACTTCCACATTAGTGTGGAGGACACTAGTTTGCATGAATGCTCAGGAACTCAAGCGGTGGCTCGCGCAAGCCGGATGCAGCTTCGAAAGCCACAAGGGTGGTAGCGGCCACCTGACCGTGCGCCGCGGTGATCGAACGTCGCAGCTGCCGATGCACGGTAGCGGCAAAGAGCTTGGCACCGGCTTGGTCAACAAGATCAAGAAAGACCTGGGGTTGAAGTAATGGTGATTTTTCCGATTTGCCTGACGCCAGACGACAACGATACGTTTCTCGTCACGTCGCCGGCTTTTCCGGAGGTCACGACCTTCGGAGAGACCCGAGAGGATGCCATTCATCAGGCCGGGGAGGCGATCGAGGAGGCTATCGGCGCACGGATTAGCGCGAACGGTCATCTACCTATCCCGCTCGACCCACGGGAGTCACTGCCCGACTGCGTGGATGCTACGGTGAAGCTCGCACCTCTGACTTCACTCAAGGCACTGCTCTACCTGCGCATGCGGAACGCCGACATCACGCGAGCTGAACTCGCGCGCCGACTTGGCTGGAACCGTGAGAGCGTGGACCGGCTGTTTCGGCTCGACCATCGCTCGCGACTGGAGCAGTTGGATGCGGCTTTCCACGTCCTAGGCGCCGAGATGGTTGTCGACGTGCACGACGCGGCCTGAGTGCCGGCTCGACCGGCTTGAGGAGCCGCTAACCAATTCCCATCATCCTGCGATGGGCCTCGTTGCGTATCGGCCCCGCGCCCCGTCAGGCCACCCGGCCGGCGGGGCTCGCTGTTTCAGCCCGTGAAGGCGCCGGAGAGGATCAGCACCGCGATAACCAGCGTCGCAAGAGCGGGGAAGATGCGCTGCCGGATGGGCTTGCTGCGCTCAACCCATATGACGTTGGACAAGCCAAACAGAAACATGACAGCGAACATCTGCCCTATCATGGCGGCGCCAAATATCTGTAGATATGTTTGTGGAATTACATTCCTCAGCCAATAGACAAAAAATCCAAATATCAGAAACGTAGATACTAGCGATATCTGGAAATACCAAGGTGATTTTTGTTTTGCGCGGTCGTACTGATTGCCCTTCCATGCCCACGCAAACAAGCTGACACCAACGATCGAGGCCGCTGCGATCGGCATCGCCATTCCGATAGCGGTCATCGCGGCCATTGAAGGATCGTCTCTCGCGGCAGGCTCGACCGCTCAACTCGGCGTTGTCCGGCCATACTGCTAAGGTGGCGCTGTCTGAGCCACAGCGCCAGCCCCATAGGGCTCTAATCGGCCAAGCCGTATTCAGCCGTCAGCCCTGAACCCGGGCCGATTTGGCGGAGATCCAGCACCGGCGCTGGCTGCGGCACCCGCGGGGCCCCACTCTCGAACGACGCGCGAGCCTTCGACGCCCCGACCCCGCCGACAAGCGCCCGTTGCCCGAGCTTGGCGCCGTATGCTGCGAGACCCGCCCCAGGGCCGCCGATCTTGAACGCCACCGCGCCCGCGATCAGGTCGACTGCCTTCATCACCGCGGCGGCAGCCCTGTCGGATCCCGGCCGCATCGCCCCGTCCGGCCGGATCGTCGCCCGCAGCGCCGCCTCAAGCCGCCGGAAGTGCGAAAGCTCCTCGGCGCCGAATAGCTCCCTGGCAAGGCCCGAGCCCGGCCCTTCCGTGAAGGCGCGTAGCCGCTCGACGAGCTTCGCGGCTGGCGCCGAGGTATCCACCACCCGCTGCACGGCGGCTTGTCGGAGCATCGCCCACTCTTGCGATCCCTCGCCCAGGAACGCCTTTGCAGCCTTCGCCTCCGCTGCGGCGCCGACCCGCGAGCCCGGCACGCCCGAGCCGAACAGGCTTGCCGCGATGGCGTTCGGATCGAACCCGGACCGTTCGAGGTTCGAGACCCAGGCCGGCGCCTCCGCCTGTGCCCGCTCAGTCTGATTGATGGCGCTCCGCAGCCGCCCGAGCCCGGCCCGCTGCTCCTCCGAGAGGAACCCAGCTGCCAAGGCACGCCCCTCGCCCCGCAGAAGGTAATCCAGCCGACCGGCGAGGCCCTGGCTTTCCCCGCCAAGGTATCGAGCGATCAACGCCTGTTGCACCGTTCGCCATGTCTCGCTGTCGGCGCCGACAGCGCCCCGCACCCTCGCAAGGGTCTGCATCTGACCCGCCGAGACCTTGCCCGTCGTCGTCCCGAACAGCGCCGTCACCATATCGGACGGCGAGGCGTCGCGCTCCACGATCTGCCGGAGCCGCTGGCCTGCCACGTCGCCAGGACCGCGCGGGCTGAACGCCTCCTTGTAGTCCCGGAACAGCCCTCGGGCCTTCCGCATCGCCTC
The DNA here is from genome assembly GCF_001043975.1 of Methylobacterium variabile. Taxonomy (GTDB): domain Bacteria; phylum Pseudomonadota; class Alphaproteobacteria; order Rhizobiales; family Beijerinckiaceae; genus Methylobacterium; species Methylobacterium variabile. The sequence goes on from NZ_LABY01000060.1 coordinate 16,064, forward strand.
TGCCGGCGCCGTGTCGCCGATCGGCAGGGCATCCGAGGCCGCAGGGCCGACCGCCTCGCCCAGGCCCGGGAAGGGCGCATCCGGGATGACATCGCCCCGCGGCGCCCCGTCGCCAGCAAGCCCCGCACGCTCCCGAGCTGCGCGCTCGTAGGCCGTCCCAGCGTCGTCAACCTCTCGGCGCAGCACCATCTCTGCCGCATCGCGCAGGGTCGCCGGATCGAGGTCGCGAGCCGACAGCCCTTCGGCCTCAAGGGCGATGGCCGTGCGCCTGGTTTCCCGATCCAGCCGGGCCGCATAATCGGCTGCCTCATCCGATCCCCGGGCCGCGTTCCTTGCCGCTGCTGCCGCCTCATCCTGCGCCCGGTAGAGCGGTTGCCCGCGCTGTTCGCGCTGGATCGCCTCAATGATCCGGTCTTGCACGTCGCGGGCCGAGATCCCGCCGAGGGCATCCGGGGGGAAGAACCCTTCTTCCTGCAAGGCCACCCGCAGGTCATCAACCGATCGACCGGTGCGCCGCGCCAGCGTGCCATAGCCGGGGACATAGTGCCGGTTCAGGTCGGCCGCTCGCGCCTCATCGTCGAGGGCGATGCCGCCGGTGCGGGCGAGATAACGTGTCAGGGTTTCAGGTGCGCCGCCGCTCTGCTGCGCCGCGACAGCTTCGTGAAACGTCCCGGAGCGAGGCGCCGGGAGCGAGGCAGGCACATCCTTGAAGGACCGGACCGGCGGGGGCTGCTGGCCGAACCGCCCGACCGCCATCAGATCCTCGATCCGCTGGTCGAACGCGTTCATCACCGCGCCCATCGCCCGACGATCGGTCGGGTTCTGCGCCGTGCCACCGTAGTACGACACGAGCCGCTTGCGGACCTGCTCCACCTGGCGAAGGTCCGGCCCCTGATCGGGTCCGAGGCCGAGCACGGCCGGCAGGTTATCGAGATCCTGGACAGCCCGCGCCGCGGCTGGCGTCAGGACCGGATCAATCGGCACCTCGGGCCCGAGCGAGCGCCGTACCGCCGTACCGACATCGGACAGGGCACCGGGGGCGAAGGTGCCCGGAATGGCCGCCACGTCGCCATAGGCCGCACGATACCGGCCGCGGGCCTGTTCTGCGGCCTCACGCACGCCCGCCACGGCCGATTGAGCCCCGGACAGCGCGTCGGTGCCTGCGGGGCCGGAAACGGCCTGTAGGGCTTCCTGCTCGGCTTGGCGGGCTGCCGCGATCCGCTGCGCCGTCTCGTCTCCCGCCAGCCGGGCACGATCCGCCACCGCCTCGAATGCCGTCTGAGGGTTGTCGATCCGCTCGACGCCACGCGCGGCCCCCCCTTGCAGCCGATCCCGGGCCGCTGCGATCTGGGCTGCCTGCTGCTGATCGAACTCGGTGGCAATGCCCTGCGCCCGAGCCCCGCGGCTCCCCGCCAGCGCCCCGGCTTCCAGCGCTGCGGCCTGCGGGTCTTGTGTCGCTTGCCCCCGAGACAGCGTGATCCCCTGTTCGGCCGCGATAGCCTCGCGGGCCACGGCCGGGGACACGCCCTTGACCTGGAACGCCTGCGCAAGCTGCGCCTGTGCATCAGCCGGAAGCGAGGCGGGATCAACGCCGACCTCCCGGAGCGCTGCGGCAGCCTCCGCCGTCAGGGTAGGAGGAGCGCCAGGAGCCGCCGGCCGGAAGACCTGAATGCCGCGCTGCGCGAGGGTGAGAACGACCGGCGCGGCCTTTTCGAGCACGACACTGCCGGCGCCGCCGAGCGCAAAGCCGGCCGCCCCCGCATACCCAGCCCGCTCAAGATCCTTGCTGTCCAGAAACTCGCCAGCGGCGCCGTAGCCCGTGCCCGTGATGCCCGCCTGAAGCGCGCGACCACCTAGCGATGAGGCCCCACCCCATGCCGGCAGCACCACCGCGCCCGCCCCGATGCCGCCAATCGTACCCGCGAGGGCGCTCTTGGGGTTCTGGCGGGCCAAGGCCGCTTCCTGATCCCGGGCGAGGTGATAGTTGCTGTCGAACGATGCGCCGTTCCCGCCGAGCCATTCCGGCGCGCTGGCGATGGCCGCCGCGATGTTGCGCGGGGCGTTCAACGCGACCGAGTTGCCGAACTCACGCACACCCGCCGCCACAGCGTTTCCGGCCGAAGACGGTCCGATTAGCCGTTCGTCAGCCTGACGCTGCAATCCGCCGTACAGAGCATCCGCCGCCGCCTGGTCATTGCCGATCGACGGACCGCCATAGCTGTCGCCGAGCGCACGCGGGGCGGCGCCCTGGCGTGCCGTCGGCCCGGCGCCGAACCGATCGCCGAACGAGGCGGGATCCGGAGCCTTCGCCGCCGCGGCGCGGGCGCCCATCAACTGCCGCATCAACTCGCCGTTGGAGAGGCCGGACAGATCGACAGCCGCCGGGGCGGTGTCGGTGCTCACCGGGGCAGGCGCGGCCGAGTTGTTTGGCTGCACTCGGATCGACAGCCCCTCGGGCTCCGCAGGCTCCTCCGAGAAGGGCGACGGGACGGTGACGCTTGAGGCGTTCCGCTTCGCCTCCCCGCGCGCCGCGCCAAGCATCCGCATGAGGTCAGCGTCAGAGAGGGACGACAGGCCAGCGCTCATCGGATCAACCCCCGGCGACGTGCTTCAGCTTCGAGATCCTGGATCGCAGGTGCGCCCTGCGGTGGGGCGCTACGCTGTGGAGCGCCCTGGCCTTGCGCAGGCTGGCCGCCGCCCTGGCCGTAGCTAGGCAGGCGTTCACGGGACAGCGTGCGCTCAAACTGGCCGCGCAGGTCTCGCAGGGTCCTAAGCCCCACAGTCGGGTCAGCGGCATCCAGGCGAGGCAAGGTGAGTGCGAGAAGACGCCGCTCGCTGTCGGTAATTGAGCCCTGCCCCTTCATGGTGATCTGGGCTTTCGCAAGCTCAAGATCCTTCGCGGCGGCTTCGTACTCCTGACGCATCTTCTCAGAGTTCACGCCGAACACGCCGCCGATGAAGCGGTTGGGCACCGATGCGTTGAGCGGGCCGAGGGCGGTAGCCCCGAGGGCGTTGGGCCTAGCAAGCGCCTCATAGGCACGCTCGGCACGTTCCAAGATCGGGATGTAGGTCGTGGCCTGGGTTGCCCGATCCGTCGCCAGCGACTGCTGAGCAACGGTCTTCTTCGCCAACTCCTTCCGGTAGGTGTCGGGATCGACGCCCGGAGGAATGCCCGTCGTATCGTCCTGCGCGGGGGTGGGAAGCGGGCTGCTGCCGAAGTCTACAGGGTCCCAAGCACCCGTCTGCGGGTTGTAGACGCGATCCACCTTGTTGCCGGCCGGGTCCGTGAACGAGCGCACAGTCGGCGGCTTATCCTGCTCCGCCCGCGGCGCCGTGAATTTGGCGCTGTTGGTCTTCTCGTCATAGACCGTCTGCCCGGGAGAAAGCAGTGTCGGGCCACCGGGGCGCTTCAGTTCGCGCTTGTAGTCGAGCAACGAGCCGGTGAAGCCCTGCGCGCGGGCCAAATTGTATTCTTTCACCTCGGGAGGCATGGATGTTTCGTCAAGCTTGTTCTTGAGAAGCATCTGCGCAATCTGGCGCTGGCCGTCCGGCAGGTTCGGCGAGGCCGCCGCTCGGATCAGGAAGCCGATAGCCTGCCCCGCCGGAGCCGCCGCAATGGCCGCCGTTGGCACGTTGCCGATCTGGGCCGGAGCGCCCTGCGGGATCGCGCGGGGAGCAACGGCACCGGCCGGGTCGGTGCCCGGGATGTAGAACTGCGCCTCACGGCTGTCCGCGCCGGGCATGTCGGCTTGAGGATCGGGGGAGCCGCCGGCCATCGTCGGCAACCGCATCGGTGGGCGGGCCGGATTGGTGCCGGACACGATCGGGCCGCCGGCAGCCGCGACTTGGGTCTGAGCCGGCGCCATGTCGCCGAAGCCGCCGCCGTTCAGACGCGCGAGGTAAGCGCGCGTCGTGTTGAGACGCGCCGCGTTCTCGCCGCCTGGCCGGTTGTAACCGGCGAAGCGCCAAGCATCGGCCATCAGGGCATTTGCTTCCTCCGGGCTCTTGGCGTTCTGTAGCGCCTGCGTCAGCCGCGGGTTTTCGGCCAAGGTGAATTGCGCCTGTGCCGTCACCGGGTCGGGAGCGCCGGCCGTAAACCGGCGCATGTTCGTCAACCTATCGCCCCTCCAAGAGAGAATGCCGCCACTGGTGCCCGCCTGCCCGCTCTCGCTTGGGTCCGACCACGAGCCGGTGATGTTCGAGCCTTTGAACCCCGACTCTCTCGACGCATAGGCCGTCACCGCGGCGATGCCGTAGGGGTTCGTCAGGCCACCGTCCCGCAGGGCGCCGACGAACTTCTTCTCAGCATCGCCGCCGGTGCCGCTCGGCATCGCCATGGCGCCGGGATTGCCTCCGGCGAAGGTCGGGAGCTTGCCAGCGCCAGGAGCGCCTTGCGGGCTGCCAAGCGACCCGAGCGGGCTAAGCTGCCCGCTGTCGCCCCCACCGCCGCCGTAGAGCGTGCCGAGGCCGTTCGCGAACGCCTGGCTGGCCTGCTGCGTTAGGAGGCTCTGCCGGTGCGCCTCACCGAGCTTCAATAAGTTCACGCCCGCTTGCGCATCGCCAGCGTCGAACATCGTCCCGGCCGCGCCGGTGTAGTCGCCAGCGCCGAGCTGCTGCCCGACACGGCTCGACGCCGCACGGAGGCGGTTTTCCTCAAGCCCGGCGCTGTAGGCGTCCCCGAGGCCAGCGAACCCGCGGTAGTATTCGGCGAAGCTCATTCACGACCTCACTTGAACAGGTTGCCGAAGCCGCCGGCCTTACCGGCTGCGCCAAAGACGCTCGACGCCCCACCGAGAAGCGCACCTAAGAAATTATTGCTCGATTGGGTCTGGCCCTGCGCAAGCGTATTGTTGTTTTTTACCAGGGCATCGGCGGCGCTCATCTGAAGACCGGCAACACCCTGTCCGAACTGTGCCTGTTGCTGCGCCGCAGTGCCGTAGACCCCGGCTTGGTTCTGCCCGTTGACCTGCCCGAGCGACGCGAGCTGCGTTCCGAGCCCCTGCGCAGCACTGGCCTGCGCAGCATATCCCTGACCCTGCCCGGCGAGGCCGGTGCCGTAGCTCTGCGCGGCAGTTCCGAGGTTGTTGATGTACTGCTGATAATTCCGATCCGCGAGGCCGGTAGCAGTTCGCATAATGTCTTGCGTCAAGTTTCCGCCAGCAAGACCGCCACGAGCGGCAGCGCTGCGTTGAACAGCACCCAAAGCTTGATCTAAACTGAACTGATAGCCGGGGCTGCTCTGGAATGCTGCCTGTGCCGCTTGAGATCCAGCTGCGCCATTCGCACCCGTCGCATCCAAGAACCTGTCGTAGGCGCCTTGGCCGCCCTGGACCATGTGCGCATAGCTGTCACCAAGCTTCCCAAAGTAGGCTTGTGCCTGATTATTCCCATTCATCAGGTCGGTTCGGGCAGTCCCGTAGCTATCCTGAAGGGCAGTGAGAGAATTCTGCCCGGCGCCGGTCGTATTGACGCCGAGATAGCCCTGCGCCGCGCTGACGCCATTCGTCAGCGCATCAGCGCCAAGGTTCAACCCAGATTGAATGGCGAATTGATTGTTGCGCGCGGCGCGCTCGTACGCCCCGCCGGTGATCGCATCGAGGAGCGACATGGTTAGTGCCTCGCAGTGCTAGAGGGCGGGGAGGTGTCTGCTGTCGGGATCGCTAGCGGAGGGCGCGGCAGCCAGCGGCAGGAATGCCGCGTCATCGCCCAGACCTCTGCGTCGGCGCCGATGTCGAAGTAATCGCGGGCGGTACCTTCATGGGCGAAGCCAGCGCGGCGGGCATAGTCGGCCAGCCACGAGGTGCCCGCCGGGATGCGGACCACGAGCCGCGCCGCGCAGACATCGCCGAAGACCCACCGCGAGACCGCTCGCAGGATTGACCGGCACACCATGCCGGGATCGCTGGCAACGACTAGCTCGACCTCGCCGGCCTGCGTCGGGGTGTGCAGGACGACGAGCAGGCCCGCCTCCCGATCGACGCGGTAGAACCGCACCCACGTCGCCTGCGGTCCCAACCATCGGCCGGTGCCCTGCCGGACCCATTCCGCGACGCGCGGGAGCGGGTCGTCGAGGGTGAACCGCAGAACGCCAGGGGGAGACCCATCGTCAGGGTTTTGCGCGATCCGGGCTGCGACGATCTCGTGTGCAGTCGCAGCCTGGGGCTCAAGGATGTCGCGCTGCGTCGGTTTGGCCGACATCACGCGGCTGCCTTCATCGCAGCGGTAGGGCCTGCGGGCGGAGGCGAGCTATCAGTAGGGCCAAGACTGAGCGCGGCGCGCAGGTGCCGGCGCAAGAATTCTGAAACCGTCGTGCGGTCGCGCTCCGCCGCCGCCACGATGGCGTTCTGAAGCTCGGGCTCACACTTCATTTTGACTAGGGTGTGAAATCGCGCCGGGCGCATGCCGTTCTACTCCATCGCCTTCATAGCAACAGAGTAGAACACGATGAGTGCCTTTCGTGACCCCGCCTTATTTGGAAAGAAGCGGAACCTTACGGCTCAAATCAGAATGATCGTTATTTCTTATTTTCATCCACAATACCATCCGCTGCAATTGATTTTGCTCCATCCGATGACCAGCAATCAGTGATTTTTTTGCCAAAATCTTCCATAATCTTGCAGTCATCCCACACCATATCGGACATTAGGACTTCAGATGCGATAGAATACCCCATGGCAGCCGGAGGCATCTCATGTCTCTTCACGGGCGGCTGATCCGCTTTTCCGATGTAACCATCAGGCACAGGTGAGATTTCTCCCCCAGTCCAAAAATTTATATCGCTGATGTGATCAAACGCCCTTTTCAACGCGACTCTTGTCTGAATTTCATTCAGATTAGCGCGCTGAGCCGTGCTTCTAACATGCTTTAATGTCTTAGATATGCTTCTAAATAAATCTCTAGTGGACTTATCTTTGGTCATTTCCTCAAGTATTGAACCAACTGTTGCCGATATCTGCAATCTGTATTCAACCTCTTCGGCAACGGAACGCTGGTTTTCCTCGGCACTTTGTTGGATTTGCTCGCGCAGACGATCGTTCACGCGGAAAGCAACCCCATGCCGCTTGACCTCGGCAACAGGCTTGGGCGGGCGGCCCATGCGCTTCTTCGGTGCGTCGTCGCTCATCCGTGGCCCTCTCGTGTCCACATATCGTTACGAGGAGCGTGCAGAAAAAGCTAGACCCAGCCGAAATGCTCCCCTACTTTCCGTTTCAGCGATCCGTGCATGAAAGTCCGCCGCTGCGCGACGAGGGAGCCCGCCATGGACCACGACGAGTTGAGGCGCCTGCTGCTGAAGACGACGGCCGACGTGAAGCAGACCGCCGCAGCGGTCGGGTTCAGCGAGAAGACCATCCGGAAAGGTATCCGCGACGAGACGATCCCCTGTGTAAAGTTCGGGCCGCGCAAGTACCGCGTGCCGACTTCTTGGATCGCCACAAAGGTCGGCCCCGTGGCCGCCTGAAGCACGACCGCCGGCCCCAAAATCGGGAACCGGCGGGCGGATAACTACAGCGCTTCGACACCGCTCATGTAGTGCATCCGTTCGCTTCGCGCCACCGATTTTAGCGCCGGTACCCCAACATGGAGTGCCGATTATGAAGCCGAACACAGTCAGCGCAGCCGCAATGCAGCGGCGCAATCTTGCCTCTCTTTCCTCGCCCGAGGTGCCGGCGCTCGACGTGCTCCGCGCACGCCGGGTTCTGTCGCGCGTAGCAGTCAGCGACGCGCTGGCGCGTGAAATCGGGGCGCTGGCCTTCGCGCAGGTTGACCATTGGGGTGCCCGCGCATGACCTGCCCCGTCACCGCTCCGGCGGCTCCCGGCTTCCACGGCACAGACCTGGCCGTGTTCGAGGCGCTGAGCGAAGCGCTAATCGCGGCTCAGGTCTATGCCGGCGCAGCCGCCGACCTCGCTTCCGTCCACGACCGGCGGGGCACGGCTCACAGCGTCAGGTGCGCCGCTGCCTGCATCGCAAACGCTGCCTCTCTCCTTGAGGATCTGTCGCCACCGGCCCGCCCCAGAAGGGTGGACGCTGCATGATGGTTGCCCCGGCCGACCTTCTCGATATCCATGCAATTGCCCGAGCCCTGGGCGGTGAAGTCGTCGGCCGGGATCGCGCCCTTGTTCCGGGTCCCGGTCACTCGCGCACCGACCGATCATTGTCCGTCTGGATCGATCCGGTAGCCCCCGAGGGCTACCGGGTTCACAGCTTCGCGTCCGACCCGTTCGAGGAGTGCCGCGACTATGTGCGGGGCGCCGTGGGGCTGCCCGCGTGGCAGGGCAACGAGCGCATCAGCGTCGATCCGGCCGAGATCGCGCGCCGCCGAGCCGCCCGGGAAGAAGCCAGGGCCACGGCGGAAGCGGAGGTGCTGTCTAAGCGCCAGCGCGCTTTGCGGATCTGGAACGCCGCTCACGATCCGCGCGGGACCCTGGTGGAAACCTACTTGCGCAACCGCGGCCTCGATCTGCCGGACGAGCTGGCCGGCGAGGTGCTGCGCTTCGCCCCGATCTGCCCTTGGGGCGACGAGACCGTGCCGGCGATGGTTGCGCTATTCCGTTGCGCCATCACCGACGCGCCCACCGGCATCCATCGGACAGCCTTGAGCCAAGATGGCCGCAAGCGGTTCGAGGGCGCCGCGGCCCGGAAGATGTACGGCGGGGCTGTCGGCGCCGTGATCAAGCTCGACGCGGACGCGGAAGTCACCCACGGCCTCGCGATCGGCGAGGGCATCGAAACCGGCATGGCCGCCCGGCAACTCGGGATCCGGCCCGTCTGGGCGACCGGCAGCGTCGGCGCCATCAGCGTCTTCCCCGTCGTGCCAGGCGTCGATGCGCTGACCATCCTCGGAGAAACCGACCGCACCGGCGCCAACGCAGCTGCCGTCCAGGCCTGCGGCTCCCGGTGGGTCGAAGCCAACCGCCTTGTCGATGTCGTGCGCCCTAAGGGGGGCGGCGACATGAACGACGTAGTTCAGGAGTGCGTATCGGGATGCCGCTGAACGAGAAGCACGACCTGGACGAGGCGGCCGAGCGGTTCGAGCGCTCAGCCTTCGCTCCGGCCTACTATGACGACGGGCCGGGCCGAGCTGGCCATTTCGATCATGCTGGTGATGGTGCTCCGCCGCGCCCGCAGATCCGCGCCACGCCGTTCACCTGGCGCGATCCGAAGACGCTGCCACCGCGCCGCTGGCTCTACGGCCGGCACTACATCCGGAAGTATGCCACGGCCACGATCGCGCCCGGCGGGCTCGGGAAGACCAGCCTGGCGCTGGTCGAGGCGCTGGCGATGGTCACAGGCCGCCCTCTGCTCGGTTCCGAGCCCCGGCAACGCCTGCGGGTCTGGTACTGGAACGGCGAGGACCCCCTTGAGGAGGTTGAGCGTCGCGTGATGGCCGCCTGCCTGCACTACGGCATCGAGCCTCACGAGATCGAAGGCAGGCTGTTCCTCGACAGCGGCCGGCAAGTCCCGATCATCATCGCCCGGCGGATGAAGGATCAGACCGTCATCCAAGAGCCGATGGTCGAGGAGATCAGCGGCGAGATCCGCAGTCGCAGCATCGACGTGCTGATCTTGGACCCGTTCGTGTCCTGCCACGACGTGCCGGAGAACGATAACGGCGCCATCGACAAGGTGACGAAGACCTGGGGCCGGATCGCAGGCGACACGGACTGTGGGGTGGATCTGGTCCACCACGTCCGCAAGGCGAGCGGCGGGCAGTCCTCCTATTCGGTCGAGGACGCCCGCGGCGGCTCGGCCTTGATTGGCGCCGTGCGGTCGGCGCGGGTGCTCAACGTCATGTCCCCCGAGGAGGCCAGCAACGCGGGTGTGCCGGGCGAGCAGCGCCGCCGATACTTCCGGGTCGACGACGGCAAGTCGAACATGCAGCCGCCCCAGGACCGAGCGGTATGGCGCCACCTTGAGACGGTGGGGCTCGGCAACGGCGATGATCAGGACCCAGAAGACCTGATCGGCGTCGTGACCGAATGGGCGATGCCGGGCCTGTTCGACGCGATCCCCGCAGACGCTCTCCGCAAGGTGCAGGCCGAGGTTAGACGGGGCACCTGGGCCGAGAATGTGCAGGCTGGCAACTGGATCGGCCGCCTTGTGGGGCAGACCCTCGGTCTGGATCACACCGACGACGCCGAGAAGGCCAAGATCAAGCGCATCCTGAAGACCTGGATCAAGAACGGGGCCCTGAAGGTCGAGCACCAGCACGACGGCAATAAGGGCCGCGAGAAGCCGGTGATCGTGGTCGGAGAGCCCGCCTGATGACCTCCCCCACTTCGCATTTCAAGGTGGGGGCAAGGTGGGGAACGTGGGGGCAAACCCCCACCCCCACCCCACCTCCTAT
>NZ_LABY01000061.1 GCF_001043975.1 Methylobacterium variabile
CGCGAGGCCGAAGCGGGCGGTCATCAGACCGTTGAGCACGCCCTCGCCGAGCTTCGCCGAGATGCGCGCGGCGACGCCGAGGCCCAGCACCTGCTGCACCAGGCTGTCGCCGACCGCCACGCCGCCGGTGACCGCGAGATGCGCCAAGGCCGCCCGGGCGAGGCGCAGGAAGCCGAACAGGCCCGGCCGGCCGCCGTAGATCGTGGCGATACGGCGAAGCAGCCGGACGGCGGCGAAGATCACGAAGCCGACGTCGACGATCGCCCGCGGGCTCAGCGCCGTCACCGCCGAGACCTGCTTTGCCGCGTCGGCCACCGCGGCCTTGGCGGCGCGGTCGAGGGCGCTCAGCAGCTCGGCCTCGGCGATGCCGAGCCGGTCCTCGACGTCGAGGATCTGGTCGTCCAGGGCGGCGAGGCGCGCCCGGGCGGCGGCGCTCGCCGGCCGGCCGGCGTAGAGGGAGGAGAGGCTGCGCACCACCGCCTTGGCGGCGCTGTGGTCGCGGGCGGTGAGCGCGTCGAGCGCCTCGGTGCGCAGGGCCTCGATGCGGCGCTCGCGCAGCACCCCCGCCACTTCGCGCCAGACGATGGCCGCGAGCGCCACCAGGGCGACCGCGACGAGCACGAGCGCCACGACGCCGAGCCAGGGCGCGGCGGAGAAGAGGTCGGCGATCAGGCGCTCGACCGCGAGGCCGATGCCGAGCGAGGCCAGCCCCCCGAGGGCCGAGAGCAGGAGCGTCGCCCACGGCGCGCGCGAGCGCGGCGCCACCGGCACCGCCACGCCGTCGGCGGCCTCGACGATCTCGAACGGCTCCTCCACCACGCGGACGCCGTCGGGCAGCGCCGTCTCGGTGCCGGGCGGCGGCGGGACGGCTTTGGTCTCCGTGCCGGCGGGCGGCAGGCGGAAGGCGCGGGGCTTTGCGGTGGGTGTCTGCGTCATCGGAGCCCTCAGGCGAGGCGGTCGCCGATCAGGAAGTGCAGCGCGCGGTCGAGGCGGATCTGCGGTAGGCGGCCCGGCCGGCCGAGGGCGTCGCGGGGGACGGGCGGCGGGCGGAAGCGCGGGAAGCGGAGCGATCCCGGCGGCACCGCGCCCTCCAGCACCGCCTCCGGCCGCTCGGGCAGCTCGCCGGGGAAGATCGCGGCCTCGGTCTCGCCGTCGAAGGTCTCGCCGTCGATGCTCTCGCCGGCCTCGGGCGTGCCGGCCACGGCCCGGAACGAGGCGGGCCCGTCATGCACCACCGTCTCGCGGGTCGAGCGCACCGAGGCCAGCGCCTGGGTGCTGACATGGGCGCCCGCGGCTTCCGTGCGGCGCAAGGAGCGGGCGACGAGGAGGCGCAGGAGCGCGTCGAGCCGGTCGTGGCTGGCGTGGTGGAGGTGGTCGGCCTTGGTGGCGGCGAACAGGATCCTGTCGGCCCGCGGCGCGAACAGGCGCGACAGCACGGTGTTGCGCCCGACCCGGAGGCTCATCAGCACCCGGTCGAGCGCCTCCTCCAGCTCGGCGAGGGCCGCCGCCCCGGCATCGACCGCCGCCAGCACGTCGACGAGCACGATCTGGCGGTCGATGCGCTGGAAATGCTCGCGGAAGAACGGTGTCACCACCCGGCTCTTGTAGGCCTCGAAGCGGCGCTGCATCAGGCCGCCGAGGCTGTCGGGATTGACCGGGCCGTCGAGGATCAGCGGCGCGAAGGTCAGCGCCGGCGAGCCCGCGAGGTCGCCGGGCATCAGGAAGCGGCCCGGCGGCGTCGTCGCCACCGCCTCGGGGCCGGCCCGCACCGCGGCGAGGTAGGTCTTGAACGCCTCGCTCGCCCGCTCGGCCACGACCTCGTCGAGGGGCTGGTTCGGGTCGAGGGCGCGCAGGGACGCGAACCAGGGCGCCGCCATCGCGGTCCGGCCGGGGCGCTCGGCGGCGATGATCGTCTCGCGCGACCAGCCCTCGTAGGTCTGTTCGATGAGGGCCAGGTCGAGCAGCCACTCGCCCGGATAATCGACGATGTCGACCATCAGGCTCGCCGGACCCGTGCGCCAGCCGCCCTTGCGCTCGTAGTCGATCTCGAGGCGCAGCTGGCTGATCCGGTCGGTGGAGCGCGGCCAGTGGCGCGTCTCGGTGAGCGCCGCGAGGTGGTCCTCGTAGGGGAAGCGCGGCACTGCGTCGTCGGGCTGGGGCACCAGGCGGGCGCGGCGCAGCCGGCCCTCCTGCGAGGCGCGCAGCGCCGGCAGGGGGTGGAGCCCGGTGAGCTGGTGCACCAGCGCCGTGGTGAAGACCGTTTTCCCGGAGCGGGCGAGGCCGGTGACGCCGAGCCGCACCGTCGGCTGGACCAGGAGGTCGTTGGAGGCCTCCGCCAGGGACCGGGTGGCCTCGGTCACGGACTTGGCGAGGGCGCCGGCACGCGCGGCGAGGTCGGTCAGGGGCGGCACGCGGTACGCTCTCGCTTCATGGCGCCCCGGAGGTGGCGCGGCGTCGGGATTTCCGCAAGGGCCGTGCGGCCGCGATGGTGCGGGCGGTCACGGCGAGGCCGGCTGCGCCTCGGCCTGACGGCTCGCGGCCCCGCGCTCGGCCTCGGCCCGAGCGATCGCCGCGGCGACGAGGGCCGGGCTTGCCCGCAGCGCACCGAGCTCCACCGCCGACATCGCCAGCAGCACGGGGGCGAGGCGCTCGGTGGCGCGGCCCTCGGGCGTGAACAGGCCGAGGTCGTCCCCCGGCTTGACGCCGACGCTCCCGGCGATGTGGGCGGCGTAGTTCTGGATGCGGACCTCGTCCGAGCCGCAGAGCGGCGCCGGCGGGCGCAGGGATGGCGGCAGGGCCGAGGCCGGGGCGACGGCGAGGGTCGGCAGGGCGGCGGCCTCCGCGGCGAGGCGGGCGCCGTCGAGGGCCCGGACCGGCTCGATCGCGGCGGGCGCGACCGGGCGCGCCGTCTCGCCGATGCCGGTGGCGATGGTGGGAAGCGGCGGCGCCTTGACTGCGCGGGCTGGCTGGCGCGGCCGCCCCTGCATCCGGGCCAGGGCCGACCAGGGTTGGACCCGCAGCGCGTTGCCGGCGGTCGGCCGTGCCGCGGGCGCAGCGACCGGGCGCGCCGGGGCCCGCGCGACCCGCCGGGGCGCTCCGCCGCGGCCGTGGCTGGCGAGGAAGCGCGCCCGCAGGGTGCGGCCGATGCCCTGCGGCGCCAGGGCCGCGAGGGCCGGCGAGGCCGGACGCGCCGGCGAGGCGGCGCGTCCGGGTCCGACCGCCCGCGCCGCGACCGGGGCGGCGCACTCGGCCGGCGCCCAGCGCCGGACGATCGCGAGGGCCGAGCGGCGCCCGTACTCGCCGTAGTAGCGCCGCAGCAGGGAGACCGCGGCATCGGCCCCCTGCCCGGCCGTGGCGAAGCCGGTATGGCCCTCCTGGTCGCCGCCGATCTCGCCGTCCCAGCGCGCCCGCTTGATGCACCAGTAATTGTTGAGCTTGACGCAGCGCGCCACGAAGGCCGGATCGGTCGGCGCCGCCCAGGCGGTCCAGGCGAGGGAGACCGGCAGGAGCCCGGCCTTCGTCTCGCTGCGCCAGTTCGACACCGAGCGCGCCTCGGGTCGGTAGACCGGCATTTCGCGCGCCGGCGCCGCGAGGGCGGAGACGGCAGCGAGCCCGTCGCTGACGCGCGCGGCACCGTCCCGCACCAGGGCGGCGGCCGCGTCGGTGGCGGGGCCGGCCGCGAGGCTCAAGGTGAGGAAGGCGCTGAGGATCACGGGGCCCGGAATGCGTTGCTGAGGCTCGGCTGTCTCAAGCGATCACCCGACCGCTCCGTTCCAACGAGAGAGGCGCGGGGCGACGAGAGATCCGCGCCTCTCGCACCTTCCAGGCGGCACTGCGCCCGCCAGGAGAGGCGGTGTGCAAGGCCTGATCGGGGACAATTGCGAGCCTGCTCAGATCCGAGAACGGTGCCTTGACGGCGAAGCGCTGCCGCGATCACGACGACGACTTCGCCGAACGGCCGCCTACTCGTCCTCGCCGTGCCCGAGGCTCTTCGGGGTCACGAACCGCTCGATCGTCCCCTCGCCGGCCTCGACCTTCGCCCAGGCGTCGATCGGCAGATCGACCACCGCGACCGCCGCGGTCGGATACTTCTTGGTCAGGGCCCGCCGCTCCTCCCCGGGTTTCGCGAGCAGCCGGGCGAGGTCCTGGAAGCCCGGGTTGTGGCCGATCATCAGGGCGGTCGCGACCTCGTCCGGGATGCTGCGCACCACGTCGAGGAGGCGCGACACCGGCGCCTCGTAGATCTGCGGCACGGTCTCGTCCGGCACGTCGCCGAGGGCCGGCCTGATCAGGTCCCAGGTCTCCTGGGTGCGCCGGGCCGGCGAGACCAGCACCCGGTCGGGGATCAGGCCCTCCGCCGCCAGGTAGGCGGCCATCCTGGGCGCGGCCTCCTGGCCGCGGGGGGCGAGCGGCCGGTCGGGATCGGAGACGCCCTCGGGCCAGTCGGACTTGGCGTGGCGGAGCAGGATCAGGCGGCGCATGGCGCTAGCGTCCCTCGCGGCGGCTCAAGAAAGCGAGCTTCTCGAACAGCCCGACATCCTGCTCGTTCTTCAGGAGCGCCCCGTGCAGCGGCGGGATCAGCTTGCGGGGGTCGCGCTCGCGCAGCTGCTCGGGGCCGATATCCTCGGCCATCAGCAGCTTGAGCCAGTCGAGGAGCTCGGAGGTCGAGGGCTTCTTCTTGAGGCCCGGCGCCTCCCGCACCTCGAAGAAGATCCGCAGCGCCTCCTCGACGAGCCGCTGCTTGATGCCCGGATAGTGCACGTCGACGATGGCCTTGAGCGTGTCGGCGTCCGGGAACTTGATGTAGTGGAAGAAGCAGCGCCGCAGGAAGGCGTCCGGCAGCTCCTTCTCGTTGTTCGAGGTGATGATCACGATCGGCCGGCGCGCCGCCCGCACGGTCTCGCCGGTCTCGTAGACGTGGAACTCCATCCGGTCGAGCTCAAGCAGCAGGTCGTTCGGGAACTCGATGTCGGCCTTGTCGATCTCGTCGATCAGCAGCACCGGGCGCTCGGGCGCGGTGAAGGCCTCCCACAGCTTGCCGCGGCGGATGTAGTTGGCGATGTCCGAGACTCGCGAGTCGCCGAGCTGCGAGTCGCGCAGGCGCGAGACCGCGTCGTACTCGTAGAGGCCCTGCTGCGCCTTGGTGGTCGACTTGATGTGCCAGGTGAGCAGCGGCGCCCCGAGCCCGCGGGCGATCTCCTCCGCCAGCACGGTCTTGCCGGTGCCCGGCTCGCCCTTGACGAGGAGCGGGCGCTCCAGGGTGATGGCGGCGTTGACCGCGACGGTGAGGTCGCCGGTGGCGACGTAGCTCTCGGTTCCGGAAAAGCGCATCGGGCTGATATCACGTCCTGCTGCGGGTCGATTCGAACCTATGCGGCGATCGCGGCCCTGGCGAGCCCCACGAGTCCCGCAGCTTCGGCCCTCACAGCTTCGAGGGATCGAACCAGACGCAGCTGCGGGCGATCACCGCGAAGTTGATCTCCGAGCGGGCCGGCTGCGGCAGGATCTCGCCGTCGATCGCCACGGTGGTCTGGTTCGAGGTGGCGCCGTCGCCGAAGGTCTGGGGCCGCGTCACGTAGCAGTACTGCTTCTCGGGCTTCTGCTCGTCGCCCTTGAAGTTCCAGCCGGTGACGATCGAGCCGTCGAGGAAGGGCACGGTCTTGAACACGGTGAAGCTCGTGCGCACGGCGGCCGCGGCGGGCGCCTCGGTCTTGCCCTGGTTGCCGGTGAGCGAGGAGACGTCGGGACGGCCCTTCGCCGCCGGCACCGCGCCCTCGATCTTGAGGGTGTTGTCGGTGAGCCGGACCTCGCCCGTGGTCTTGAGCGTCGCGGTCTCGAGGGCCTGGGTCAGGGCCTGGGCGAGCTTGTCGGAGGCGCCCCGCACCTCGTTCATCGTGGCGTAGCCGTAGAAGGCGGCGCCGAGGCCGGCGCCGGCCAGCCCCAGGAAGGCGCCGAGCCCGATCGCCCGGAACAGGAAGGCGCGGGCGTTCGAGATCCGGGCTTCGGCCCGCAGCCGCCCGTTGACGTGCTGGGCGAGCGCGACGTTCTCCGGCGTGCCCGGTGCGAGGTAGCTCACGGTCTCGGCCTCTCGATGCGGTCGTCGTCGCGCGCCGGCGGCGCCGGGGGCGTGCCGGCCTGCGGCACGGTCGGCGAGCGGCGCTGGTCGAGGGGGATCGCGGCGCCCGACGCCACCGCGGCCTCCCGCATCGCCCGTTGCGCGTCCTGGATCTGGGTCGCGCTCTCGGCCATCTGGTTGAGGAGGAGCGGCACACCCTCGGCATGCATCACCGCGTCGAGGTCGTCCTCGTCGCGGTAGGTCTTGCGCACCTGGACCGCGCAGAGCGCGAGCAGCGTCGAGGCGAAGGCGGCGCACAGCGCCGGCGCGAACACGAAGATCCGCAGGAAGGCGTGGACCTGCTGGTCGGTCACGTCTACGGGATCGGCGCCGTAGACCATCGCGGTGAAGGAGTGGAGCTGCGAGCGCCGCACTGCGTCGCGGTAGGCGCCTTCGGCTTCCGTCACCCGGCGGTCGGCGGCGGCGCGGTCGAGCTGGGCGCGGGCGGCGCGGGCCTCGGCGAGGTTCTTGGCCACCACCGCCCGCTCGTCGCCGGCAGATTTCAGGCTGCCCGCGATGGTGGCGGTGCGCGGATCGGTGACGCAGCGCATGTAGCTGTAGCGCTTGCCGCGGCTGTTGGTGCCGGACAGCCGCTCGCAGCGCTGGCCCGGCAGGCCGGCGAGCTGGGACGAGGCTTCGTTGGTGCGCTTCTCCAGGGCGGCGGCTTCCGCGGCGTATTGCGCCACCCGGGCATCGGCCTGGGCGATGCGGTTGTCGATCGTGCCGCGGTCGGCCTCAGCCTCCCGCAGGGTGGTGCGGGCCTTCGAGGCCTCGGCGAGGCGCGGATGGAACATCATCTCGCCGAGCTGCGACACCGACTTCGTGGTCACGCCGGCGGCCATCACGATGCCGATCACGGCGAGGCTCTTGATCAGCCAGTCGCGCTGCACCCGGATCAGGATGCCGAGCGGCACCCGGCACAGCTCGATCGCCGCGTAGACGACCGGCGCCAGCAGCATGAACCAGAAGCTCTGGTCGTGGCGGTCGGCGTAGGTCTCGGCGAAGAACCAGGCCCCGGCGAGCGAGGTGCAGATCACCAGCGCCTCGACCAGGTAGGCGATGGCGACGTAGCCCCAGCGGATGCGGTAGCCCTTGCGGATCGCCCGGTCCTGCTTCCAGGCGTCGGTCTCGTCGGTCCAGGCGCGCTGCTCGCGCACGACCACCCGATCGGGAGGCTGTCGGCCCATCACGGCTCCTCGTCCGGCCGCCGAGGCGGCCGCGTACACGGAATCTCAATCCTTCACGCTATGCGGGTTTTGCGCCGAAAATGCGCCCTGGGCGAGCGACGTCCCCGCGGCGCAGCGTCCGGGCCGCGGTTTACGCACCGCAAAACGGCGCCGGCCGCGTTAGAACGAGGCTGTGTGGCGCCGTCGTGCGCCGATTCCCGACGCCCCATGCCGGCGTCGCCAGACTGGAGCGAGGCCCCGCATGTCGGATGACCGCTACCACAAGGACAGATTGGGCAACCGCCGCCTCAACCCCGAGACCCTGATGGTCGGCTACGGTTACGACCCCGCCCTCTCGGAGGGCGCGGTGAAGCCGCCGGTCTTCCTGACCTCGACCTTCGTGTTCACCTCCGCCGAGCACGGCAAGGCGTTCTTCGACTACGTCTCGGGACGGCGCGAGCCGCCGGCCGGCGAGGCGGCGGGCCTCGTCTACTCGCGCTTCAACCACCCCAACAGCGAGATTGTCGAGGACCGCCTGGCGGTGTTCGAGGAGGCGGAGGCCGCGCTGCTGTTCTCGTCGGGCATGTCAGCCATCGCCACCGTGATCCTGGCCCATGCGCGGCCCGGCGACGTGGTGCTGCACTCCCAGCCCCTCTACGGCGGCACCGAGACGCTGATCGCCAAGACGCTCGCAGGGTTCGGCATTGCTGCCGTCGGCTTCCAGGACGGCACCGACGAGGCGAGCGTGACGGCGGCGGCGGAGGCCGCGGCGGCGCTCGCGGCGAAGGGCGGCGGGCGGGTCAGCGTCGTGATGGTCGAGACGCCCTCGAACCCCCTCAACACCCTGGTCGACCTCGCGCTGGTGCGGGCGACGGCCGAACGGATCGGCGCCCGCCAGGGCGGGCAGGCGCCGGTGGTGGTCTGCGACAACACCCTGCTCGGGCCCCTCTTCCAGCACCCCCTGCGCCACGGCGCCGACATCTCGGTCTACTCGCTGACGAAGTACGTCGGCGGCCACTCGGACCTCATCGCCGGGGCGGCGCTCGGCTCCGCCGCCCGGATGAAGCCGGTGCGGCTCCTGCGCTCGGCCATCGGAACCCAGCTCGACCCGCACTCGTGCTGGATGCTCGGTCGCTCGCTGGAGACCCTGACCCTGCGGATGGAGAAGGCCAACTGGAACGGCGAGATCGTCGCGGAGAGGCTGCGGGCGCACCCCAAGGTGACGCGTCTGCACCATCTCGGCCACCTCGCGCCCGGCTCCGGCGCCGCGCGGGTCTTTGCGGCGCAATGCGCCGCCCCGGGCTCGACCTTCTCGTTCGACGTCGCCGGAGGCGAAGCCGAGGCGTTCCGGGTGCTCAACGCGCTGCAGCTGTTCAAGCTGGCGGTGAGCTTGGGCGGCACCGAATCGCTCGCGAGCCACCCGGCCTCGACCACCCATTCGGGGGTGCCCAAGGACGTGCGCGACCGCCTCGGCATCACCGACGCGACGATCCGGGTCTCGATCGGCATCGAGCATCCGGAGGACCTGGTGGCCGACCTGGAGGCGGCGCTCGCGACGCTGGGATGAAATCGGCCCGGCGGCCGTGAAACCGCCGGGTTCGGCCCCTTTTGGCTTGCCCCGCCGGGTCCGCTCCGCATGATGGCCGCCCGTGCCCCGGCCGCGCCCTGCGGCAGGGCGGCCCCGTCCACGCTCCGAGAGACCCCGCCGCTCCCGATGACCGAGCACGCCGCGTCCGGCTCCTACAAGGAGGTCATCCTGTTCCTGGTCACGGCCGGGATCGTGGTGCCGCTGTTCCACCGCCTGCGCATCAGCCCGGTCCTCGGCTTCATCGGCGCCGGCGCCCTGCTCGGCCCCTCCGGTCTCGGCCGGCTCACCGAGTCGGTGCCCTGGCTCGGCGCGGTGACGATCTCGAGCCGCACCGAGATCGCGCACCTCGCCGAGCTCGGCGTGGTGTTCCTGATGTTCATGATCGGGGTCGAGCTGTCCTGGGAGCGCCTGCGCATCCTGCGCCGCCTCGTCTTCGGCCTCGGCTCGCTGCAGGTGTTGGTGTCGAGCCTCCTCGTCGGGGCGGTGCTGATGGCGCTCGAGGTCGCACCGACAGCCGCGATCCTGGTCGGGCTGGCGCTCGCCCTCTCCTCCACCGCCATCGTGCTGCCGGTGCTCGCCGAGCAGAAGCGGCTCAACACGCCCGCCGGCCGGGCGAGCTTCGCGGTGCTGCTCTTTCAGGACCTCGCCGTCGCCCCGGTGCTGTTCGCCATCGCGGTGCTCGGCCGCAAGGACAGCGACGCGCTCACCGGCCTCGCCCTGGCACTCGGCCAGGCCGTGGTGGTCCTGGCGCTCCTCGTGGTTGCCGGCCGGCTGGGCTTGAGACCGCTGTTCCAGCTCGTCGCCCGCACGCGCAGCCCCGAATTGTTCATGGCCGCCTGCCTCCTCGTCATCGCGGCGACGGCCCTCGTCGCGGCGGGCAGCGGCCTGTCGATGACGCTGGGGGCCTTCGTGGCCGGCCTCCTGCTCGCCGAGACCGAGTACCGCCGGGCGATCGAGGCCACCATCGACCCGTTCAAGGGGCTGCTGCTGGGCGTGTTCTTCGTCTCGGTCGGCATGGGCATCGACCCGGCGGTGCTGATGAAGACGCCGCTCACCATCCTGGGGCTCGCCCTCGGGCTGCTCCTGCTCAAGGGGGCCGTGATCCTCGGCGTCGGGACGGCCCTGCGGCTGTCCCGGGCGGTGGCGCTCGAATCCGCCCTGCTCCTCGGGCCGGGGGGCGAGTTCGCCTTCGTGCTCGTCGGCAGCGCGCTCGCCGTCGGCCTGGTGCCGGAGGATCTCGGCCAGGCGGCGCTCGTCGTCACCACCGCCACGATGGTGATGATCCCCGGCCTCGCCGCGCTCGCCCGCCGGCTCGGCCGGCGGATCGACCGCAAGTCCCTCGGCCGCGCCCGGGCCGAGCCGCCGCCGCCGGAGCGCCAGCCGGGCCGGGTGATCGTGGCGGGCTACGGCCGGGTCGGGCAGCTCGTGGCCGAGATGCTGGCCCGCCACAAGGTGCCCTACATCGCCCTCGACATGGACGCCGCCCGCGTCTCGGACCAGCGCCGCCTCGGCAACCCGGTCTATTTCGGCGACTCGGCCAATCCCGACCTGCTGCGCCGCTGCGGCATCGACACCGCCCGCGCCCTGGTGGTGACCCTCGACCAACCCCGCGCCGTCGAGGCGGTGGTGGCGGCCGCGCGCGCCGAGCGGCCGGACCTGACCATCGTCGCCCGGGCGCGGGACGCCCGCCACGCCACCGCTCTCTACGAGATGGGCGTCGACGACGCGGTGCCCGAGACGATCGAGGCCTCGCTCCAGCTCTCGGAGGCGGTGCTGGTCGATGTCGGCGTGCCGATGGGCCTGGTGATCGCCTCGATCCACGAGCGCCGCGACGAGTTCCGGGCGCTGCTGCGGCGCAAGGAGGAGGCGCCGCCGGCACCGTTCCAGGCCCGGCGCACCGTGGGGAAGGCCAAGTGACCGTGAGAGAATCGTGAGCGGGCTCGGGCCGCAGCAGGAAGCGGCGCTCAAGGCGGTGTCGGACTGGCTGAAGCGCGGCAGCCCCCAGGTCTTCCGCCTGTTCGGCTTCGCCGGGACCGGCAAGACCACCCTGGCGCGGCGGCTGGCCGAGGACGTCGAGGGCGGGGTGCTGTTCTGCGCCTACACGGGCAAGGCGGCCTCGGTCATGCGCGCCCGCGGCTGCCCGGACGCCTCGACCATCCACAGCCTGATCTACCGCACCCGCGAGGATACCGAGGGCGGGCCCGCCTTCACCCTCAACCGCACCGGGCCGGTGAGCAAGGCGGCGCTCGTCGTCATCGACGAGTGCTCGATGGTCGACGGCGACCTCGGCAACGACCTCCTCTCCTTCGGCACGCCGGTGCTGGTGCTGGGCGATCCGGCGCAGCTGCCGCCGGTGAAGGGCGGCGGCTTCTTCACCGAGGCCGAGCCCGACGTGATGCTGACAGAAGTTCACCGCCAGGCCGCCGACAACCCGATCGTGCGCCTCGCCATGACGGTGCGGGAGGGCGGGCGGCTGGAATTCGGCACCTACGGCGAGAGCCGGGTGATCCCGCGCCGCGAGATCGACCCCGGGACGGTGCTCGCCGCCGACCAGGTGCTCGTCGGCCTCAACCGCACGCGGCGGCTCTACAACGGCCGCATCCGCGAGCTGATCGGCCACGCCGACCCGATGCCGGCAGTGGGCGAGAAGCTGGTCTGCCTGCGCAACGACCGCACCAAGGGCCTGCTCAACGGCTCGACCTGGACCGTCCAGGCCCTGCGCGCTGCCCCCCGTCCCGACCTCGTGCGCCTCGACGTGGTGCCTGAGGACGATCCCGCCTTGCGCCGCAAGCCCCAGGACATTCGCGTGCTGCGCTCGGTGATCGCCGGCAGCGACGAGGAGGTGCCGGCGATCCTGCGGCGCGAGACGGAGGAATTCACCTACGGCTACGCGCTCACCGTGCACAAGGCGCAGGGGTCGCAGTGGGATCGTGTGGTGCTGTTCGACGAGTCCTACGCCTTCCGCGAGCACCGGGCGCGCTGGCTCTACACGGCGCTGACCCGGGCGGCGGAGACGATCACCGTGGTGGTGTAGGGGTGGCGTCGTTCCGTCCCCTCGCGGGGGCAGGAAGGTAGGCGTATGTTGACTGCCACATCATGTGTCGCGCAGTTTCCCTTGGAGACGCGCGGTCTCTGCGGGCGAGGTTTCTGGTGGCTGCTGTCGAGACCATCACCATCGATCTCCCATCCGAGATCGCCGAGTCCGTGCATCAGGCCGTCGAAGCGGGCGAGTACACGTCGACGAGCGAGGCGATCGGAGACGCGGTGCGCTTGTGGAAGCAGTATCGTGACACCCACGACGATACGCACGGCTACTCGATCGAGGAGTTGCGAGAGCTGATCCGCGAAGGCCTGGAAAGCGGGCCGAGCCCGTGGGACAGCATGGCCGAGATAAAGGCCGAGGCACGCCGGCGCCTGGAGGCGGCAGCCGGGAAGGTCGATCAGTGAGGAGGGTCCGGCGCACCCGCCGGGCCGCCGAAGATATGATCGACATCTGGTCGAACATCGCGCGAGACGATCCGAGTGTGGCCGACCGCCTGCTCGACGCGATCGAGCAACGTTGGCAGCAACTTGCGCACCATCCCTATTCGGGTGTCTCGCGCGAGGAGATCGCTCCCGGTCTCCGGCACCTCGTCTTGAGGCAGTACTTGATCTTCTATCGTGTCGAGGTTGAGGCCATCGAGATCGTTCGTGTTCTCCACGGCCGACGCAAGATCGACCGATCCGAGATCGAGTGACGGCGAAGGTATCGGGTGCTCCGGGAGCCGCCGTTAAGGCCTTGAAGCCAATGGGCGCTTCGGCCGACGCCACCTTCCATCGTCATCTCGGGCTCCGCGTTCGTGGTCCCGGATTGACGATGGAGGGTCCGGGTTCGTCGCCGACCTCCCCTTTGCCGAAGATATATCTCCTCGACGATGTCCATCGATCGATGCTGCCTTGGATAGCGAATTTCTACTTATGCCGGCCAATCCGACGACACGTGCGCCAGCACGACGGCGATGGCCTCCGAGGGCGTCAACGCTGCGCTGTTGATGACGAGGCGCGGCCGGTCCCACGGCTCGTAGTCGCGGCGCAGGATCGCCTCCCACGAGGGCAGGACGAGGCCGGGAATGTCGGGAACCCGCCCCTCGACGCGGCGGCGATGCTCCTCACGGTCCGAGCGTACAACCTCGATCTCGACCAGCCGCACCGCGATCCGGGTGGCCACGGCCCGCCATCCCTCGCGGCTGGCCGCGACCGGGTTGACGCATTCGGCCACGACGACCCGCTCGTCCGCGAGGTTCGCGCTCGCCAGGGCCTGCGCCACTGCGTAGCCGGAGGCGTCCACGGCGCCGGCCAACACGCCCGAAGCCCGGATCGCCTGCTCGATGACGTCGACGCGCAGATGGGTCGCCGCGAGGGCTTTAGCGACGGCGCGGGAGATGGTCGTCTTCCCGGTTCCGGGCAGACCCCCGAACACGATCAGCATGGCGTGAGCTCTCGGCGATGGCGATCAGACAGAAGATGGCGACGCGCCCGTTCGGCCCGATCCTATCGCATCACCCAGCGTCAGGCAGGTTGCCCCGCGCCGGGATTCCCGCTCCGCACCCCGTCCCGCTGGACGAACGCCTCGCCAACCCCCACCTACGCCGCAGCACGACGCAAGACAGCCTGCCCGGAGAGACATCCTTGGCCAACGACGACGCGGGGGGTGCCCCCCGCATGCATGCGACGACGATCCTGATGGTGCGCAAGGGCGGCCGGGTGGTGATCGGGGGTGACGGGCAGGTCAGCCTCGGTCAGACCATCGTGAAGGGCAATGCCCGCAAGGTGCGGCGGCTCGCCAAGGGGGCGGTGATCGGGGGCTTCGCCGGCGCCACCGCCGACGCGTTCACGCTGTTCGAGCGGCTCGAGGCCAAGCTCGAGCAGTATCCGGGCCAGCTCACCCGCGCGTGCGTCGAGCTCACCAAGGAATGGCGCACCGACCGCTACCTGCGCCGCCTCGAGGCGATGATGCTGGTCGCCGACAAGGACGTGAGCCTGCTGCTCTCCGGCGCCGGCGACGTGCTGGAGCCCGAGGGCGGCGTGATGGCGATCGGCTCGGGCGGCAACTACGCGCTCGCCGCCGCCCGGGCACTGGAGGAGCAGGACCTCGACGCCGAGGCGATCGTGCGCCGCGCCATGCGGATCGCCGCCGAGATCTGCGTCTACACCAACGGCAACCTGGTGATCGAGAGCCTGGACGCCGCCTGAGGGCCGCCCCGGACCTCACCCCACTCGCACAGGGCCGCTAAGCCCGCTCGAAGAGCCTCATGACCACCTTCTCCCCCCGCGAAATCGTCTCCGAGCTCGACCGCTACATCGTCGGCCAGGGCGATGCGAAGCGCGCGGTCGCGATCGCGCTGCGCAACCGCTGGCGCCGCCAGCAGCTCCAGGGCCCGCTCCGCGAGGAGGTGGCGCCCAAGAACATCCTGATGATCGGCCCGACCGGCTGCGGCAAGACCGAGATCTCCCGCCGCCTCGCGCGGCTCGCCGGCGCGCCGTTCCTGAAGGTCGAGGCGACGAAGTTCACGGAAGTGGGCTATGTCGGCCGCGACGTCGAGCAGATCGTGCGCGACCTCGTCGAGGTCGGCATCGGCCTCAAGCGCGACGAGAAGCGCCGCGGCGTCCAGGCCAAGGCGGAGGCCGCGGCCGAGAACCGCGTGCTTGACGCCCTCGTCGGCCCGACCGCGAGCCAGGCCACCCGCGACGCCTTCCGGCGGCGCCTGCGGGCCGGCGAGCTCGACGACAAGGAGGTCGAGCTGGAGCTGGCGGGGGCCGCGCCGCAGGGCCTGCCGATGTTCGAGATCCCGGGCATGCCCGGCGCCGCCATGGGCGCGATCAACCTCGGCGACATGCTCGGCAAGGCGCTCGGCGGCCAGAAGGGCAAGCCGCGGCGGATGACCGTCCGCGACGCCTACGCGCCGCTGATCAGCGAGGAATCCGACAAGCTCCTCGACCAGGACAGCGTGGTGCAGGAGGCCCTGCGCGACGTGCAGGACAACGGCATCGTCTTCCTCGACGAGATCGACAAGATCTGTGCCCGCGAGGGCCGCTCCGGCGCCGACGTCTCGCGCGAGGGGGTGCAGCGCGACCTGCTGCCCCTGATCGAGGGCACCACCGTCGCAACCAAGCACGGGCCGGTGAAGACCGACCACATCCTGTTCATCGCCAGCGGCGCCTTCCACGTCTCGAAGCCCTCTGACCTCCTGCCGGAGCTGCAGGGCCGGCTGCCGATCCGGGTCGAGCTGAGCCCGCTCACCGTCGACGATTTCCGCCGCATCCTGACCGAGACCGAGGCCAGCCTGACCAAGCAGGCGGTGGCCCTGATGGCGACGGAGGGCGTGACGATCGACTTCACCGACGACGCGATCGACGCGCTGGCCCGGGTCGCCGTCGACGTGAACTCGTCGGTCGAGAACATCGGCGCGCGCCGGCTCCAGACGGTGCTCGAGCGGGTGCTCGACGACGTCTCGTTCACGGCGCCGGACCGCTCGGGCGAGACCGTGACGATCGATGCGGGTTACGTGCGCGACCGGGTCGAGAGCCTGGCGCAGAACGCGGATCTGAGCCGGTTCATCCTGTGACGATTGACACGTAGAGGCGCACGACGCCTCCGACACGCAGGGTCATCCCGGGGCTCGCCGAAGGCGAGAGCCCGGGGTGCCGAAGGCACGCCCAGACACTCAGGTGGGAGAGAATCAGGCGGGACGCTGCCCGCCACGTCCTGGTCCATCCGCGGTTCTGGATTCCGGGCTCCGCTGCGCGGACCCGGGATGACCAAGAGACTTTCAGGCTCGTCGTCGGACTTCAGACGAAGATCGGAATTTCTGTCTCACTCCACCCCAGACCTGCCCCGGCCGCAGCGCCAGGAACCGCTCCGGCGGCACCTCGGCCTCGGCCAGCGCCCGTCCCAGGGCCTCAGCCGGCTCGCCCACGCTCTCATTGGTGAGCCGGAACGTGCCCCAGTGATGGCCGAGCGCCTGTTCGGCCCCGACGTCCCGGAAGACCCGCACGGCCTCCTCCGGGTTCATGTGCTGGGCCTGCATGAACCAGCGCGGCTCGTAGGCGCCGATCGGCAGGGTGGCGAGGCGGGGCGCGCCGAAGCGCTCCCGCACGGACCGGAAGATCGCTCCGTCGCCGTAGCCGGTGTCGCCGACGTGGTAGATCACGCCCTGCGGGGTGGTGAGGACGAAGGCGCACCACAAGGCCATGCGCCGGTCGTTCACGCCCCGGGCCGACCAGTGGTAGGCGGGGACCACGTGCGCGACGATCCCGCCGCCGAGATCCACCGCCTCGCCCCAGTCCCGGGTCTCGACCGGGATGGTGGCGTCGTAGCTGCGGATGATCGCGTCGTTGCCGAGCGGCGCGACGAAGGCCGGCGCGTGCTCGGCCCAGAGCCGGGCCAGGATCGGCCCGTCGAGATGGTCGTAGTGGTTGTGCGTGACCAGCACCGCGTCGATCGGCGGCAGCGCCTCGAAGGCGACGCCCGGCGGGTTGGCGCGCTTGGGCCCCGCGAAGCCCACAGGGCTCGCGCGCTTCGCGTAGACCGGGTCGATCAGGATGTTGCGGCCCGCCACCTGGATCAGCAGGCTCGCATGCCCGATATGGACGACCCGCAATCCCTCGACCCGCTCCGGCGGCGCGTCCTGCGGAAAAGGGCTCGGGAAGCGGGCCGGCCAGGCCTCCCGGCCGCCGCCGAGCTGCCAGCGCGCCAGCTCGGCGGCGGCCTTGTCCTGCGGCTGGTTCGGCGAGAAGAAGCGCAGGCCGTCGAAATGATCGCTGACCGGGCCCCGGTAGTAAGGATTGCGGCTGCGCCGGTGGGCGGCGTAGCCGACGCCGCCGAGCGTCATCACGGTCATGGCGCTGGCGAGCTTGAGGAAGCCACGGTTCTTCATGCGCGTGGAGATGACCGGGGGATGGCCGAGGTCAAGGTGCGGCCCGGCGGACCCTTCGCCGCGCCTGGACCGCATTGCACAACGCCCGTGGATCCTTACATTCGCCCTATCGGCAACAACAGGAAGGAGGTGATCCAGTGTCTCATTGTCATCAGCCGCGGTCGTCTGCGCGCCGGACCTGGATCGTCGCCTCCGGCTTCACGGCCTGAGCGTACGACGAGCATTCCAGGGTCGGTGAGATCCTGACAGATCGATCAGTCGGACCGCGGTTCGGCAATGGAAGGGCTGCCCCGGCGCCGGGGCGGCCCTTCGTCCATTCCGGGCCTCGGCCGCGTGTTCCGCCCGGCGCTCCGATGCCGTCGCCGGCACAGCTGCAGGGCGCGGTTCCGCTTCGCTTCTGCCCCGCCTCATCCTCGTCGCCGACCCGGCGACCACGGCCGGCCTAGCCGGCGGGAAGGATGCCTAGACCACGCGATCGAGCATCACCGCCTCAGCCTCCTGAAGGAGGCGACGCAGGGTGGCGTTCTCGGCCTCCAGTTCGCGGATGCGGGCGAGCAAGGCCGCAGGGGTCGCCTCCGTGGCGCTCGGCGCCGGCGGGCGGGCCGCCTCGTCCGCGAAGGTGACGCCGACGCTGTCGTCCTTGCGCCAGCGCAGGGTCGCCCGGTGCGTGCGGTCCTTGGCGGGAATGACGAGGTCGAACCCATCCGGCAGCGTCGCGGTCTGGCTCAGCAGCAGGCGCGCGCCCGATGGGGAGATGTCGCGCACTAGGCAATCCATGGTCGAATTGCCACCGTTGAAGGTGATGCGTCCCCTCAGGAATGTCCGCAGACGGGCTTCTCTGCGCAGCTCGGACATGACGACCAGCCCCGTTCGGCTTCGTGTGTTTCTGGCTTGGTGAGCATGCCGCGCCGACCTTTAAGAAATCTTCTCCACGATTGCCGACTCGCGGATCGAAACCCGTTCGGGCAGCGAGGCGGGCCCCGCACCGACGCCGGACGCGTCGGTGCGGGAACGCTCAACCCTGCGCGGACGCCACGTTCTGGAACAGGTAGAAGCCGTTGAAGCGAACTGCGGTCGCGGCGGCCGCACCGTCGAAGCCGGTGGGCTCGGGCGAGCTGCCGTCGAGCTTGCCGCCGAAGGCCCATCGCGCCTCGGTGACGAAGGCCGGCACGGCGTAATCTTCCGGCACCGCGCAGACCAGGCCGTCGAGCCCCTTCAGGCAGAACAGGTTGTAGCTTCGCATCGGATCGCCTCCGGTCGCATGTGCTGCCATGGCGTCCATTCGCTAACGGCTGAATTGGCCGAGACTATGTCAGGCTCTGCCGCCGGGCGCTACCGCTTTCTCAGGCTTGACCTTGGGTGCAGGCGCGCAGGGAGTGCTCGAATCACGAGAATGTGCGCGGGAAGAGACGGGTTCGACCCGCGAGATGGTGCGTTCGCGCACATTCCGCGCCGACGTTTACGCCCTCATCGATCACGAGACTTCGAAAAATTCCAATTGTGCAGGATCTGATCGGTCGTCGCGACCTCAAGTTGCTGGCCGAAGCGTTGCCGATAGAGGGTCATCATCGCGTCGTGGGTCTCGTCCGAGGACGAGCAGACCGCGTCGGTGGCGAGCACGATGCGGTAGCCGCGGTCGACGGCGCCCAGCACGGTGGCGAGCACGCAGACGTCGGTCTCCCCGCCGGTGATCACCAGGGTCTCGGCCCGGCGCGCCCGCAGGGCGCTCTCCAGCCCCGGTTCCATCCAGGGCGAGTAGACGGTCTTGTCGACGACCTGCCCGGGCGGCGTGAGCGCCGCGAGCTCCGGCACCAGCTCCACCATCTCCTCGCCGAGCTGCTCCACCGTCATCTCGGCCCAGCGCTCCCAGTAGCGCTTCCAGCAGCCCCGTCCCTCCCCGGGGTGGCGCGCCGGGACGAAGCGGGTGAACACCGTCTGCTCCGGCACGGCCGCCGCGAGATGGAGCACCCGCGGCAGCACCCGGCCCATCCAGGGGGTGTGCCAGGCGGTCTGCCGGGCGAAGAGGTTCTGCATGTCGACGCAGACATGCACCGCGTCCTCGCCCAGGGGCCCGTTCGGCAGGGCGTCGGTGTCGGCGGGCGTGGCGCTGGCCATGAGGGTCGGGCTCCCGTGCAGGACGGGGCTCTGTCCGGCCCCGTGGCCGGACCAACGCCGATACTCCCTTGGGGTTTCTATCTCAGGCCTGCGGGACGTTGCGCTCCAGCTCGTCGAGCCAGGCCCGGGCGTTGCCATCCGAGGGCGCGCGCCAGTCGCCCCGGGGCGACAGGGCGCCGCCCGCCGCCACCTTGGGGCCGTTCGGCAGGGCCGAGCGCTTGAACTGGCTGAAGCCGAAGAACCGCCGCAGGAACACCCCGAGCCAGGCCCTGATCTCCGGCAGGGCGTAGGCGCCCCGCTTCGCCTCCGGGAAGCCGGGCGGCCAGGGACCGCGGCCGGCATCCTCCCAGGCCATCAGCGACAGGAACGCGATCTTCGAGGGGCGGTAGCCGTAGCGCAGCGTGTAGAACAGGTTGAAGTCCTGCAGCGCGTAGGGTCCGATCTTCGATTCGGTGCTCTGGATCGTCTCGCCTTCGCGCGCCGGCACCAGCTCGGGCGAGATCTCGGTCTCGAGGATCGCCTCGAGGGTGCGGCCGACCTCGGGGTCGAACTGGCCGGAGGCGATCACCCAGCGGATCAGGTGCTGGATCAGGGTCTTGGGCACCCCGGCATTGACCGCGTAGTGGGACATCTGGTCCCCGACGCCGTAGGTGCACCAGCCGAGCGCCAGCTCCGAGAGGTCGCCGGTGCCGACCACGATGGCGTCGTGCTGGTTGGCGAGCCGGAACAGGTAGTCGGTGCGCAGGCCCGCCTGCACGTTCTCGAAGGTGACGTCGTAGACCTCCTCGCCGCGGCCGAACGGGTGGCCCATGTCGGCGAGCATCTGCCGGGCGGCCGGCCGGATGTCGAGCTCGGCCGCCCGCGTGCCGAGAGAGGCCATCAGCCGGTGGGCGTTGCCCTTGGTCTCGTCCGAGGTGGCGAAGCCCGGCATCGTGTAGGTCAGGATGTCGCTGCGCGGCAGCCCGAGCTGGTCGAAGGCCTTCGCCGCCACGATCAGGGCGTGGGTCGAGTCGAGGCCGCCCGAGATGCCGATCACCACTCGGCGGGTGCCGATCGCCTGAAGGCGCTGGGCGAGGCCGGCGACCTGGATGTTGTAGCCCTCGTAGCAATCCTGCGCGAGGCGGGCCGGATCGGCCGGCACGAAGGGGAAGCGCTCGACCGTGCGGCGCAAACCCAGGTCCCGCTCCGGCGGCGTCGCCCGGAACGGCACCCGCCGATAGGCCGGTGATCCCGCCAGCGCGCGGGCGTTGTCGTCGAAGCTGCCCATCTGGGCCCGCTCCTGGCGCAGGCGGTCGAGGTCGATGTCGGCGAGCGTCACCTGCGGCTCGGCCGGGAAGCGCGGGCCCTCGGCGATCAGCTCGCCGTCCTCGAAGATCGCGGTCTGGCCGTCCCAGGCGAGGTCCGTGGTCGATTCGCCCGGGCCCGCCGCGGCGTAGATGTAGGCGGAGAGGCAGCGCGCCGAGGTCGACCGGCACAGGAGCGTGCGGCTCTCGGCCCGCCCGATGGTGATCGGGCTGCCCGAGAGGTTGGCGAGCACCGTCGCGCCGGCGAGCGCCGCCAGCGCCGAGGGCGGCACCGGGATCCACATGTCCTCGCAGACCTCGACGCCGAGGACGAGGTCCGGCAGGTCCTCTGCCTCGAACAGCAGGTCGGTGCCGAACGGCGCTTGCGTTCCGCCGACCCGGATCGTCTCGCCGGTCACCCCGGCGCCGGGGGCGAAGTGGCGCTTCTCGTAGAACTCGCGGTAGTTCGGCAGGTAGCTCTTCGGCACCACTCCGAGCACCCGGCCGCGATGCAGCACCACGGCGGTGTTGTAGATCCGGTGGCGGTGGCGCAGCGGGGCGCCGATGACCAGGACCGGCATCAGCGCGCGGCTTCTCTCCGCGAGGGATGCGAGGGCGGCCTCGACCCTCTCCAGCAGCGTCTCCTGCAGCAGCAGGTCCTCGAGGGCGTAGCCGGACAGGCAGAGCTCCGGAAACACCGCCACCGCGACGCCGTCGGCGTCGCAGCGCTCCGCCAGCCGCAGGATCTCGGTCGCGTTGGCATCCGGATCGGCGATGTGGCTGCGGCCGACGCAGGCCGCGACCCGGGCGAAACCGTGCCGGTAGAGGGATCGAAACATCGCGCTGGCAGCCCCTTACGCCGGAAATGCCCCCGCTTCTTAACGCGCTCGCGCGCCACCCGGTACCGGCCCGCGTGCCTAATCGGGCGTTAACGATGCCGTGGCTAACTGGCGCGACGCAAGCGGCCGCGGGCCGCCCACACTCCAATCGGCATCATGAGACAATCGGGACGGCCACCCTTCTCCGACTCCTCGCCGCGCGCGCCCCAGCGAGTGCGCGACCATCTCCGCACGCCCGAGCGCCGGGAGCGCGCCCTCGGCGCCCTCGCCCAGACCGTGATGAGCCTGCGGGCGCTCCTCGCCCGCCGCTTCGCCCCCCCTACGCCCCCGCCGGTCCAGCGGGATTATACCTTGAGCCGCCGCGGAGGCGCGCCCGTACGCCTCGCCCTCGCCGCACGTCGCACCGCCCGAGGCCTGGGCGCTGCCCCCGGAGCCGGATCCGGTGCAGGCCTGGCCCCTGCCTGTCCCGGAGCAGCCGGCACCGGCTCAGCCGGCACCGGTGCAGCCGACCGAGGTGCGGGCGTACCACGAGCGAACCTACCGGGATGTCGCCGCCGAGCACGGCGCCTGGCCGGGCACCCCCGAGGCCGTCGTGCCGCCGGTCGCGGCGGGTGAGCCGCCCGTCGCGCGCCACCCCGCACCCCCGGTGGAACCCGACGCCGTCCCGACGCCGGCCGTCGTGGTCGCGCCGGAGCCGCCCGCTCAGCGGCGCGCCTCGACCTGGGCGCCGGATCCGGCCCTCGTCCCCGAGGGCGGCTGGACCATGCCGATTCCTGCCGCCGGCCCTGCCCGGGCCGTGCTGACCCGCGCCCGGCGCCGGAGCGCGGAGGCCGCGGCCGAGGTGGGCAGCCCGGTGCAGGGAGCGTCCCGCGCCGCCCCGCCGGAACGGCCCGCCGAGGCCGGCGTGCGCTTCACCCGCACGCCCGACCACGTGCTGCAGGCGCGCCAGCGCCGGCGTGAGCAGGCCCTGCGGGAGAAGGAAGAGGCCCTGCGCGCCGCCGAGGCCGAGGCCGCCGCGCGGGCGGCGGCCGAGCTCGCCGCCGCCGAGGCGGCGCGGGCCGAGGCCGAGGCCGCGGCGGTGCCGCCGGTGCCCCTGTGGCGCCAGCCCTTCGTCCTGCCGCCGGGCGTGCGCTTCACCCGCACGCCGGACCATCTCCTGCGCCACCCCCACGAGGAGGCCGCGCCGGCCGAGACCGTCGCGGCGGGCACGATCGAAGGATCGACGCCCGCGCCTGAGGCGCCCGTCGCGACCGACGTCCCGGCCGCCGAGCCTGTCGCGACGGTGGAGCCCGCCGCGGACGCCGTGACCGTCGAGCCCTCGCCGTCCGCCGTTGCGGAGGCGTCGGCCGCGGAAGCCTGCGCCGTGGCGGAGCCGGTCGCTCCCGAAGCCGCCCCCCTGCCGACGGACGTGGCCGCGGCCTCCGAGGCGCTCCCGCCCGCGCCGGAGGCCCCTGTCCCTACGCCGACCGCGGAGGGTGCCGCGGAGCTGCCGGAGGGCCCGCCCGCCGTGGACGCGCCGGTCCCACCCGCTGAGGCGTTCGCGGCGCCGGACGACGCCATCCTGGTGCCGGTCGACGTCTCGCACCTGCGCTCGCTGCCGCCGCGCCCGGTCTACGCCCTCGACCGCCTGTTGCAGCACGACTGGACCAACCCGCTGTCGACCGCCGCGGAGCAGGACAACCAGCCGATTCCCGGGCCGGTCGCGTCCGAAGCCCCGACCGTCGCGGAGGAGCCGGTTCCGCCGTCCGAGCCCGCCGCCGCAGAGCCGATCGCCGTGCTCGCCCCCGAGCTGCCGTCCGAGCCTGAGCCCACCGCTGACGCTGTCGCCGAGGTGGTGGCCGAGGAGCCCGCCGTCGAGGCGGTCGCCGCCTGGGCCGTGCCCCCGGACCAGGAGCCGGAGCCCGACCCGGCGACGGAGCGGCCCGCCGCGATCCTGCTGCCGGCCCCCGCTCCGATGCTGGCCCTCACCTACGCGCCCCGCGCGGAGGCGCCCGTGCTCGCCGTGCCGGTGGCCCCCGAGCCCTCGGCCGCCTCGCTGCCGGCCGTCGTGGTTGCGGCCGAGGCTGCGCCGGGCGGCGCGCCCGAGCCGGCGCAGCCTGCGCCGCTCGACTTCGCGCCGGTGCCGTGGTCGTTCATCACCGCGGACGCGCTCCCGGTCTCCGCCACGGCCGAGATGCAGGCCGTGGCGCCGGAGCCCCCGCGGACCTTGCCGGCCGTGCCGAGCGCCCCGCCCGCTCCGACCGAGGAGCCGGCCGAGTCCCAGTCGACCTCCGGACCCGCGACCGACGCCTCGCAGGCCTCCTCCGCCGCGGCGCAGGCGGGACGGCCCTTCGTCTACGTGCCGACCGGGCGCCTCAACGCCCAGCCGCCTGCGCCGACGCTGCCGTCGCCCCCGCGTCCGCCGCGCATCATCTTGCCGATCGCGGCGCAGCCGGTGCCGGCTGCCGAGCAGATGGTGCCCGCTGCATCTCAGCCGGCGCAGCCCGTGCCGGCGGCAGGCGAGCCGGAGCCCGTCGCGACGGCCCCGGTCTGGGCGCCGGACGCGCCGCAGGCCCATGCCGGGCCGGCCGCGGAGCCGCACACCCTGGTGATCGGGACCGCGGGGCTCGACGTCGACCTCGGCCTCGATGCCGACGAGGACGGGGAGGACGAGGACGACATCCTGGCGCCCGTCGCCACGATTCCGTTGCGGCAGGCCGCCCGCGTCGTCGAGGCGCCCTACGAGCTGCCCTCCGTCGACCTCCTGGCCGAGCCGCGGGAGTCGGACGGCAGCAACCTCGACCCCGAGATGCTGGAGGACAACGCCCTCCAGCTGCAGCAGGTGATCCAGGACTTCGGCGTGCGGGGCGAGATCCTGGCGGTCCGCCCGGGGCCCGTCGTCACGCTCTACGAGATGGAGCCGGCGCCCGGCACCAAGTCGAGCCGCGTCATCTCGCTCGCCGACGACATCGCCCGCTCGATGTCTGCCATCTCCGCCCGCGTCGCCGTCGTGCAAGGCCGCAACGCCATCGGCATCGAGCTGCCGAACCTCAAGCGCGAGACCGTCTACCTGCGCGAGCTCCTGACCTCGCCGGTCTTCACCGAGACCAAGCAGAAGCTCGCGCTCTGCTTGGGGAAGAACATCGGCGGCGAGGCGATCATCGCCGACCTCGCCCGCATGCCCCACCTGCTCGTCGCCGGCACCACCGGCTCGGGCAAGTCGGTCGCCATCAACACCATGATCCTCTCGCTCCTCTACCGGATGAAGCCGGAGGAGTGCCGCCTCATCATGGTCGATCCCAAGATGCTGGAGCTCTCCGTCTACGACGGCATCCCGCACCTGCTCTCGCCGGTCGTCACCGATCCCAAGAAGGCGGTCATCGCCCTCAAGTGGGCGGTGCGCGAGATGGAGGAGCGCTACAAGAAGATGGCGCGCCTCGGCGTTCGCAACATCGAC
>NZ_LABY01000062.1 GCF_001043975.1 Methylobacterium variabile
GCGGGCGGGCGGCGGGGGGCCCCCCCCCCCCCCCCCCCGCGCGCGGGGCCCTGGGGGGGGGCTGGCGCCGGGGGGGGGTGCGGGCCCGCCACGGAGGGCGCGGCGATCCGCGCCCGCATCGCCGACCCCTTCGCGATCAGCGGCGCGGGCTCCCGCGGCAGCCTCGCCCCCGCCGCACCAGTTGCCGAGCCCGCGCCGGCCCAGATGCCGGCACTGGCGCCGGCGCGGTCGGCCCCGGCGCGATCAGCCCGGCGCGCGGAGGAGGGCGACGACGCCTTCCGCGACGAGGTCGCGCGCCTGACGCGGCGCACCGGCGCCCTGAGGGTCGAGGCCGAGACGGTCGGCCGGGAGGAGGGCGCCGCCGCCCGGGCCGAGGCAGCGTTCCGCCTGCTCGAGGCGGCCAAGAAGGCCGGCCTCGCGGTGACGCCGGCCCTGCGAGCGGAGGTCGACCGAGTCGCCGAGGCCTACGGCGCCGTGACCGCCCAGGTGACCCGGGCGGAGGCCGCCCAGCGCGCCGCCCAATCCGCCTCGCGGGAGCTCGGCTCGGCCCTCGCGGACAGCTTCAAGGGCGCGATCCTGCACGGCGAGCGCCTGACCACGGTCGTCTCGCGGCTGGCCACCACCCTGGCGAGCCGGGGCATCGACCGCGCCTTCGACGGCCTGTTCGGCCGCGGCGGTCCCGCCGGCGACCTGATCGGTGACGCGCTGGGCCAGCTCGGCCTGACCCAGAACCCGACCGGCCGCGCCGCCGGCGGCCCCGTCACCCCGGGCGTGGCCTACACGGTGGGCGAGAGCGGCCGCGAGACCTTCGTGCCGCTCCAGCCCGGGCGCATCCTGCCGGCGGCGCACGGTCCCGCCCCGCCGCCGCCGGCCCCAAACGTCCAGGTCTCGGTCTCGATCGCCACCCCGGACGCCCCGAGCTTCGCCCGCTCGGAGGCGCAGGTGACCGCGGCGCTCGCCCGGGCGGTCCAGCGCGGCCTGCGGAGCCTGTGAACGATGCCCACTCCCTTCCACGAGGTGCGCTTCCCCCTCGCTCTCTCCTACGGCTCCCGCGGCGGGCCGGAGCGCCGCACCGAGATCGTGACGCTCGGCTCCGGCGACGAGGAGCGCAACGCCCTCTGGCGCCACTCCCGCCGCAGCTACAATGCCGGGCCGGCCCTGCGCCGGGCCGAGGACGTGGCCGTGCTGATCGCCTTCTTCGAGGAGCGCCGCGGGCCCCTCTACGGCTTTCGCTGGCGCGACACCTTCGACCACGCCTCCGCCCCGCCGGGAACGCCGGTCCGCCCGACCGACCAGCCGCTGGGCCGCGGCGACGGGACGAGCACCGTCTTCCCGCTGCAGAAGACCTATGGCGGGGCCCTCGCCCCCTACGCCCGGCCGATCGCGAAGCCGGTCGCGGGCAGCGTGCGCCTCGCCCTCGACGGGGTCGAGCAGGGACCCGACCGCTTCACGCTCGATCCGGCCACCGGCCTCGTCACGTTCCGGGTGGCGCCCGCCGCCGGGGCCGCGGTGACGGCGGGCTTCACCTTCGACGTGCCGGTGCGCTTCGCCACCGACCGCCTCAGCATCGACCACCAGGCGGTGCTCGCCGGCGTGGTCGCCGACATCCCGGTCATCGAGCTTCGTCGATGACGATCGAGGCGCACCGATGAAGACCCTGCCTCCCGGCCTCTCCGCCTCCCTCGCCTCCGGGGCCACCACGCTGGCCTGGTGCTGGATCGTCACCCGATCCGACGGCCTTCGCCTCGGCTTCACCGACCACGACGAGGAGCTGGTGATCGAGGACGTTCCGTGCGCCGCCGAGACCGGCGCCACCGCCTCCGCCCTCGAACAGTCGGTCGGCCTGTCGGTCGACGGTCTCGAGGTGATGGGCGCCCTGCGCGACGGGCGCCTCGCCGAGGCCGAGCTCGCCCGCGGGCTGTTCGACGACGCCGCCGTGGCGGTCTGGCGGGTCGACTGGACCCGGGTCGAGGACCGCGTGCTGGTGCTGTCGGGCCGCCTCGGCGAGGTGACGCGGGGGCGCGCCGGCTTCTCGGCCGAGGTGCGCAGCCTCGCCGCCGCCCTCAACCGCCCCACCGGCCGCCTGCTCCAGCGCTCCTGCGACGCGGATCTGGGCGACGCCCGCTGCGGCGTCGCCCTCTCCTCCGCGGCGCTCACGGCCCGGGCCGCGGTCGGCGCGGTGCTCTCGGCCGGGGCCTTCCGCACGGGCGGGCTGTCCGGCTACGCCGCAGGCTGGTTCACGGGCGGGCGCCTGACCTGGCTCTCGGGCGCGAACGCGGGCCTTTTCTGCGAGGTGCGCGGCCACGCCCGCCCCGGGCCGCTCGCGCCCGCCACCCTCGACCTGTGGCAGCCGCTGCCGGAGCCGATCGCCCCCGGCGACGCCTTCGCGGTCGCGGCGGGCTGCGACAAGACCGTTACGACCTGCGGGGCGAAATTCGACAACGCGGTCAACTTCCGCGGCTTTCCGCACATGCCGGGCAACGACTACGTCACCGGCTACGCGCAGGGCGGCGCCGGCAACGACGGAGGTCGCCTTGCCTGACCTCTCCGCCCGCGTCGTCGCCCTGGCCCGGCTCTGGCTCGGCACGCCCTACCACCACCAGGCCTCCCTGCGGGGCGCCGGCTGCGACTGCCTCGGGCTGGTGCGGGGCGTCTGGCGCGACCTCCACGGGCCGGAGCCCGAGCCGGTGCCGCCCTACACGCCCGATTGGGGCGAGGCGGACGGGGAGGAGACCTTGCGCGACGCCGCCCGCCGCCACCTGATCGAGATCGCCCCCGAGGCGGCGGGCCCCGGCGACGTGCTGCTGTTTCGCTGGCGCCTGGGCGCGCCCGCCAAGCATTGCGGCATCCTGAGCGGGGCAGGGCGGATGATCCACGCCTATGACGGCCACGCGGTGCTGGAGAGCGCCCTGCCGGCTGCCTGGGCCCGGCGCGCGGCCTACGCGTTCCGGTTCCCGCCGGCCGGCTGATCGCCCCCCTCATCCCGGTAGCCGGCGCCGGCCGCCATGCGCGAGCCGGGCGCCCGACCACGGCCGCAGCCCGACTCCGGCCGCATCCCAAATCCGGTCGCATCCCATGAGCACGCTCGTCCTCTCCTATGCCGGCCAGGCGGTCGGCACGGCGCTCGGCGGCCCGATCGGCGGCGCGATCGGGCGGGTCGTCGGCGCCGCCGGCGGCAGCGCCCTCGACCACGCCCTGTTCGGGGGGCGGCAGAAGCCCGTCGTCAGTCTCGGGCCACGCATCGCCGACCTCTACGTCACCGCCTCCTCGGAGGGCGCCGCGGTGCCCCGGGTCTACGGTCGCGTCCGCGTCGCCGGCCAGATCATCTGGGCGACGAAGGTCCGGGAGACCCAGAGCGTCGAGAAGGTGCGGGGCTCCGGCGGCAAGGGCGGGGGCGCGCAGCCGAAGACCTACACCGTCACCTACAGCTACACCGTCTCGGTCGCGGTCGGCCTGTGCGAGGGGCCGATCACCGGCCTCGGCCGCGTCTGGGCCGACGGCCGGCCGATCCGGCTCGCGGACTACTCCCACCGCCTGTACCGGGGCGGCGAGGACCAGCTGCCCGATCCGAAGATCGAGGCCGTCGAGGGCGCCGCGCCCGCCTATCGCGGCCTCGCCTACCTGGTGCTCGAGGACCTGGCCCTCGGCCCCTTCGGCAACCGGGTGCCGGTGATCACCGCCGAGGTGATCCGCCGGCCGCCGAGCCACGACGGGCGCCCGCGCCTGGAGGAGCTCGTCACCGCCGTCACCCTGATCCCCGCGATGGGCGAGTTCGTCTACGCGACCAAGCCCGTCGTGGCGACCGGCCTCGGCACGCTCCAGGGGCAGAACACCGTCTCGGGCGGGCCCGACCTCGTCGCCGCCCTCGACCAGCTCCAGGAGGAGGCGCCGGCCTGCCGGCACGTCTCGCTCGTCGTCGCTTGGCAGGGCAGCGACCTGCGCCTCTCCGCCTGCCGCATCGCGCCCCGGGCCGAGACCGCCGCCAAGGTCACCAGCGGCCAGACCTGGGTCGCGGCGGGGCTCACCCGCGAGGCCGCCGGGATCGTCAGCCGGGATGCCGAGGGACATCCGCTGATCGGCGGCGCGCCGGCCGACCTCTCGGTGGTGCA
Source organism: Methylobacterium variabile (assembly GCF_001043975.1). Lineage (GTDB taxonomy): Bacteria > Pseudomonadota > Alphaproteobacteria > Rhizobiales > Beijerinckiaceae > Methylobacterium > Methylobacterium variabile. The sequence goes on from NZ_LABY01000062.1 coordinate 4,110, forward strand.
GGCGATCCGGGAGCTGAAACGCCGGGGGCTTGCGGTCACGCTCTACCCCTTCGTGATGATGGACATTCCGGCCGGCAACGGCCTGCCCGATCCCTACGGCCGGCCCGAGCAACCGCCATTTCCCTGGCGCGGGCGGATCACCGGCCATCCCGCCCCGGGCCACCCGGGCACGGTCGACAAGACCCAAGCGGCGGCCGATCAGGTCGCCGCCTTCTTCGGCGACACGCAAGGAGGCGACCTCGCCTGGACCGGCGCCACCGTGGCGAGCCGGCGCCCGGACGAGTGGGGCTTCCGCCGCTTCATCCTGACTTGCGCCCGCCTCGCCGAGGCCGCCGGCGGGGTCGACGCCTTCCTGATCGGCTCGGAGATGGTCGGGCTCACCACCCTGCGCTCGGGCCCCGCGACCTTTCCGGGGGTCGCGGCCCTGCGCCGGCTCGCCGCCGACGTGCGGGCGATCCTCGGCCCGGGCACGGCGCTCACCTACGGGGCCGACTGGACCGAGTACGCCAATTACCGCCCGGCGGACGGCACGGGCGACGTGCTCTTCCACCTCGACCCGCTCTGGGCCGACCCCAACATCGACGCCATCGGCATCGACAACTACATGCCGCTCGCCGACTGGCGCGAGGGCTTCGACCACGCCGACGCCCGCGCCGGGTTCGCCTCTCCCTGCGACCCGGCCTACCTGCGGGCCAACGTCGCCGGGGGCGAGCTCCACGACTGGTTCTACGCCAGCCCGGCCGACCGGGAGGGCCAGGTCCGCACGCCGATCCGCGACACGGCGCACGGCGAGGACTGGGTCTTCCGCCTCAAGGACCTGCGCGCCTGGTGGGAGAACCCCCACCACGACCGGCCCGGCGGGGTGCGGGCCGCCGCCCCCACCGCCTGGGTGCTGCGGAGCAAGCCGCTCCGCTTCACCGAGCTCGGCTGCCCGGCGATCGACAAGGGCATGAACCAGCCCAACGTCTTCCTCGACCCGAAATCCGCCGAGAGCGTCACGCCGCACTTCTCCCTCGGCCGGCGCGACCTCGCCGTCCAGCGCGCCTACCTGGAGGCGGTGCTGGCCTACTGGCGCGAGGACGCGCACAACCCGGTCTCGCCGCTCTATGGCGGGCGGATGCTCGACTGGGAGCGGATCGCGGTCTGGACCTGGGACGCCCGGCCGTTCCCGGACTTCCCGCGCCAGTCCGGCGTGTGGCGCGACGCCGACAACTACCGCCTCGGCCACTGGATCAACGGCCGCCTCGGCCTCGCCCCCCTCGCCGACGTGGTGGCGGAGCTCTGCGCCGGGGTGCCGGCGGACGTCTCGGGGCTGTTCGGGATGGTGGAGGGCTACGCGATCACCGAGCCGGCCTCCGCCCGCGCGAGCCTCGGCCCCCTGCAGCAGGTCTTCCCCTTCGAGGCGGCGGAGAGCGGCGGACGGGTCGTCTTCCATCCCCTGGCCCGGCCGCCGGCGCTGCGGCTCACCCCGGACGGCCTGGTGGCGGGGCGGGACGGCGCCTCGGACTACACCCGCACCCGGGCCGAGGCCGGCGCCTTGCCCGGCAGCGTCGCCTTGTCCTACCTCGATCCCGGCCGGGACTACCGCGGCGCCACGGTCGAGGCCCGGCGCCCCGGGGGAGCGCCGGGGCGCACCGCCGTGAGCGTGCCGCTCGCCCTCGACGAGGGCGCCGCCTCGGGCGTCGCGCAGGGCCTGCTCCAGCGCGCCGCCCTCGAGCGCGAGGCCCTGACCGGCGCGCTGCCGCCCTCCTGCCTCGCCCTCGATCCCGGCGACGTGATCGCCGTCGACCTCGACGGCCGGCGGACCGAGTATCGCCTCACCCGCCTCGGCCTCGAGGCGGGCCGGCCGTTCGAGGCGGTGCGGACCGAGGCCGGGCTGCATGCCGGGCCCGACGGGGGCTTGAGCCGCCGCGACCCCGACCCACCCGCACTACCGGGCATCGGCCTCGTCGCCTTGCTCGACCTGCCGACCCTGCGTGCGGCGCCCCAGCCCCTGCTGCTCGCCGCCTACACCGAGCCGTGGGCGCCGCTCGCGGCCGAGCTGGCGCCCGAGGGCGGCGCTTTCGTGCCGGACGCCGTGATCCCGGTGCCGACGATCATCGGGCGCCTCGCGGCCCCGCTTGCCGCCGGCCCGCGCCATCGCTGGGACCGGCGCAACACCGTCGAGGTCGAGCTGCCCCGGGGGGCGCAGCTCGCCGCCGCAACGGAGCGCGCAGTGCTCGACGGCGCCAACGTCGCGGCGGTGGAGACGCCGGCCGGGCGCTGGGAGGTGCTGCAATGGACGGAATGCCGGCTCACCGGCCCGGGCCGCTACCGCCTGGGCCGCCTGCTGCGCGGCCAGCTCGGCAGCGACGCCGACATGGTCGGGCTCCTGCCGGCGGGCAGCCGCTTCGTGGTGCTGGGCGAGAGCCTCGCACCGTCCGGGCTCGACCCCGCGGAGCGACGGCCTCACCGGCTGCGGATCGGCCCGCAGGGGCGCCCGCCGACGGCCCCCTCCTGGATCGGCCTCGGGATCGTCCCGCAAGCCCTCTCCCTGCGACCCCTCGCGCCGGTCCAGGCCCGCCTGCGCCGGATCGGCGACGGCGACCTCCGCGTGAGCTGGATCCGGCGCACCCGGATCGACGGCGACCCGTGGGAACAGGTCGAGGTGCCGCTCGCCGAGGAAGCCGAGGCCTACGCCCTCGACGTCCTGTCCGGGTCGACGGTGCTGCGCACGCTCGCGGTGACGGCGCCCGCCGTCACCTACACGGCCGCCCACCAGGCGGCCGACTTCGGCGGGCCGGTCACGAGCCTGTCCGTCGCCATCCACCAGCTCTCCGCAACCTACGGCCGCGGCGCGGCCTTGAGGGCGACCCTGTATGTCTGACGCGGCCACCGCCAACCTCGCCCTGCCGCTGCTGGCGGCGGCGCAGGCACAGAAGCACGTGACGCACAACGAGGCGTTGGTCAGCCTCGACACGCTGGTCCAGCTCGCGGTCCTCGACAAGGATCTTACCGCGCCCCCGGCCGGCCCGGCCGAGGGCGACCGCTACCTGATCGCCGGCGCGAGCCCGACCGGGGCGTGGTCGGGCTGGACGGGCCGCGTGGTGCGCTACCAGGACGGGGCGTGGCGCTCCTTCCTGCCCCGGCCGGGCTGGCTCGCCTTCGTGGTCGACGAGGTGGACCTGTACACCTGGACAGGTGTGGGATGGGTGTCGTTCCGCTCCACCCTGACGGCGCTCCAGAACCTCGCCCGCCTCGGCCTCGGCACCACCGCGGACGCGGCCAATCCCTTCGCCGCCAAGCTCAACAAGGCGCTCTGGACCGCGCTGACCACCGGCGAGGGCGGCAGCGGCGACCTGCGCTACACCCTCAACAAGGAGGCCTCCGGCAACACCCTCTCGCTGCTGTTCCAGTCCGGCTTCTCCGGCCGGGCCGAACTCGGGCTCACCGGCGACGACGACCTTCGCCTCAAGGTCTCGGCCGATGGCGGCACCTGGCGCGAGGCCCTGCGGGTCGACCGCAGCACCGGCGGCCTCGACCTCGCCGCGGCCGAGGCCTCCGCCCCGGTCGCCGCCACCGTCGACCTCGGCGCGCTCCCCGCCCTCAAGGTCGCGCTCACCGGATCCGGCACGGTCACCAGCTTCGGCACGAGCCCGAACCGCGTGCGCCTCCTGCGCTTCACCGGCGCCGCGACCCTGACCCACAACGCCGCCAGCCTCGTCCTGCCGGGCGCGGCCAACCTCGTCACCGCCGCCGGTGACACCGCGCTGGCGACCTCGGACGCGGCGGGCAACTGGACGGTGCGGGCCGTCCAGCGCGCCACCGGCAAGCCGCTCACCGGACCGGCCGCCGCCGAGATCACCGACGCGACGGCGACCGGACGGGCGGTGCTCACCGGCACGGCGGCGCAGGGGGCGACGGCGCTGGGGCTGGGGACGGGCCAGGCGCCGACCTTCGCCGGCCTGCAGATCAGCACCGCCAGTTCCGATCCGACGCTCACCCTGACGGCTCCCGCCGCCGGCCAGTGGTCGCGGATCGGCGCGAGCGGGCCCATCGTCCTCGCGCCGTCCGGCCAGGCCAGCGCGACCCCGGTGCTGTACGCCGGCACGGGCGGGGTTTCGATCAACCGGCCCGGCGGAACGCCGGCCTACACCCTCGATGTCGTCGGGTCGTTCGGCGTGTCCGGAACCGCAACCACCAACGTCGTCAACGCCAACGCCTACCAGCTCAGCGGCGCGAACATCCTGCAAGATGTCGGCAGCGGCTATCGGGCGTTCATGGTCGGCGGGATCCAGATCCTGGCAGCCCGCGACAGCACCGCGGACACGTCCACGTACTACTCGAACGCCAGTCACGTCTTCCGCAGCCGGGACTACACGGCGACGTTCGCGACCGTCTCGGCGTCCGGTCTTGTTGTCAACGGCACTGTGCGTCCAGGGACCTACACCGTCGCGACGCTCCCGGCCGGCGCAGCCTCTGCCGTCGTCTATGTCTCGAACGCCCGCAAGCTGGGCGAGGCGGCGGGCTCGGGGACGGGGGTGGTCGCCTACTACTCCAACGGCAACTGGCGGCGGCTGTCGGACGACAGCCCGGTCGCGGCGTGAGGTGCATGAGATGGGTGACCTCTACCTCTACGAGTTCCTGTATCGCGGCCGGCCGGCGGACAGCACCGAGCCGCCGGCCTGGCACGTGGTGCTCGGCCAGCACGTGACGCCGCCGGGCGCGGCCGAGGCGCAGTTCGTGGCGAGCGGGGCGCTGACGCCGGCTCAAGCCGAGGCCGCGGGCTTTCCCCTCGCGGCGGTGCTGGACGGGATCAACGCAGCGGCTCTGGCCGGGCGGGACGCGGCGTCGGCCGAGGCAGCGGGCCTGCGGCGCGAGCGGGACGCGGCGGCCGCGGCCCGCGATGCCCTGGCGGCGGAGCGGGACGGGCTGGCGGCGCAGCTCGCCGCGCGCCAGGCCGGTCCGGCGCCGATATCCGACCGGCAGTTCTTCCAGGCGCTGGCGATGGCCGGCGCGATCGGGCCCGACGAGGCCCTGGCCGCGGTGATGACGGGCGTCCTGCCGGGCCGGATCGAGGCGGCGGTGGCGGCGCTGCCGGCGGCGGAGCAGTTCGCGGCGCGGATGCTGCTGTCGGGCGCCACCACGTTCGAGCGCGGGCACCCGATGGTGGCGCAGCTCGGCGCCGCGCTGGGCTACGACGCCGCCGCCCTGGACGGCTTGTGGAGCGCCGCGGCGGCGCTGTGACCGGGTGCGCCGGCCGGCGCACCGAAGACCCTGACGACCGGAGGACCCTGATGGCCGCGAATTTCGAGCGGGCGCTGTCGCTCGTCCTGAAGCACGAGGGGGGATGGTCGGACGATCCCGCCGACCCGGGCGGCGCCACGAATTTGGGCGTCACCATCGGCACGCTGAGCCTGTGGCTCGGCCGGCGACCAAGGCGGAGGTGCGGGCACTGACGCCGGCGTCCGTGGCGCCGCTCTACCGGCGGCGGTTCTGGGACGCGGTGCAGGGCGACGCGCTGCCGGCGGGCCTGGATTACGCGCTGTTCGACTTCGCGGTGAACAGCGGCCCGAAGCGGGCGGTGATCGGGCTGCAACGGGTGCTGGGCGTGGCCGATGACGGGCGGCTCGGGCCGGTGACGCTGGCGGCGCTGGCCGGGCGGGACGTGCCGGCGCTGATCGGTGGCCTGTGCGACGGGCGTCTGGCGTTCCTGCGGGCGCTGTCGACCTGGCCGCGGTTCGGGCGCGGCTGGGGCCGGCGGGTCGAGGAGGTGCGGGCCGCCGCGCTCGCGCTCCACGCCGCCCCGGATCGGGCCGCCGCACGGAATGCCTGCCCCGCCTGCGGCCGGCCCGTCGCGGCCTGACGCGCAGATCCTCACCCCCGAGATTTCAGCAGGAGATTGCCATGAACCAGGATCAGCTCACCACGCTGCTGCGCACCCTGCTGCAGTTCGGCGGCGGGATCGCCGTCGGGCGTGGTTGGATCGATGCCGACACCGCCACCACCCTGACCGGGGCGCTGGTCACGCTCCTCGTCACCGTCTGGGGCCTCTACGTGCGGCGCAATGCCGGCCTCGTCGCCTCCGCGGCCGCGGTGCCGAGCGTCCAGGCGATCCTGGCCGACCCGGCGACCGCCAGTGCAATCCCGAGTCCCAAGGTCAAGTCGCCAGCGTAGCGCATATCCCGGTCCCGGGACGCCACGATCACGGTCGCTGCGTCGGCATCCCGGACCATGGAAAACCGTCACCGGCCTCGCCATCCCTCGCGGACGAAGCCGGTGCCCTCGGAAACGTATCGTCATCCATAGGCGAGGCACCAGCCCGGACCGCGCAGCCAGCACCTGTCCTCGGGGAGCGCCGCCGTGCGGTCGAGCGTCCGGACGGCCTCCTGGCCGCCAGCCGCCAGCGCGCGCGCCAGGGCCAGCTCGGCCTCCGGGTCGCGGGCGCCGGCGCATGGATAGATCAGGGTCGGGGAGAGGCAGCGCGCGGCATAATGCTCCCCGTCGCGACGCTCGATCAGGAAGACGGCCCCTCGGGTGATCGGTGTGCCGGGCAGCGGTCCGGCCGTGAGGGGCAGGATCAGTCGCCCGCCGACCGTCAGCGCGTCGAGCCAGGATTCGGCCGGGCGCGCCGCGCCGGCATTGACGAGAACGAGGTCGGCCGGGGGCAGCGGCATGGCGGCGCCGTCGCCCGCGACGATGCGGACCTGCGGCAGCCCGGCCAGCGCATCGACCGCGAAGGCCGCGAGGTCGGGATCGTGCTCGATGCCGAGCACGTGGCCCGCCTCGCCGACGAGGCGGGCCAGCAGGGCCGTGTAGTAGCCGGCCCCCGTGCCGACATGCACCGCCGTCATGCCCCGTTCCGGCCGCCCCCGGGCGATCAAGCCAGCCAGGAAGGAGGGCTGCCCATTGTTGAGGTGCCGCTCCGGCCGGATCGCCACGGGCACGTCCTGGTAGAGATAGACCGGGTCGTCATCGGGCGTCGGCGTGTAGCCGCCGGACAGCCGGGCGAGGTGCCAGGGGCCGGGCGGCAGGAAGCGCTCGCGGGGGATGACCGCCAGGGCCGCCTCCAGGGCGCTGCGCAGCCCGGCGTCGTCGGGAGCCGCCGCGTGGGCGACGTGCCGGGCGTAGATGTACCGTGCGATGGCGGTCCGCTCGTCCCGTGTCATGGTGCCTGCTCCCGATGCTCGCTCTCGGGCCGCCGGTGCGCGGCCATGGAGGCAGGCACACGAGCGCCCCGGACGCGGACCGGCCGGACTTTTTTGTTTACGCCTGTCCGCGTCCGGCGCGCCCGTGCGCATGACGCGAGAAGAGGGCGGGCAGGGCGACGATGGGGACGGACGAGGCGGAGCAACGCGACGTCGCGGGAGCGATCCGCAGCCTGTCGACCGTCGATCTCGCGCGCCTGCGGGCGCTCGCCCGGCTGCGGGCGCGCCGGCTTCCTGGTATCGACTGGTCGGACATCCTGCACGAGGCGATCGTGCGGGCGCTCGACGGCACGCGGCGCTGGCCGCCGGGGGTCCCGGTCGTGGTCTTCCTGGCCGGTTGCATGCGCTCGATCGAGCACGACCTCCGGCGGCGCTTGGCGCAGGAGCGGGCCTGGCGGGAGCACGACCCGGCGGATTGCGAGGGTGCCGATCCCGAGCGGGCGATCGCCGCCGCTCAGGCGCTCGGCGCGATCGTGGCGCTGTTCTCCGGGGACGAGACGGTGCTGCGGATCATCGAGGGGCTGGGCCACGGCCGCGCGGCCGCCGAGATCCGTGCCCAGCACGGCCTGTCCCAGACGGATTACGACAGCGCCCGCAAGCGGCTGCGCCGCGCGCTGCTGCGGCTCGATTCCGAGGGAGGCCCGCGATGACCCAGTGGCGACCCGACCTCGCGCTCGATCGGCTGACCGAGGCGCTCGAGGCCGAGATCCTGTCGGCGCCAGAGCCGGAGGTGCGGGCCCTCGTGGCGGAGGCCGCGCGCGAGGCCGAGGCCCTGCGGCGGCTCGTGCTGCGGGCGGTCGACCGCGCCGAGGAGGGGACCGGCCTGCCGCCGGGAGCGGCCGGAGGCGTCCCGGCCCTGCGGCGGCCCTGATCCCCGCCTCGCGAGGTCAGCCCAGCACCACCACCTGCGCGCCCAGCGGCACCCGGGCGTAGAGGTCGATCGCGTCCTGGTTGATCATCCGGATGCAGCCCGAGGAGACGCTGCGGCCGATGCTCTCCGGCTCGGTGGTGCCGTGGATGCGGTAGAGCGTGTCCTTGTTGTTCTGCCACAGGTAGAGGGCGCGGGCGCCGAGGGGGTTGCGCGGGCCGCCCGGCACGCCGAGCCCGCTCTGCAGCTGCGACACCTGGCGGGCGAGGGTGGGCTGGCGGGCGATCATCTCCTTGGGCGGGTACCAGTCCGGCCAGGCCTGCTTGGAGTTGATGGTGGCCGCCCCCGACCAGGCGAAACCCTGGCGGCCGACGCCGACGCCGTAGCGGCGCGCCCGGCCGCCGTCCTGGATCAGGTAGAGGTGGTGCGCCCGCGGATCGACCACGAGGGTGCCGGGCGCGTAGCGGCCGCCATAGGCGACCTCCTGGCGCAGGAAGGACGGGTTGGCCCGGCGCCAGCGGAAGGCCGGCACCGGGAACGGCTCGGTGTCGATGGCCGCATAGGCGCGGGCGTAGTCGATCGGCCCGTCATCGACCACGACGGCGGCGTTCGGATCGACGGCGCCCTGCGGCGGCGCCACGGCGCGGCGTCCGGAAGGGCTGCCCCAGAACGAGTCCTCCGGGGGCTCCGCCGGGACGGGCTCGCCGCGATAGGGGTCCGCGAACTGGCCCCGCATGTCCTGACCCCGCGTGTCGTAGAACGTGCCGTCATCCGCAGGGACGGGATCGCGGGAGCGCCGGCGCCGGGCGGGGGCGAGGTCCTGGTCGGTCCAGGCATGGGCAGGGCGCGGCAGCGCGCCCGCCAGCAGCGTCGAGGCGAGGCCGGCGGCGGCACCGGTGACCAGAAGGCGGCGGTTCGGGTCGGTCATGGGAGGTCTTGACGATCGCGCTGACAGGAACGGGACGCCGGATGGCGCAATGCAGCAACAGCTAGGGCATTCGACCACCGAGGGGAAACCGCCGCCCGCGAAAAAAACCGCCAGGACCAACGGGCTAGCGCCTTATCCGGGCGACTGTGGCGCCCATGCCGCCCCGCCGGGAGCGCTCGACGGGAAGCGGGGCCGCGCGGCCAATCGCGTGCAATACTTTTTGTATTTCGTAACGCGACTAAGAAATTCTGTTGTTACGCACATCCCCTGTGGTTGACGCTCGCGAATTCACGTGCCCTCTTGAGCCGCTCACTTCGATCTGGTGCGCCATGACCAACGATGATCCCACCCGATCGCTCGATCTGATCGAGCTCGCCGCCGACGTCGTGTCGGCCTACGTGGCGAACAACTCCGTTCCGGCGGCGGATGTCCCGGGGCTGATCGCAGCGGTTCACACCTCGCTGAGCCATCTCGGGGCGACCCCGGCGCCGGAGCCCGAGAAGGCGGCGCCCCCGGTCCCGATCCGCAAGACCGTGACGCCGGACCACATCATCTCGCTCGAGGACGGCAAGCCCTACAAGACGCTGAAGCGCCACCTGGCCGGGCGGGGGCTCACCCCGGAGCAGTACCGCCAGAAGTGGGGCCTGCCGCCGGACTACCCGATGGTCGCCGCCAACTACGCCGCCCAGCGCTCCGAGCTCGCCAAGAGCAGCGGCCTCGGCCAGAGCCGGCGCAGCCGCGGCGCGGCCCTGCGGGCGGCATCCGACCCCGTGGTCTCCGGGGAGGATCCGGGCGAGCGCCGCGGCCGGCGCCGCTGAACCCCGGCGATCCGCGCTCCGATGAGCGGGAGCCGACGGGCCCGCTCATCGTGCATTCAGGTCGTTAGCCCTTTTCTGAGCGGGCGGGGCGGCCCTCGCGGCCGCCCGTCAATCTCAGGAGAGACTCCACGATGACGCACGTCAAGGTGCTCGGGATGGTCGCCCTCGTCGCTGGCAGCCTGGGCCTCGCGTCGGCCGCGCAGGCGGTCCCGATCGGCCTCGGCGCGGCGGGCGGGCTCGCGACGGATGCGGGCGTGACCCCGGTCGCCGGCGGCTGCGGTCCCGGCTTCTTCCCGAACCGGTTCGGCTACTGCCGCCCCTTCTACGGCCCCCGACCGTTCTACGGACCGCGCTACGGCTATTACGGCCCGCGGCCGTACTGGCGGCGTCCGTATTACGGCCCGCGTCGCTTCTACTACGGCTACTGACCCCAAGCCCGAGCGGGAGCGTCTGCCGCGCGGGCAGCACGTCGGGTGAGAGACACCGCGTGACGATCGAGGCGCCCGACCGGCCGGTCGGGGCCTCGATGCGTTTCATGCCAGGGCGCTATCGCATCAGCGCAGCGTCTCGCGGCGCCGGCCTGCTCGGGCTTGGCCCGCACCGCCGAGCAAGGCCATTCGATGGCACGGCGGCATTACCAGCGAGAATTCGCGGCGTGACCGATCCGGGGGTTCCGGACCGCTAACCCGCCCGCGCGGCGGGCTTGCGCCCGAACGGGTCGAACTCGATCACCGGCGCCTTGCGGCCGCGCAGGGTCGGCAGCACCCGCTCGCCGAAGGCGTCGATGAAGGCGGGCTGGCTGCCGCCGACCTGGTGCAGGTCGATGCTGTCGAAGCCGAGGGCCGCGCAGGCGGCGATGCGGTCGGTGAGGGCCGGCAGGTCGTGGGAGATCAGCACGGTCTCGTGCATGTCCTCGGGCCGCAGGTAACGGGCGGCGGCCTCGAAATCGGCCGGGCGGGGCAGCTCCCAGGCGACCGCCGCCGGCAGGGCGTTGAAGCGCCACTCGGCATGGGCCTGGTGCAGGGCCTCGGCCGGGTCGGGGGCGTAGCTGAGGTCCATCTTGAGGAAGACCGGCTTGTCGGCGCCGCCGCTCTCCCGGAAGGCGTCGATGATCGGGCCCAGGGTCTCGGGGCTCGTCCCGACGGTGAGCAGTCCGTCGGCCCAGGTGCCGAGCCAGGCGGCGGTTTCAGCGCTGGTCGCAGCGCCCACGAGGCGGGTCGGTGTCTCGGGCAGCGACCACACCTTGGCGTCCACCGCCGTGAGGCGGCCGCGCTGGGTCACGGTCTCGCCGGCCAGGAGCGCCCGCATGATCTCGGCGCCCTCGCGCAGTCGGGCGTTGCGCTCGGCCTTGTCGGGCCAGGCGCCGCCGGTGGCGCGCTCGTTCATCGCCTGCCCGCTGCCCAGCGCCACCCAGGGCACCCGGCCCGGGAACATCTGCCCCAGGGTCGCCACCGCCTGGGCCAGGACCACGGGGTGATATCGCCAGCCCCCCGGCACCGAGATGATCCCGAAGGTCAGGCGCTCGGTCGCCTGGAGAGCGGCGCCGAGCCAGGCCCAGGCGAAGCCGGCTTCGCCCTGGGAGGGCGACCAGGGCTGAAGGTGGTCGGAGGAGAAGGCCCCGTCGAAGCCGGCCTGCTCGGCCCGCTGGGCGAGCGCGAGCAGCGCCCGGGGCGGGCACTGCTCGTGGGAGATGTGGTAGCTGTAGAGGGTCATCGCGAGGCTCCGGCCCGTGAATGCCCGAGCCCGGGCGGTCGTTCCGGGCGAGCGCGGTTGCGCCGCGGGCCGGCGCGCCCCGCTACATTCCCACCGCCACCCGGCGGCTGTTGCCGCGCTGGAGGTTGCGGTAGCGCGCCAGCGCCCACAGCGGGAAGAACTTCGCGTAGCCGTGGTAGCGCAGGTAGAACACCCGCGGGAAGCCGGTACCGGTGTAGAACTCCTCGCTCCAGAGCCCGTCGGCCCCTTGCGTGCGGGCGAGGTAGTTCACGCCGCGGGCCACCGCCGGGTGGTCGGCCTCGCCCGCCGCCATCAGGGCGATCAGGGCCCAGGCGGTCTGGGAGGCGGTGCTCGCCGCCCGCTCGTAGCCGCGATACTCGAGCTTGTAGCTCGCCGCGTCCTCGCCCCAGCCGCCGTCCGGGTTCTGAATCGAGACCAGCCAGTCCACGGCCTTGCGCATCGGCGCCGAGGCCGGGTCCTGGCCGGCGGCGTTGAGGGCGCAGAGGGCCGACCAGGTGCCGTAGATGTAGTTCATGCCCCAGCGGCCGTACCAGCTGCCGTCCTCCTCCTGGTCGGCCAGGAGGTAGTCCATGGCCCGGGCGAGGACAGGGCTGGTCTCCCGCGTCTCGCCGAGCTGGGCCAGCATCGAGATGCAGCGGGCGGTGACGTCGGCGGTCGGCGGGTCGAGCAGGGCGCCGTGGTCCGAGAACGGGATGTAGTTCAGGTAGTGGTAGGTGTTGTCGGCGTCGAAGGCCGCGAAGCCGCCGTCGCGGCTCTGCAGGCCCTCGATCCATTCCCGGGCCCGGGCGATCGACTGGGTGTAGTCGGACCCGCCCTCGCCGGGACGGAGGCGGGTCTGGGCCCGGTCCATCGCCATCGCCACCACGGCGGTGTCGTCGAGATCGGGGTAGTGCGGGTTGGCGTACTGGAAGGCCCAGCCGCCCGGGCGCACGTCCGGCTTGCGGGCCGCCCAGTCGCCCTTGATGTCGAGGACCTGGAGAGGCTTCAGCCACTCGAGGGCGGCGCGGGCTTGGCGCTCGTTGTCCTGCCCGCCGGCCTCCATCAGGGCATGGGTGGCGAGCGCCGTGTCCCAGACCGGCGAGAGGCAGGGTTGGACGTAGGCCTCGTGCTCCTTGACGGTGACGAGCTTCTCGACCGCCGAGCGCGCTGTTGCCACCAGGGGATGGTCCTCCGGGTAGCCGAGCGCCTCGTACATCAGAACGGAGTTGGCGATGGCCGGGAAGATGGCGCCGAGGCCGTCCTCGCCGTTGAGCCGCTCGCTGACGAAGGCCACCGCCTTGTCGATAGCCCGGGCCCGGGGACCGGCCGGGAAGGCGGGCTCGACCACCCGCAGGATGTCGTCGATGACCGCAAAGACTGGTCGCCAGGGCGAGGATTCCTGCGCGCCGGAGGGCCAGCGCCGGATCCGCTCGGGAGCTTGGGTGAACAGCTCGCGCACGCCGACGCCGCGCGGGTTCTTGGCCCGCGGCCTCTTCACCTGCAGCACGAAGAGCGGCACCATCACGGTGCGGGCCCAGTACGAGACCTTGTCGAGGTGGAACGGGAACCACCGCGGCAGCAGCATGACCTCGACCGGCATCGCCGGCACGGCGGTCCAGGGCACCTCGCCGTAGAGGGCGAGCAGGGTGCGGGTGAAGACGTTGGCGTGGGCCGCGCCGCCGCGCTGAAGGATCGCGTCCCGGGCCCGGCGCATGTGCGGGGCGTCGATCGGATCGCCGATCATCTTGAGGGCGAAGTACGCCTTGACGGAGGCGCTCATGTCGAAGGGGCCCTCGTGGACCAGGGCCCAGCCGTGGTGCAGCGGGCTCTGCGTCCGACGCAGGTAGACGGCGATCTTCTCCTCGAGCTCCCGCGCCGGCACCGAGGCGCGGAAGTGGTGGTAGAGGATGTACTCGGACGGAATGGTGGCGTCCGCCTCGAGCTCGAAGCACCAGTGCCCGTCGGCATGCGCCAGCTGCGTCAGCGCCCGGGACGCGGCCGACACCCGCCGCTCGACCTCGTCGAGGGTGACGTCCTGCGTGCTCTTGCGTTGCAGCGTCTCGACCTTGCCCACGGTGTCCCTGCCCTTCCTCTCTGGCGCGCGGCTCCGCTCTGCCGCCCTGACGATCACATCATACCGCAGCGCACAAACGCTGCCCACACCTACGCTGTTCCGGACGCGGGCTCCCGCGTCAAGCGGCCCCGCGCAACGCAGCATTGCCGCCGGTGCCCGAAGCGATGCCTGCACCGAGCAGCACCTGTGCGGCGCTCGCCCCGGAGCGGATCGCTCCCTCGATGGTGGAGGGAAGCCCCGTCGCGGTCCAATCTCCGGCGAGCGCGAGATTGGGTATGTGCGTGCGCGCACCCGGCCGGCGCGCCGCCTCGGCGGGCGTCGCCGCGAAGGTCGCGCGCTTCTCCTTGACGATCTGCCAGCGGGGCAGGGCCTCGCCGGCGAATCCGGAGAGCCTCGACACCTCGTCCCAGATCGTGCGGGCGAGTTCCTCCCGCGGCACGTCGAGCAGGCGGTCGGCGCCGCTGATCGTCACCGAGAGCCGGTCCGGGTAGGAGAAGAGCCACTCGGTCACGCCGCCGACCACGCCGAGGAGCAGCGGCGCTCCCGGCTTGGGAAGAATCGCGAAATGGGCGTTGACGATCGAGCGGTGGGTCTGCGGCACGCTCAAGCCCGGCAGCAGGTCGACGGCGACCCAAGAAGGCAGGGCCATGACCGCCGCGTCGCCGGGCCCGAGTTCCTCCGCGCCGTCCGAGAACTCGAGCCGGGCGAGGCGCCCGTCCTCGATCCCGAGCCCACGGAGGCGGCGCCCGAGGCGCACCTCGGCGCCCGCCGCGGCGAGGACCGTCAGGGCCGGGTCGACGAAGGCCGCCGACAGGCCCTCGACCGCGACGAGCGGCCGGCAGGCCCGGCCGCCAGCGCCGAGCGTCTCGCGCAGGATGGTGGCGGCGAGGCCGGCGTCGCTCTCCTGCGGCTCGGTGTTGAGGGCGGCGAGCAGCACCGGGCGCCAGAGCCGGTCCCACAGCAGCCCCTCGCAGGCCATGCTCTCGCCGATCGTGGCGGCGCGGGTCGCGCCGCGGAAGATGCCGAGTGGAGCGAGGTAGTCGCGGGCGCGGCTGCCCGGCACCCGGCGGCGGGCGTCGAGCACCCACCAGGGCAGGCGCCCGGCATTCGGCCGCAGGGTCCAGCGCTCCCCCGTGGCGAGGTCCGCGAAGGCGAAGGCGGCCTCGTCCGGCCCGGCGAGCACCCCTGCGGGTGCGCCGGCCTCCTTCAGGAAGTCGAGGGAGTCGCGGTTGCCGGAGAGCAGCAGGTGGTTGCCGTTGTCGATGGTCAGCCCGAGGGCCGGATCGAAGTAGGAGCGGCAGCGGCCGCCGGCCTGCTTGGCCGCCTCGTGGACCACGACGCGACGGCCCGCCTTGGCGAGGCGCAGGGCCGCCGAGAGGCCGGCGAGGCCGGCGCCGAGGACATGGACTGTGCTCATCAGACGATCGCGTGACGCAGGAGGACGCCGATCAGCGCGAGCTTGCCGGGCTTCACCCGCGTCCGGGGCGCCGCCCAGCCGCGCTTGCGCAGGCCGACGAGGATCAGGTGATAGGCAGCCCCCATGATCCGGGGTGCCTTGGTGGCCCGGCGGGACTCGGCGTGCATGATCGCCCAGGCGGCATCGTAATGTCCCTGCGCCTCGTCGAGGAGCCGGGCGCAGACCTCGCCCAGGCGCGGATGAGCCAGCGCGCTCTCGGGCGTCGGATGCGACAGCCCGATCGCCGCGAGCGGCTCGGCCGGCAGGTAGAGCCGGCCGCGCTCGGCATCCTCGTCGATGTCGCGCAGGATGTTGGTGAGCTGGAGCGCCCGGCCGAGATGGTGGGCGAGCTTCACGCCCGGCTCCTCGGGCAAGCCGAAGATCCGCACCGAGAGCCGGCCGACGGCGCTCGCCACCCGGTCGCAGTAGAGGTCGAGGGTCGCGGAATCGGGGGCGACGATGTCGGCCTCGGCGTCCATCGCCATGCCGTCGATCACCGCCTGGAAGTCCTCGCGCCGCAGCCCGAACTGCCGCACCGGGCCGACGAGGGCCTGCACCCGCGGGACGGGACGGCCGGCATAGAGGGCGTCGATGTCGGCGCGCCAGCGGTCGAGCTCGGCGGCGCGAACCTCGCGGGCGCCGCCGTCGTCGGCGACGTCGTCGACGGCGCGGCAGAAGGCGTAGACCGCGTACATCGCGTCGCGCTGCTCGGCCGGCAGCAGCCGCATGGCGGTGTAGAACGACGAGCCGGCGGCCGGGAGGGCCGGGGCGTCGGCGGCCTCGGCTTGGGAGGCGGGCTGGGAGGCGAGGGCGGTCACGGGCGGGCTCCCCGCAGGGCCGGGTGGAGGTGGCGGCGGAACGGCCGCCGGGCAAGCGCCGTGGTGGCGGCGCCGAGCGCGGTGAGCGCGAACGCGGCCTTGCCGTGGTGGACCTTCTCGCTCAGCGGGTCGCGGACGAGCAGGCCGCGGGCGAGCAGCACGGCGAGGCGGTGGATCGCCGCGATCTCCATGGCGAGCCGCGTGTCGTCGATGAGGTCGGGCAGGGGCCGGCCCTCCTCGAGGAGATCGAGGCAGCGCTGCGCCAGCTCCTTGATCACGGCGCGGAGCGCCGGGGTGGCGCGCTCAAGCCCCAGATCCTCGACGCGGGCCCCGTGCTTCTCCAGGGTCTCCCGCGGCAGGTAGACCCGATCGACATTGCGAAAATCCTTGCCGCAATCCTGCAGGTGGTTGATCACCTGGAGGGCGGTGCAGATCGCGTCCGAGGTGGCCCAGGTGCGGCCCGGATCCTCGCCGTGGACGTCGAGGACGAAGCGGCCGACCGGCACCGCCGAGTAGCGGCAGTAATGCGCGAGTTCGTCCCAGTTCTCGTAGCGCGACTTGTGCGCGTCCATCCGGAACGCGTCGAGGAGTTCCAGCGCGTGGCGCGGCGGCAGCCCGCGCTCGGCGAGCGAGCGGCGCAACGGGGCGGCTTCCGGATCGTCGGGACCCTTGCCGGTCAGCGCGTCGGCGAGGCCGTCGAGGAGCGCGACCTTCTTCTCCGGCGACAGGCCGGCATTGTCGGCGACGTCGTCGCCGGCCCGGACGAAGTAGTAGAAGTCGAGGATCGGGCCGCGGTGGCGCGGATGGATCAGGTGCGAGGCGACCGGAAAATTCTCGTCGCGGTGCCCCTTGCCGGAGCGCGCCTCGGTGGCGGTGGTCATCGGATGTATCCAGCCTGACGGAACCAGGCGACGGCGTCGGACAGACCGTCGCGGTAGGGCCGGGCCGCGTAGCCGAGCTCGGCCCGGGCCTTGGCGTCGGAGAAGAACATCCGGTAGCGCGACATCCGGATGCCGTCGATCGTGGCGAGCGGCGCCTTGCCGGTGATCCGCGCGGCGAGCTCGGACACGAAGGCCACCGGATAGACCGCCGCCCGCGGCAGCCGCACGGTCGGGGGCTTTCGCCCGACGAGGCCGGCGATGTCGGCGAGCATGCGCGACAACAGAACGTCCTCGCCGCCCAGGATGTAGCGCTCGCCGATGCGGCCCCTGTGCAGGGCGAGTAGGTGGCCCTTCGCCACGTCGTCGACGTGGACGAGATTCAAGCCCGTATCGACGAAGGCCGGCATCTTGCCGTTTGCCGCCTCGACGATGATCCGCCCGGTCGGGGTCGGCTTGACGTCCCGCGGGCCGATCGGGGTCGAGGGGTTGACGATCACCGCCGGCAGGCCGTCGCGGGCCACCATCTCCTCGACCACCCGCTCGGCCACCACCTTGCTGCGCTTGTAGGCGCCGATGGCGGTCTCGGGCGTCAGAGGCCGGGTCTCGTCCGCCGGGGTGCCGTCGTCGTGCGGCTTGATGGTGGCAACGCTCGACGTGTAGACCACCCGCTCGACGCCGGCATCTAGCGCCGCCCGCATCAGGGCCCGGGTGCCGTCGCGGTTGGTCCGCACGATCTCCTCCGGATCCGGCGCCCAGAGCCGGTAATCCGCCGCGGCGTGGACGAGGTAGCGCATGCCGCGCATGCCGGACGCCGCAGCTTCCGGATCGCGCATGTCGCCCTCGACGATCTCGACGTCGGGCCAGGTCAGGTTGGTGCGCGGGCTGGTCGCGCGCACCAGCACCCGGACCGGGAAGCCGGCGGCGCGGAACACGTCGACCAGGGCCGGGCCGAGGAAGCCGCTGGCGCCGGTGATCAGCACCGGGCCGGCCTCGAGCCCGGTGCCGGACGGGGTGGACGCGGAACGGTGCTGGGCCTCGGTCATGCGTTCCTTCTCGGCGGCTCGGGCGGCGGGCCCGGTCTTTCCGGCGATGACTCAATTCGGGAAGCCGGGCCGCTTCTGCCAGCCCGGCGCCATGCCCGCAAGGCACGGGCAAATCGATCGCGGGCGACCGTGCCGCCCGCGCATCAGCATCCTGACCCCGGGATGATCCGGTTCCGGTCGCGAGGCCTCAGGCGAGGCGCAGGCGCCCGCCCCGCTCCGCCGTGGCCTCGCGCGTCGGCAAGGCGGCCTC
>NZ_LABY01000063.1 GCF_001043975.1 Methylobacterium variabile
CCGGCCTCACCTCCCCCCCCCTGCGGCCCCGCCGCGAGATCATGCAGGACTACCGCGACGTGGTGGCAGCGACCTACAGCCCGGAGGCGTATTTCGACCGCGTGCGCCGGCTCGGGCGGCTGCTCGACCGGCCGACGCTCCGGCCGCGCCGCATCCACTGGCAGACGGTGCGCCGGGACGGAGCCGCCTTCCTTCGCCTCGTCTGGAGCCTGCACGTCCGGCACCCCGAACTCGCCGGCCAGTTCTGGCGCACGCTCTACGACTGTCTGCGCCACCGCCCGAAATCCCTTCAGGCCGTCCTGCGCAACGTCGCCCACTTCGTCCACCTCTACCCCTTCGGGCGGTACGTCGTGCGGACGATCGACGCGCGCATCGCCGAATTCGATGCCGGGCAATGGGCCGAGCCCGAGACCCTTCCGGCGGCTCGGGAGACCTGTGCCCCGCCTCCCGTCGCGGCGGTCGCGTGACGTCCGGGCGACGAGAGCATCGTCCGACGGAGCGGCCACCGGTCTGTCGCAGAAAATTCAACATAATCAAATACCTAGATCACCATACGATGGCGGCGCGATCGGATGGTGCTCTAGCCACGGCGAGCGGCGGGCCGTGCGCCCGAGCACGCTCGGCAGAGTGTCGCAAGACCTTCGAACCGGCAGAGAGACGATGGCGAAACCGCTGATTGTTGTCGTTCCCCACGCCCTGGGCCGGATCGAGGCGCGGCGGCGTATCGCGGCACGCCTCGCGCAGGGCCAGGACATGATCCCGTCGGCCGGCTTCAACATGGCCGACCCGACCTGGTCCGACGACCGCCTGTCGTTTCTCGTGACAGCGCTCGGCCAGACGGTCGACGGGGACGTCGACGTCGAAGACGCCTGCGTCCGGGTCAAACTCCGCATGCCGCTGCTGCTGTCCGTCTTCTCCGGCAACGTGCGGTCGGTCATCGCGCAGCAGGGCGAGAGGCTGCTCGGGAGCTAAGCAGATTCCACAAAGGTGGCCGCCGGTTCGGCGACAAAGATCTGCGACAATCCAAGCACCTGAGCTGACGAAGCGTTGGAGTGTCGACGCTTCGTCAGCTCAGCCCACGGTACCCGCCGCGGGCACGGGCGGTGGGCTGGGCGATCTCGGGCGGGACCATCGGTCGGACGTGGGCGGAAAGATCGCGCATGCGCTATTAATGCAGTGCGGTGAACCTTCCGCTGCGTCCGTCGTTGTAACCGGGAGCCGCCCGCCGTCGCGAATGTGTTGGCATGCGCCTTGCCCGCGGCGGGTATCGCCCAACCCGGCAATTCGAGGACCGTTGATGCTGAAGACCATCACCTATGCGATGATCGGTGTCCTGGCCTGCGGGCTGTTGGTGGCCGTAGTTGGCGCCTCCGGCGCCGTCGGAGGCTGAACGAACATCGGAAGGCCCGTCCCTCGCAGGGCGGGCCTTCCACCCTTTTTACTTCTCCCGGAACGCCCGGGCGACCTGGTCGACCAGGGGCTTGGTGAAGAAGCTCAGCACCGTCCGGGGCTGCGTCTGGATGAAGGCCTCGACCGGCATGCCGGGGGTGAGCCGCACGGCGCCGAGGCGCTGCATCTCGGCCTCAGGCACGGCGACGCGGGTGACGTAGTGGCCCTGGCCGGTGCGCGGATCGGTGGTCAGGTCCGCGGAGATCCGCGACACGGACCCCGTGATGACCGGCGTGGTGCGCTGGTTGAAGGCCGAGAAGCGCAGGGACGTCGCCTGTCCGACATGGACCTGGTCGATGTCCTGCGGCGCGAGCTTGGCCTCGACGGTCAGGTGATCGGCGGTCGGCACGATCTGCATGATCTCGGCGCCGGGCGCCACCACCCCGCCGACGGTGTGGACCGCGAGCTGGTGCACGAGCCCGTCCTGCGGCGCCCGGATCTCGACCCGCCGCAGCTGGTCCTCGGCGGTGATGCGGCGCTCGGCGTATTCCGACATCTTGCTGCGGATCTCGGCCAGCTCCTTGCCGACCTCGGTGCGCAGGTCCTGGTCGATCTGCAGGATCTGCAGCCGCGTCTCGGTAATGCGGCCGCGCACCTGGGCGATGGTGGAGATCAGCGTCCCCTTCTCGCCCTCCAGGCGGGCGAGGTCGCGCTCGAGGGCGCTCACCCGCTGGATCGGCACCAGCTTCTTCTCCCACAGGTCGCGCACCCCGCCGAGCTCCCGCTCGATCAGGACGATCTCCCGGGCCTTGGCGGCGATCTGCTCGTCGAGGCCGCGGATCTGCTCGTCGAGCTGGCCGACCCGCTCGGCGAGCTGGGACTTCTGGCCGTCGCGGGCGCTCGCCCGGGTCTGAAACAGCCGTCGCTCGCCGCTCATCAGCCCGGCGACCACCGGATCGGCGGCCCGCCCCGCGAGGGCGTCCGGGAACGTGACGTCGGCGGTCCCGTCGCGCTCGGCCTCGAGGCGGGCCCGGCGGGCGGTCGATTCGTCGATCGAGCGGGTGACGATGGCGAGATTGGCCTGCAGCACCGTCTCGTCGAGGCGCAGCAGCACGTCGCCCGCCGCGACCCGGTCGCCGTTCTTCACCCGCAACTCGCCGACGACGCCGCCGGTCGGGTGCTGCACCTTCTTGACGTCGGATTCCACCACCAGCGAGCCGGCGGTGACGACGGCGCCGGCGAATTCCGCGGTGGCGGCCCAGCCGCCGGCGCCGACGAACAGCAGGGCGCCCCCCAGGGCCCCGGCGAGGAGATGGCGGCGGATCGAGGCCTGCGTCGCGGGCGTGATCGGGTTCATCGCAGGCTCCCTATCGGCCCTGGGCCGCTCTGAGGGTCATCGGGGCGAAGCGCGCGCCGGCAGGCGTCGCTCCCGCGGGCATCGCGCGGGGCCGGTTGAGGGTCGAGACGATCTCCTCGCGGGGGCCGAGCGCCTGGACGCGGCCATGGGCCATCACCATCACCTGGTCGAGCGCCGCGAGCGCGCTCGGCCGGTGGGCGACCACCACCACGATGCCGCCGCGCGCCCGCACCCCGGCGATGGCCTCGGTCAGCGCCGCCTCGCCCTCCTGGTCGAGGTTCGAGTTCGGCTCGTCGAGGACCACCAGGAAGGGGTCGCCGTAGAGGGCGCGGGCGAGCGCCAGGCGCTGGCGCTGGCCGGCGGAGAGCAGCGCCCCGCGCTCCCCGATCTGGGTCTGGTAGCCTTCGGGCAGGGACAGGATCATCTCGTGGACCCGGGCCGCCTTGGCGGCCGCGATGATCCCCTCGGCCTCGGCCCCGGGCCGGAACCGCGCGATGTTGGCCGCCACCGTGCCGGGAAACAGCTCGACCTCCTGCGGCAGGTAGCCGACGTGACGGCCGAGATCCTGCGGCCGCCACTGGTCGAGGCGGGCGCCGTCGAGGCGCACCGCCCCCCGGGCCGGCGGCCAGATCCCGACGAGCAGGCGCGCGAGGGACGACTTGCCCGAGGCGCTGTGGCCGACGATGCCGAGCCCCTGCCCCGGCTCCAGGGTCAGGCTGACGTCGAGGGCCGTCAGGTGCTGGCCGTTGGGCGGGCCGACGCTCGCCTGCTCGACGGTGAGCCCGCCGCGGGGCGCCGGCAGGGCGAGCCCCTCGGGCTCCTCGCCCGCCGCCACGAGGGCCCCGCCGAGGTGGCGCCAGCACTCGCGGGCGGCGGAGAAGGTCTTACAGTAGCCGATGGCCTGGTCGATCGGCGCCAGCGCCCGGGCGCTGAGGATCGAGCCGGCGATGATCACCCCGGCGGTGGCCTCCTGGCGGATCACCAGGAAGGCGCCGACGCCGAGCACCGCCGATTGCAGCACCACCCGCAGGATGCGCGACACGGTGGAGATCGCCCCGGTGATCTCGGCGGTGCGCTCCTGCGTGGCGTAGGAGGTGGCGTTGACCCGCGCCCACAGGCCGGCGAGGTCGGGCTCCATGCCCATCGCCCGCACGGTCTCGGCATTGCGCCGGCTGGCCTCGGCGACGAAGCCGCGGGCGGCCGCCGCCTCCCGGGCGTCGCGGGCGTGATGGCGGGTGAGGATCTCGGCGAGCGCCGTCAGGCCGACGAGGGCGAGCGCGCCGAGGAGCGCCGTCAGGCCAATCCAGACGTGGAAGGCGAAGAGCAGCCCGAGATAGACCGGGACCCAGGGCAGGTCGAACAGGGCGCCCGGGCCGCCGCCGGAGAGCGCCGCACGGATCTGGTCGAGGTCGCGCATGGGGCGAAGCCCGTCGGCCTCGGCCCGGCCGCGCAGCGGCAGGGTGACGATGGTGCGGAAGATCCGCCGGCTCAGCGCCTCGTCGAAGGCCTTGCCGGCCCGCAGCAGCAGCCGGGAGCGGATCAGGTCGAAGAAGCCTTGGCCGATGTAGAGCACCAGCACGATCAGGCTCAGGCCTACCAAGGTCGGCACGCTGCGGCTCGGGATCACCCGGTCGTAGACCTCGAGCATGTAGAACGAGCCGGCGAGCGCCAGCAGGTTCACGGCGCCGCTCAAGACCGCGACGCCGATGACGACGTGGCGCAGCTGCGCCAGCGCCGCCACGATCGGCGGGGCCGAGCCGGCCCGGGACGGACCGAGGCCGAAGGCCGCGAGCGCGTCGTGCCGGATGCCCTCGCGGGGCGCGGCCGGCTCGGCCTCCTCGGCGGGGGCGCCGCGCGGCTGCCCGGCGCGCCGCAGGGCGGCCACCAGGCCCGGGACGGCCCGGTCGCGCGCGAAGGCGCGGACGCGCCGGACGGGCCCGGCCCGCTCGGGTTGCGGGAGGGGAAGATCGTGGAACGTCACGGGAAGGCTCCGTGTGGCGGCGCCGGCCGGCAGGGCGGGCGGACTCGCATCCGCCCGGGGCCCGGATGGGTCGCGGGTTTCTGCCGCAGAGCCGATGGCCGCCTCTGCGAGAGGAACCCGCCCGACCCGGGGGACGGCGGCGCGACGATGTGGCGGGGAAGCGCGAGGGGCCCCACCCCCCGGTGCGCGACCGGGGGGTGAGGCGACACGCGTCTCAGACGAGGTAGTCGTGGAAGGTGAAGTGCTTGGCGCCGTCCTGCTCGAGGCTCAGGTGGGCGCCCTGGACGTTCTGGCCGTCGTAGGTGGCGCTGTCGACGTAGAGGTTGCGATCCCGCGCGGCCGAGCCGCCCCAATCGTCGTTGAGGAACTTGATCGCCACGTCGTGGTTGCCCTGTCCCCAATCGCCGCGCACCGAGATCAGGTCGGACTGACCGGAGCTGTGCAGGGACTGCGCGGTCTGGACGCCGCCGATCTGCTTGCCGTCGACCGACACGGTGTACTGCGCGTTGCCGTGGTACGCGTCCTGGCTGATCTTCAGCAGGAGCTGGTCGGAGCCGCTGCCGAGAGTGACGCTCGGCTGCGCGGTGCCGCCGGTCGCCGGGGTCGTCGACGGCGCGGTCGGCGCCGGCGCCGGCGTGGTGACCGTGCCGGGGCTGGTCACGCTGTGGTCACCGCCGCCGGCCGGAGTCGCGGCGGTGTTGTTGGTCACCAGCTCGAGATGCGAGCGGATGGCGTTCATGTCCTTGAACAGGTTGTCGACCTGCTGGTCGCTCGCGCCCTGCTCGAGGTAGGCGAGCTGCAGCGTGTTGGAGCCGGCGGTGTCGGTGACGTAGCCGCCGTAGTTCTGGTAGGCCTTCGCCAGCGCCATGCCCTCGGGGGTCTGGATGCCGATCTTGGTCAGGTCGACGTCCTTCGGGATCGCGAACAGCGAGCCGAGGGGGATGCTGCCGGAGTAGCTGCCGCTGAAGCCGTCGGCGGTGGTCGCCGGCCAGACGTAGGGCGTGCTGCTCGAGCCGGCCTGGGTGGTCGAGATCGCCATCGCCACCGCGTGGTCGATCGAGAGGTTGTCGAGGTCCTCCTTCTGCACCAGGCCGCCCATCAGGGACATGCCGGCGGCGCGGATGCCTTCGTGGGCGCCCGGCACGTCGGCGATGCCGTCGCCGGTCACGGTGTTCTCGGCCAGGTAGGTAGCGTGGTAGCTGTTGTTGCCGGTCTTCGCTCCGAGCCAGGTCTCGATGTAGTGCTGGCCGTCCTCGGAGACGATGATCGCCCAGCCATCGCCGGTCTTGAACTGCAGGTCGGTCGGCGTCCGCATCTGGAACGTGCCGTTCGTCGAGGAACCGCCGAAGGTCCAGTCGGAGTTGGTGGCGCGGGACTCGTAGCTCCAGGTCGCCATCGGATCGGTGGATTTCGCCTGGTAGATCGGGATGGCGTCCTCGCCAATCCAGGTGTTCACGCCGGACTGGTGCTGGATGGAGGCGGTCTGCGCCCCTGATGCTGCCTGGAACTGGGCATTGGACCCGATCGGGGTGTTCCAGATGCTGCTCGGTGCAAAGGGCTGCGCGACCGTTTGATAAGCCATGTATCACGTCCGATTATGTGGATGGACAGCCGGACCGCAGGACGCGGCGGCATGGATGCGTCATCAAGAGAAGATCAAGGGCCAGCTGGGGCCCGGCTCGATGCGCACCGCGGACAATAAGTAGCAACGATTCACTGTCAAGCCGATGTTAATAAATGTAGTCTTGCCGATACTTCTGTGAATATTTCTGAGATCCCCGGCGCAGAACGGGCGATTCGCTGATTCGCGTCGGCAAATGTGCGGCAGTGAACTGTGGCTGGTGTGCCGTGCGGGCAGATTGCGCGCGAGACCTTAGGGCCGGCAACTCTCGGCGGTTCGATGCAGTGCAGCAACTCGGCCGTATTGAGGACCCGGCAAATGGTATGCGGACCTGCCGGAAAGCTCGCCTCTTTCATTCTGCCCAAGACGAATGTTCGTCCCATTATGGAACGCGAGCCGGCCGGCGCTGACGAGGGCCGGCGCTGATCGCAGCGAAGCTCGGCATCGATTGGGCGCGGCGAAGATCCGCCGCAGACCATCCCGGCCGATGCGCCGGCCCCTCCAGCCCGCAGAACTGGAAGCGCGAAGACCAGTCCGGACCCGACACCTGGAACGACTTGCGACAGTCACCATCACCATGGGGACGGACACCGCGCCTGCGGATCCGCCTGCCGCGAACTCAAGCACCACGCCGACCAGTCACGGAATACCTCCAAAAGAGGTAGGTAGAAGTC
This sequence comes from Methylobacterium variabile, assembly GCF_001043975.1. Classification (GTDB taxonomy): domain Bacteria; phylum Pseudomonadota; class Alphaproteobacteria; order Rhizobiales; family Beijerinckiaceae; genus Methylobacterium; species Methylobacterium variabile. Next base: position 7,023 of record NZ_LABY01000063.1, read on the forward strand.
ATCGTCCTCGTCGAAAGGCTGTGTGCGCAGCCGGCATATGGCTCCTTCCACAATTCAGGGCCAGGTGTGACAGTGCCGCTCATCGTGATTCCTTCTTGTCGAAAGCAGATGCCATGCTCTATTCCGACGAGACATCCGTCGATCCGGTGCTGAATCCCATTCAGACCGGAAGCAAAGCATCGTCCTCGGCCCCCGAACCGGCTGAGCCGCCGGCGGCTGCGCACGCTGCGGCAGCGACCGACGCGGGCTCCGGAACCAAGCCGGTCGCGCTTTCGACCCAGTCGCCGGTCGGCTCGAGCAGCCTGCCCGATGCCGCCTCGCTGCCGGCCCAGACGATCAAGGATCTCACGGTGACCTCGGGCTCGGCGGCCCAGTCGAACGTCGCGTTCTGCTGCGGCACCTGCGGCTACGTGAACTGCCCGTCCCGGCTGCTCGAACAATCGGCCGGCAGCATCCTGTCCGCGGACGGGCAGCTGCCCGGCTACGGCAGCGGCGCACCGCTCGGCGCCATGACGGTCCTGCCCGGCGGTCCGGAGACCGGCACCGGGCTCGGCCCGTCGAAGACCCAGATCTCGACCCTGAGCGGCCCGATCACCCGGGCGGTCGCGCCCACGACGTCCCGCCCGACGACCGTGACCCCCAACTCCCTCACCGGCACCGCGACCGGCTCGACGACCAACAAGATCGTGCTTGAGAATCAGAAGCTCGGCACCCCGGCAAGCGAGTGGGCGATCGACGGCGCGGGCGATTCGAACATCGAGGGCTTCGCCACCGACATCAGCGTGAATGTCGGCAAGAAGATCGACTTCAAGATCAACACCAACTCGACCAACTACAAGATCGACATCTACCGCCTCGGCTATTACGGCGGCCTCGGCGCCCGGAAGGTCGATACGCTCCAGCATACCGGGCTGCAGACCCAGCCGACGCCGCTGCGCGACGCGGCGACCGGGCTCGTCGACGCCGGCAACTGGTCGGTTTCGGCCTCGTGGAACGTGCCGGCGGACGCGGTCTCGGGCGTCTACATCGCCAGGCTGTCGCGTCAGGACGGCACCAAGGGCGAGAACGAGATCCCGTTCATCGTCCGCGACGATTCGAGCCACAGCGACATCATCTTCCAGACCGCGGACCAGACCTGGCAGGCCTACAATCCCTGGGGCGGTGCCAACTTCTACGGCGGCAACGGCCCGGCCACCGGCCAGGGCCAGGGGCGCGCCTACGCGGTCAGCTACAACCGGCCGATCACCACCCGGGGCGGCACGCTCGCGGCCGGGCCGCAGGACTACATCTACGGCGCCGAGTTCCCGGCCATCATGTGGCTGGAGCAGAACGGCTACGACGTGTCCTACATGTCGGGCGTCGACGCCGACCGCTACGGCAGCCTGCTCCTGAACCACAAGATGTATCTCGACGTCGGCCACGACGAGTACTGGTCGGGCCAGCAGCGCGACAACGTCGAGGCGGCGCGGGACGCCGGCGTCAACCTGTCGTTCTGGAGCGGCAACGAGATGTACTGGCGGACGCGCTTCGCCAACAGCATCAGCAGCGACGCCACGGCGTACCGCACGCTGGTCTCCTACAAGGAGACCTGGGGCCAGAACCAGAACCTCGACCCGACCAACCAGTGGACCGGCACCTTCCGCGATCCCCGCGGGCCGGCCGGGACGGTCGGCAACAACGATCCCGAGAATGCCCTGACGGGCACGATGTTCCAGGTCGATTCGTACGTCCTCGACACCATCCAGGTGCCCTACGACGACGCGAACCTGCGCTTCTGGCGCAATACCAGCGTCGCCAGCCTGCAGCCGGGCCAGACCGCCTCGCTGACCCAGAACTATCTCGGCTACGAGTGGGACGAGGCGCCCGACAACGCCTCGGCTCCGGCCGGGCTGGTGCGCCTGTCCTCGACCACGATCGACGAGACGACCTACCTCCAGGATTACGGCAACACCACCGGCAAGGGCACGGCGACCCACAACCTGACGCTCTACCGGGCCCCGAGCGGCGCCCTCGTGTTCGGCGCCGGCTCCGTCTACTGGTCGTGGGGCCTGTCGGCCAACCACGACAACGAGCCGACGCCGGCCGATCCGCGGGTCCAGCAGGCGATGGTCAACCTGCTCGCCGACATGGGAATCCAGCCGGCGACCCTCGACCCGGACCTCACGCCGGCCATCGCCTCGACCGACCACACCGCGCCGACCTCCGCCATCACGGCGCCGACCACCGGCAGCAGCGTCGCGGCGTTCCAGACCGTGACCATCACGGGGACGGCCACCGACGCGGGCGGCGGCGTGGTCGCGGGCGTCGAGGTCTCGACCGACAACGGCGTCACCTGGCGCGCGGCGACGGGCGACGAGAACTGGAGCTACAAGTTCGCGCCGCAGGTCGCGGGCACCTACGTGATCCGCACGAGGGCGACGGACGACAGCGTCAACATGGAGACGCCGTCGACCGGGCGGACCCTGACGGTGACGGCGCCGACCGCGCAGACGCTGTTTCCCGGCTCGGCGAAGCCCAAGGTGGTCAACACCGCCGACACCGATCCGGTCGAGCTCGGCGTCCGGTTCCAGAGCTCGACCGCCGGCACGGTCACCGGCATCCGCTTCTACAAGGGCTCCCAGGACATGGGGACCCATACGGGCACCCTGTGGTCGAGCACCGGGCAGAAGCTCGCCACCACGACCTTCACCAACGAGACGACGGACGGCTGGCAGACCGCCACCTTCTCGAACCCGGTGAGCATCAGCCCGGGCACGCTCTACACCGCCTCCTACCACTCGGACCGCGGCCACTACTCGAGCGACGTCGGCTACTTCGATACGGCCTTGACCAGCGGGGCGCTCACCGCCCCCACCAACAACGGCGTCTTCTCGTACGGCAGCACCAGCGCCTTCCCGAACGAGTCGTTCGAGAACACCAACTTCTGGGTCGACGTGCTGTTCAACCCGGGCGGCGGCACGACCACCAACCAGGCACCGACGGCGATCAACGACACCGGCCCGGCGGTGACGCAGAACACGGCCGTCACCTTCTCGACCTCGACGCTGCTGGCCAACGACACCGATCCGAACGGCGATCCCCTGACGGTGACGAGCGTCACCAACGGGACCGGCGGCAGCGTCTCGCTCAACACCACGAACTCCACCGTCACCTTCACGCCGACCACCGGCTTCACCGGCGCGGCCAACTTCTCCTACGCGATCTCGGACGGGCGCGGCGGCGCCTCCTCGGCCAGCGTCGCCCTCACCGTCTCGGCCCCCGGCACCGCGCCGGTCAGCCTGTTCTCGTCCTCCGCGACGCCCGCGGTCGCCAACGAGGGCGACACCGACGCGGTCGAGCTGGGGGTGAAGTTCCAGAGCTCGACCGCCGGTACGGTCAGCGCGATCAGGTTCTACAAGGGCAGCCAGAACACCGGCACCCACACCGGTACCCTGTGGTCGAGCACCGGGCAGAAGCTCGCCACCGCGACCTTCACCAACGAGTCCGCCAGTGGCTGGCAGACCGCCACCTTCTCAAGCCCGGTCGCCCTCACCCCGGGCGCGACCTATACGGCGTCCTACCACACCAATACCGGCCACTACTCGACGACGGCCAACGGCTTCTCGAGCGCGGTGACGAGCGGGCCCTTGACCGCGCCGTCCACCGGCAACGGCGTCTTCGCCTATGGCAGCACCAGCGCCTTCCCGACCCAGAGCTTCCAGAACACCAACTACTGGGTCGACGTCGTCTTCAATCCCGGCGCCACGGTCGCCAACCAGGCACCGACGGCGGTCAACGACACCGGCCCGGCGGTGACGCAGAACACGGCCGTCACCTTCTCGACCTCGACGCTGCTGGCCAACGACACCGACCCGAACGGCGATCCCCTGACGGTGACGAGCGTCACCAACGGGACCGGCGGCAGCGTCTCGCTCAACACCACGAACTCCACCGTCACCTTCACGCCGACCACCGGCTTCACCGGCGCGGCCAACTTCTCCTACGCGATCTCGGACGGGCGCGGCGGCGCCTCCTCGGCCAGCGTCGCCCTCACCGTCTCGGCCCCCGGCACCGCGCCGGTCAGCCTGTTCTCGTCCTCCGCGACGCCGGCCGCGACCAACACCAATGACACCGATGCGGTCGAGCTGGGGGTGAAGTTCCAGAGCTCGACCGCCGGCACGGTCAGCGCGATCAAGTTCTACAAGGGTACGCAGGACACCGGCACCCACACCGGCACCCTGTGGTCGAGCACCGGGCAGAAGCTCGCCACCGCGACCTTCACCAACGAGACCGCCAGCGGCTGGCAGACCGCCACCCTGTCGAACCCGGTGACGCTCAGCCCCGGCACGACCTACACGGCGTCCTACCATACCAATGTCGGCCGCTACTCGACGACGGCTAACGGCTTCTCGAGCGCGGTGACGAGCGGGCCCTTGACCGCGCCGTCCACCGGCAACGGCGTCTTCGCCTATGGCAGCACCAGCGCCTTCCCGACCCAGAGCTTCCAGAACACCAACTACTGGGTCGACGTCGTCTTCAATCCCGGCGCCACGGTCGCCAACCAGGCGCCGACGGCGGTCAACGACACCGGCCCGGCGGTGACCCGCAACACCGCCATCACCTTCTCGACCTCGACGCTGCTGGCCAACGACACCGACCCGAACGGCGACCCCCTGACGGTGACGAGCGTCACCAACGGGACCGGCGGCAGCGTCTCGCTCAACACCACAAACTCCACCGTCACCTTCACGCCGACCACCGGCTTCACCGGTGCAGCCAACTTCACCTACGCGATCTCGGACGGGCGCGGCGGCGCCTCCTCGGCCAGCGTCGCCCTCACCGTCTCGGCCCCAGGCACCGGACCGGTCAGCCTGTTCTCGACCGGCACGCCGGCGACGACCAACACCAACGACACGAGCCCGGTCGAGCTCGGGGTCAAGTTCCAGAGCTCGACCGCCGGCACGGTCAGCGCGATCAAGTTCTACAAGGGTACGCAGGACACCGGCACCCACACCGGCACCCTGTGGTCGAGCACCGGGCAGAAGCTCGCCACCGCGACCTTCACCAACGAGACCGCCAGCGGCTGGCAGACCGCCACCTTCTCGAGCCCGGTCACCCTCACCCCGGGCACGACCTACACCGCGTCCTACCACACCAATGCCGGCCGCTACTCGAACACCGCCAACGCCTTCGCGAACGCGGTGACGAGCGGACCGCTGACCGCGCCGGCGAGCGATGCGGCGGGCGGCAACGGCGTCTTCGCCTACGGCAGCACCAGCCTGTTCCCGACCCAGTCCTTCAACCGGTCCAACTACTGGGTCGACGTCGTCTTCAACCCCTCGGCCGCCGCCTGACACGGGCCTGCCGCGTCCTGACAGCCACTCTTGAGGAGAGAACCCCGATGATCCAGGAAACCTACTCGGACGGCATCAGCGAGATCACCGTGACGGGCTCGATCGTCCGCGTCGACCTGATGAGCCTGTCGCCGTCCGAGCGCGACGCCCACGGCAACCCGGTGCCGATGCTGCGCCAGCGCCTGATCATGCCGGCCGACGCCTTCGCCAACGCCGCCGACCTGATGCAGACGGTGAAGCAGAGCCTGATCGAGTCCGGCGTCATCAACCCCGGACAGGCCGCCCGCGAGCCGGTGCCCTTCGCCGGCGCCCGCCCGGGGCGCAACACCTCGCCGAACTTCTCCTGAACCCCAGAGACCGGGCGCCGCCGTGGATACCGGACTGCACTGCCTCGTCGCCGTCGCGCGCCACCACGGCGTCGACCTCACGCCCGAGCGCCTCGCCCACGCCTACGCGGTGGGGGACGAGGCGGTCTCGAGCCCGCGCCTGACGCGGATGGCGCGGGAGGTCGGCCTCCGCGCCGGCCGGGCCCGCCTGTCCTTCGCGGGCCTCACCGACCTCGGCGGCGCCTTCCCGGCGCTCGCCCGCCTGCGCAACGGCAACTGGGTCGTCGTCACCGGGGTCGACCGGCACGGCGACGGGCCCCGCCTCGTCGTGTTCGACCCTAAGGCCGTCCGGCACGAGCCGATGCTCCTCGACGAGGCGGCGTTCTGCGCCGCCTGGGCCGGCGAGGTGCTGCTGGTGCGCCCGAAGCCGGCGCGCCGCACTTCGGACGGGCGCCGCCCCTTCGGCCTCCTGTGGTTCGTGCCCGAGATCCTGCGCCAGCGCCGGCTCTTCTCCGACGTGATCGTGGCGGCGCTGGCGCTCTACGCCGTCGGGCTCGCGGTGCCGCTGTTCTCGCAGCTCGTCATCGACCGGGTGCTGACCCACGAATCCTACGCCACCCTGACGGTGCTCGCCGGCGGCGTGGTGCTGGCCCTGGTCTTCGAGGCCTGCTTCACCTTCTTGCGACGCTACCTGCTGCTCTACGCCTCGAACCGCATCGACATCCGCGTCGCGGTGAAGACCTTCGCCCACCTCCTCGGCCTGCCGCTCGCCCATTTCGAGCAGGTGCCGGCGGGCATCCTGGTCAAGCACATGCAGCAGGCCTCGCGGGTGCGGGAGTTCCTGACTGGGCGGCTCCTCACCACGGCGCTCGACGCCTGCTCGCTGGTGGTCTTCCTGCCGGTGCTGATGCTCTACAGCCCCAAGCTGACCATGGTGGTGCTGGTCTTCACCGGGCTCGTCGCGCTCACCATCGCGGCCCTGATCGGGCCGTTCCGGCGCCGGCTCCAGGCGCTCTACGACGCGGAGGGCGAGCGCCAGGCGCTGCTGGTCGAGTCGGTCCAGGGCATGCGCACCATCAAGTCCCTGGCGATGGAGCCGCTCCAGGGCCGCCACTGGGAGGATTCCTCGGCGCAGGCCGTCCAGATGCGCTACGGCGTCGAGCGGATCTCCGCCATCGCCCAGGCCGTGACCGGGCTCCTGGAGAAGCTGACCAGCGTCGCGATCATCGGCCTCGGCGCCATGGACGTGTTCGACCGCTCGATGACGGTCGGCGCCCTCGTCGCCTTCAACATGCTGGCGGGCCGCGTCTCGGGGCCGCTCGTCCAGATGCTCACCATGGCGCACGAGTACCAGGAGGTGGCGCTCTCGGTCAGGATGCTCGGCGAGGTGATGAACCGGGCGCCGGAAGCCGAGGGGCCGAGCCGCGGCCTGTGCCCGCCGGTGCGCGGCGAGATCACCTTCGAGGACGTGCGCTTCGCCTACGGGCCGGACCGGCCGCCCGCCCTCGATTCCGTGTCCTTCACGCTCGAGGCCGGCAGCATCGTCGGGGTGGTGGGGCGCAGCGGCTCGGGCAAGACCACCATCACCCGGCTGATCCAGCGCCTCTACCCGGTGCAGCAGGGGCTGGTGCGCCTCGACGGGCACGACATCCGCGAGATCGACCTCGCCCACCTGCGCCGCCAGGTCGGCGTGGTGCTGCAGGACAGCTTCCTGTTCCGCGGCACGGTGCGGGAGAACATCGCGGCGGCCAAGCCCTCGGCGAGCTTCGAGGAGATCGCCGAGGCCGCCCGCGCCGCCGGCGCCGACGAGTTCATCGAGCGCCTGCCGCGGGGCTTCGAGACGCTGCTCGAGGAGAACGCCTCCAACCTCTCGGGCGGCCAGCGCCAGCGGCTGGCCATCGCCCGGGCGCTCGTCACCGACCCGCGGCTCCTGATCCTCGACGAGGCGACGAGCGCCCTCGATCCCGACAGCGAGGCGATCATCCGCCGCAACCTGCGCCGGATCGCCCGCGGCCGCACGGTGCTGATCGTCTCGCACCGCCTCGCCACCCTGGTCGACGCCCACGCGATCCTGGTGATCGACGGCGGCCGGCTGGTGGCGACCGGGCGCCACGACCAGCTGCTCACCTCCTGCACGACGTACCGCCACCTGTGGAACCAGCAGACGAGGCAGGCCGCATGACCGCGTCCCAGCGCCAGAACGGCTCGCATCACGACGGCTCGTCCCAGGAGATCTCGCAAAAAGAGATCTCGCAAGAAGAGACCTCGCAACAAGGAAACCCGCGCCTGGACGGCTCGCACGACGAGGCGGCCGGGCGGCCGCCGCTCGCCTCCGTGCCCGCCGGGGAGCCGGCGCCCGGGCCGGCGGCGCGGCCCGCCCGCTCCGGGGGCGAGGTCGTGGCCCTGCCGGTCCGGCGCCGCCCGGCCGTGGTCTCGGCGTTCCAGCCCGACGCCCTCGCGGTGGAGGAGCGGGCGCCGCCCCGGACCGCCCGGGCGACGCTCTACTGCGTCGCGGCCCTGCTCGCGACCGGGGTCGCCTGGTCCTGCCTGTCGGAGATCGACGAGATCGCCAGCGCCCGCGGCCGGCTCGTCACCACGGTGCCGAACATCGTGGTCCAGCCCCTCGAGACGGCGGCGATCCGCTCGATCGCGGTCGCGGTCGGCCAGTCGGTCAAGGCCGGCGACACCCTGGCGGTGCTCGACCCGACCTTCAGCGAGGCCGACGTGCAGCAGCTCACCGCCCGGCTCGCCGCGGCGGAGGCCCTGGTGGCCCGGCTCGAGGCCGAGTACGACGAGCGCGAGGTCGCCTTCGACATGGCCCGCCCCGAGCAGGCGCTCGAGGCCCGCCTCGCCCGCCAGCGCCGGGCCCTGCGGGAGAGCCGCCTGCGCGGCCTCGACGAGGAGCTGGCCCGGGCGGAAACGAGCCTCAACCGCAACCGCCGGGAGGAGACGGTGCTGCTCGCCCGCCTTGAGGGCCTGCGCGAGATCGAGGGGATGCGTACCACCCTGCTCGAGCAGCAGATCGGCTCGAAGCTCAACCTGCTCCAGACCCGGGACGCCCGCCTCGACGTCGAGGCCTCCCTGGTGCGCACCCGCGGCGCGCAAGGGGAAGCCCGGCACGACATCGCCAAGGCCGCGGCGCAGCGCCAGGCCTTCCTCGACGAGACCGGGCGGACGGTGCTCGAGGCCCTGGTCGAGGCGCGCGAGAAGCGCACGATCGCCGCCGAGGAGCTGCGCAAGGCGAGCCTGCGGCGCCAGCTCGTCACCCTGACGGCTCCCGCCGACGGCGTGGTGCTCGATATCGCGCAACGCGGCGCCGGCTCGGTGGCCAAGCAGGCCGAGCCGCTCTTCACCCTGGTGCCGGCGGGCAGCCCCCTCGAGGCCGAGGTGCTGATCCACCCCCGCGACATCGGCCACGTCGCGGCGGGCCAGACGGCCCGGGTGAAGCTCGACGCCTTCCCGTTCCAGAAGCACGGCACGGTCTCGGGCCACGTCCGCACCGTGAGCCGCGACGCCTTCCCGTCCGACGCCGAGGGCCGCAGCGCGGGGACGGGCCAGCCGACCGCCCTGTTCTACCGCGCCCGCATCGCCCTCGACGACACGCCCCTGCGCGCGATGCCCTCCGGCGCCGGCCTGATCCCCGGCATGGCGGTGCAGGGCGAGGTCCAGGTCGGCCAGCGGCGGGTGATCGCGTACTTCCTCTACCCGCTGATGCAGGTGGCGGACGAGGGGATCCGCGAGCCGTGAGGGCCGGGGAGGACCGGCCGAGCCGCTCCGCGATCCGGATGCCGGGGACACATTCGGTCCGGGTGCGAGGTCACGCGGTGAGACTCGAACAAGCCCCGGCCCACCAGAGTATCATCGATCTCCCCAGCTCCGATGCGCACCAGCGGCACCGGTCTCGCCACGAACGTCGGCCGCGTCTGCACCGTCCTAGGTGCGGTCGCTCGCCGGGAATGGCTATGGCGGCGGCCAAGGAGCGGCCGGATTACTGCGCAGCGCGGCCTTTGCTCATATTCGCTGCTGCTTTGTGACGGTGGCCGGGTCAATGCGGAGGAACGCATGGCGGCGCTACGAGCATTGGAATTTTATAAGACGCCACATAGTAAATTTCATATCGAACGCGATAACTTTATAAATAATTGCTCAATTCATACATCTATTAAATTTGGGAAAGAGATTACTAGGATGCCCGACTAGCTTATAATCGGACGTCGCTGTGGCTTCAAATTAGAAATTAAACAATATTAAAAATAGTTGATTTCTACATGAAAATACGAACTCCACCCAACGCGTGGCAAGCTGCGGCGAAGTAAGAAAACTTCGCATGATTTGAGGCAAGTTCGATTCTCGAATTTGTATCATTTTTAATAAATTCGATCATCCCGTCAGGATAACATACGTCAATGTCCCCAAATTTCGTTCCGGACAAAAGTTGTTTTATATTTTTAACATCCCACCTCACACCAAATATAAATTCGTTTTCATGCTTGTCTTTCGACTCAAATTCCCATTTCTGAAAAACCTCTGAAGCTGTTAAATTTACAGCGGAATAGAATATGAATAAGGGCTGTGCTCGCTCTTGATCTAAGGCAAACGCGATGCATTTGCAGTTTTCTAAATCGAAATGACAATCATCAATTCCCAATTCATCCTTTGTCGATCTTATTAGGGTCGCGAACGGATGTGGCTGCCCATCGATTATATCACATGACTCATGTATATCATACGATCTATACATACCTTCCGCTATGGACGCATGGACTTTAAATATATCAGGTCGCTCTACGTTAGATCCTACTATAAGCTGCCTTTTCGATCTGGCGGTGGCTATGACGTAATTGTCGCTCGTAATAAATATTCCATTTACTCCGACTCTGTAGTGATACCGGAAATTTTCCAAACTTGCAAAACTGAGCTTATGCTTATGTAATCCCGTTGCTTCTCTGCGACTCACCGGGGAACCACTGTCAGGGTCTATAAAAATTGAATCTAAATTCCTATTAGGAAATACAAATCTTTCATAATTTGAAGGATAGAACTCAAAAGTATAAATATTTTCTCTCCTCCCGCTTGCGCCTTCTGGACGACTCACCAACATCCTGCGCATCGAATAAGTTCCATTATTATCAAATGTCTGTCCACGTTGTTCAGCATTGCGCTTATCTATTTCGATTTGATCTCGGAAAATTTGTTCAATTTTATCTGGATAATTAATCCATTTATCTATAAATCGTCCCTTGATGCGTTGCGGCGGGAGTGCGTTCGATTCGAAGAACAAGTTCTCGACACGAATATCACGAATATCAAGCATTTTTAGGATTTTTGACATATCCATCTCCCTTGATTCTGAAGCAAAAGATAATTTCATATCTGAGAAACCGAGCGTCAGAAGCAGATCATGAACTCTTTTATCCCAAGTAAATTCTCCTTTACGCAACATTCGCGCCAACGATCGCGCGTTTGCTTTTGACTCTTTAATATTCAAAAGCATTTCTCTCAGTATTTTTTCAGATTTTTTAACGTCTTCTGGATTGGCAGTTTCATCGTGATGTCCGTTTACTTCTACAGTCCTAATATATCCAAGCAAGTCCGGTCTATTGCTTGCGATGTAACGTGCCAATCCTGTTTGTTTTGAAATTAAAACAGGCACCTCCAATGCCATTGCCTCCCATGCTACGAGACCAAACCCTTCCCTTGCTGACAACATCAACAAAACATCCTGCTTTCTTAACAAATCACAATAATCATCGAAGTTCTTCGTATATCTAAATGGCATATAAGAAATCCTTTTTCCCGCTATCTCATATATTTTTGTCCCGATCAATTTCCTTGGAGACAGACTCTCTTCACTTAAACCGAATATTGTTATCAGTGGATCAAATCCATCGTCGACAAGAGTCGAAGAAACTTTTGCCGCGGAGGTCAACATCAAATCAAATTGCTTTATCAAGGACTGCTCGTCCTCAAGTCGTCCTGCTAGCATTATTCTGCGGAATTTTGTTTCTACGGCCACTTCAGGCTCGGCATCTAACAAGCCGGGAACCATCGTGACAATTTTGCGTTTTCCACCTGTAATGATTGCTGCAGATTCGTGCAATGCCGGCCCAACCGACACAATGGTGGAACTTGACATAAGTATGCTACGTTGCTGGCGATATTTGTGCTCAAATTCGCTTTCAGATTTAAATGCGTAGTAGGCCTGATAACTCATATGATGAAAAACGATTAAATCTACTTTTTTGCTTATTTTAAGACCAATTGCATCCTCCGGAGTGAAAACATCGTGACCAAAAACGCATTTAACATCTCCGCCGATTTGAGCTATTTCTCTTGTATCGATAAGTGTAACCCCTTTAAGTTTTGCATCGTTATTATCTAAGTGATCAAATCTTTCAACGACACAATAGACTTTCGCACGGGAAACCCGCGCCAATGCTGAGCAAAAATCAACATTGAATGAACTCACACCACCATGTACGCGACCCCATTCCGGACAGAACACCAGAAATGACATGTCTGTACACGCCTCAAAATGAGTAATTTCGGCCTGGCGATACGAAAATCGAGCCCGATGCTGCCGATCAACTAATTACATTGCAAGGAATTTTTATACTGTACATACGCTGAGTATCTATTCGCACGGCCATTCACTGCAATCCCAGCAAATCAACGTTATTCGCATTGGATATAAAATAAATGTAAATATTACTAATTCCACATTATCCTTATACTAAAACCAAAATCGAATTTACTAAACATCTTACAATACAGAATTTTGTTGCAGCGCATGCTATTATTGCAGAAACTGTCCGTCGCACCAAGTGCTTATTCGATGATCGTTTGTGACTGCCCGCAAATTCGCGCCGCGCGATGCACCCATTAAAGGCATCGACGCATTAGTTTTGGCGCCGCATTCCCGCCGGCCGCTCCCCCACTGACCATTCCAGCGCCTGCTCCAGCCGGTCGTTGCCCCAGAACAGTTCGCCGTCCTCGGTCAGGAAGCTCGGGGCGCCGAACAGGCCGCGGGACTTCGCCTCCTCACCGATCGAGCGCAGGCGGTTCTTCACCGGCTCCTGGGTCGCGGCGCGGATCAGGGCCGGCCCGTCGAGGCCGAGGCCGTTGAGGATGGCCGAGATCGCGGCGGGCTCGGCGATCGACTCGCCGCGGGCGAACTCCGCCGCGTAGACCGCCCGCACGTAGGCGCCGATCCACGGCTCCTCGGCGCCGTGGACCGCCACCCGGGTCGCCGCCAGGCTGTTCTGGGGGAAACTGTCGGGGCGCACCACCGGCGGCAGGCCGAGACGGGCGGCCTCGCGGGCGAGGTCGCGCCACATGTGGCGGCCCTTCGCCGGGTAGAGGTTGAACGGCGAGGAGGTCCAGCCTTGCGCGGCGAAGACCGGTCCGAGCAGGAACGGGCGCCAGCGCAAGCTCACCCCGGCCGCGTCGGCGAGCGCCTCGATCCGCATCGCGGAGAGGTAGGAGTAGGTCGATGCGAACTCGAACCAGAATTCGAGCGTGGGCCGGCGCGGCATCGCACCCCTCCGTTGGATTGATATCGCACCTTCGCGTCCGCGCGCTCCGCCCACAAGCGCCGCCCCGGGCGTCGCATCGCCACGGGCGGGCGGCGGAACTTTGGCAGCGCAGTTGCACGCGGCCGGGCCGGGCTGTTAAGCCCCGGCGCGTTCATTCCGTTCCCCTTGCAGTTCCCCATCGCGTGAGGCCCGCCCGCATGTCCGACCAGCCCCAGAAGCGCGTGAAGAAGGTCGTGCTCGCCTACTCGGGCGGCCTCGACACCTCGATCATCCTCAAGTGGCTCCAGACCACCTACGGCTGCGAGGTGGTGACGTTCACCGCCGATCTCGGTCAGGGCGAGGAGCTGGAACCGGCCCGCCGCAAGGCGGAGCTGCTCGGCATCAAGCCGGAAAATATCTTCATCGAGGACCTGCGCGAGGAATTCGTCCGCGACTACGTCTTCCCGATGTTCCGGGCCAACGCCCAGTACGAGGGCGTCTACCTCCTCGGCACCTCGATCGCCCGGCCGCTGATCGCCAAGAAGCAGATCGAGATCGCCGAGAAGGTCGGGGCCGACGCGGTGTCCCACGGCGCCACCGGCAAGGGCAACGATCAGGTCCGGTTCGAGCTCGGCTACTATGCGCTGAAGCCCGACGTGACGGTGATCGCCCCCTGGCGGGAATGGGATTTCCGCTCCCGTGAATCGCTGCTCGCCTTCGCGGAGCAGCATCAGATCCCGATCGCCAAGGACAAGCGCGGCGAGGCGCCGTTCTCGGTCGACGCCAACCTGCTGCACGCCTCCTCCGAGGGCAAGGTGCTGGAGGACCCGGCCCTGGACGTGCCGGACTACGTCTACTCGCGCACCCTGTCGCCCGAGGAGGCGCCCGACACCCCGACCGTCATCACCATCGGGTTCGAGCGCGGCGACGCGGTCTCGATCGACGGCGAGCCTTTGTCCCCCGCGAGCCTGCTCGCCAAGCTCAACGAGCTCGGCCGCGCCAACGGCATCGGCCGCCTCGACCTCGTCGAGAACCGCTTCGTCGGCATGAAGAGCCGCGGCATGTACGAGACCCCCGGCGGCACCATCCTGCTGCCGGCCCACCGGGCGATCGAGTCGATCACCCTCGACCGCGGCGCGGCCCATCTCAAGGACGAGCTGATGCCGCGCTACGCCGAGCTGATCTACAACGGCTTCTGGTTCTCGCCGGAGCGCGAGATGCTCCAGGCGCTGATCGACAAGAGCCAGGAGATGGTCACCGGCACGGTGCGGCTGAAGCTCTACAAGGGCGGCGTCCACGTCATCGGCCGCGAGAGCCCGAACTCCCTCTACGACCAGGACCTCGTCACCTTCGAGGAAGGTGCGGTCGCCTACGACCACCGCGACGCGGCGGGCTTCATCAAGCTCAACGCGCTGCGCCTGCGGACCCTGGGCCAGCGCAAGCGCAAGCTGGGGGCCTGAGAACGAGCGAGGCCCGCACCGGGAACGGGGCGGGCCTCGCGGGCAGAGCGGAGGGTGCGGCCGGCCCTGCGCCGGCCGCGCGAGGCTCGCGCCTACGCCTCGTCCTCGTCGTCGATGTCGACCAGGAACAGGATGTCGACGTCGTCCTCCTCGTCCTCGTCGTCGTCGGTCTGGCCCTGGGAGTCGGTCGCGGCGGCCTCGGGGGCGTCGTCCTCGAACTCGTCCTCGTCCATGGCGTCCTCGAAGGACTCGACCTCGTCCTCGGTCGCCGGGCGGAGCTTCAGGGCTTCGGCCTTGCCCGACCACAGCGGGCGGCCGTCGCTCTTCATGGTGCGCAGGTCGTCCTTGAAGCCTTCGACCTCGAGAAGCTCCCGGGCCCGCTCCTCGTTCGACCGGATGATGGCGACGGGCGTGCCGTCGATCTCGAGAGTGAACATCGTGCTTCCCTTTTGAGGGCCGCGCCGCACGGGCGGGCGGCGCCGGTGTTACGGGGGGAAAGCCCGCCGCGCCAGCCCCGTTCCGGGCGGCCTCGGGGGAAAGTCGCGCCGGCCCGCGACGGTTCGCCGGCTCATCGGCGTCCGGCACGCGCCCTCCTTGGGCGCGCTCACCGGATCCCCAGCAGGGCGTCGTCGTTGGAGACGATCAGGATCATCAGATCCTTGTCGGGCACGTAGTCCTTCGCCTCCCACACGAAGGTGGTCGGCCCGGTCTTGCGCACGCCAGTGCGGCAGAAGCTCACCAGGGCGCCCGGGCTGCCCTTGTCGACCGTCAGGGTGAAGCGGCCGATGCGCCCCGCCCAGTTGCGGGCGGTGGTGACGATGTACGGCACCTCGACCGCCCGGGTCAGGCCGTGCTCCTTCTGCGGCGAGGCGGCGATCAGGCGCCGGATCCCGGCGAGGCCGGCATCGTCGAGGCAGTACTGGGCCCGGTAGGCGGGCGTGGCCGCCTCCTGGATCGAGAGCAGGTGGTTGCCCTTCACGGGCGCGTAGGCGTGGGACACGCGCAGGTCGCGGCCAGCCGGAAACGTCTGCTCCCAGTGGAACTTGGCCTCGCTGCGCCACTGGCCGTCGGCGTCGGCCTTGGCCTCCGACAGGAGGCCGGCCTTCTCCAGCTCCCCGAGCACCGCCGGGGAGAGCCGCTTGAGCGCCGCCTCGACGTCCCTGCGCCGCAGCGGGTTGAGCGGCACGCCGTGGCCGCGCAGCAGGTCG
This sequence comes from Methylobacterium variabile, assembly GCF_001043975.1. Classification (GTDB taxonomy): domain Bacteria; phylum Pseudomonadota; class Alphaproteobacteria; order Rhizobiales; family Beijerinckiaceae; genus Methylobacterium; species Methylobacterium variabile. The sequence goes on from NZ_LABY01000063.1 coordinate 22,864, forward strand.
GTCACCTCGCGGGTGCCGAGATAGGCCCGCTCCTCAAGGAGCGGCGTCACCGGCGCCCCATCCACCGTCGCCGTGAAGCCGACGAAGTTCGCCCGGTCCTCGTAGGGCAGGTTGAGCGCGCTCATCGACAGCTGCGCCCCGTCGATGGCCGGCAGCGGGAAGGCCACCCGCAGGGTCTTCGGCGCGGATGCGCGGTTGCGGAAGACGTAGTCCACCGCGATGCGGTCGAGGCCGATGCGCAGGTCCTCGCTGGCGAGCGCGATGTCGGGATCGCGCACCAGCACCAGGCCGCCGGCCTCAAGGGCGGCGGCGCTGTCGTTGGCCCGGGCCGGTCCGGACGGCCAGAGTGACGTCGCCACCATGGCGGCTGCCAGAGCCGCCCGCATTCCACCGCCCGCCATCGCCGCCCCCCGCGCGAATCGCACGGCTCCGCTTACGGCACCCGGCAACGATCCAGCAACCGGCCGGTCACGGCCGCACGCACTGGCTCAAGGTCGCGATCCCGGCCGTGCGGCCCTGGATGCGGCCGGCCAGCGCCCGGAGCGCCCGGGTGGGTCGGCGCGGGTTGCGGAGGATCGGGTTCGGCAGGGCGGCGACGAGCAGCGCCGCCTCGCCCCTCGTGAGGTCGCGGGCCGGCTTGCCGAACCAGTGCCGGGCGGCGGCCTCGGCGCCGAAGATCCCCTCCCCCCACTCGGCGACGTTGAGGTAGATCTCCATCGTCCGCCGCTTGCCCCAGACGAGGTCGGCCATCAGCGCCAGCGGGATCTCCAGCGCCTTGCGCAGGTACGAGCGGCCCGGCCACAGGAAGACGTTCTTCACCGTCTGCATCGTCACCGTCGAGGCGCCGCGGCTCGGGCCGTCCTCGTCGTCGACCACGCTCCAGAGCGCGTCCCAGTCGACGCCGCCGTGCAGGCAGAAGCGCTGGTCCTCGGAGGCGACGACGCCCTGGACCAGGGCCGGGGCGATGGCGTCCAGCGGCACCACCTCCCGGGTCACCGGCTGCAGCGTGGCCCAGCGGCCGAGCATCAGGGTTGAGGGCGGGGTCAGCGCGCGATAGACGAGCGCCAGGACCAGGAGGAAGGCGACCGCCATGACGGGCACGAGGAGCACGGCGCGCAAGACCCGCCGCCCGCGGGCCCGGACCGGCGGCGCGCCCGCCGGCACCAGCCCCCGCAGCGGCCGCGGCCAGCCTCCGTCCCGACCTGCCCCGTCCCGGTCCGCCGTGGCGCGCGGCTCCTGAATCCGACCCTCCTCTCGGCGTGCCCGTCGATACGAGGCCACCATGACGTCAACGCGGGCCCCGCAGGACACGACGCCGGGCCGTCCCCAGGAAAATACGATGGCCGGCACCACTGGATACCCGCAGGCAGGCGATTTCACGGCGCGGCTCTCGGCCGTCGCCAAGACCGTCGAAGGCTTTCTCGCCGAGCGCCTCGGCGACGCGGTGCAGCCCGGCGAGATCGCCCGGCCGCCCCGGCTGATGGAGGCGATGCGCCACGCCGTGCTCAACGGCGGCAAGCGCCTGCGCCCGTTCCTCGCCATCGAGACCGCCCGGATGCTCGGCGGGCCGTTCGAGGGCGCGCTGGCGGCCGGCGCGGGCGTCGAGCTGGTGCATTGCTACTCGCTCGTCCACGACGACCTGCCGGCGATGGACGACGACGACCTGCGCCGCGGCCAGCCGACCGTACATAAGAAGTACGACGAGGCCACTGCGATCCTGGTCGGCGACGCCCTCCAGACCCTCGCCTTCGAGATCGTCGCCGATCCGGCCTGGCAGGCCGACCCGCTGATCCGCGCCGAGCTGGTGCTCGGCCTCGCCCGGGCCTCGGGCCTCGGCGGCATGGTCGGCGGCCAGCTCCTCGACCTCGGGGCGGAGGGGCGCTTCGGCCCGGCCAACCTCGACGTCGACGCGACGCTCCAGCTCCAGGCGATGAAGACAGGCGCCATCCTGGCCTTCTCGGTCGATGCCGGCGCCCTCGTCGGCGGCGCCTCGGCCGACGAGCGCCGCGCGCTCCTGGCTTACGGCCGGGCGCTGGGCCAGGCCTTCCAGGTCGCCGACGACATCCTCGACCGCGAGGCCTCCGCCGAGGCGATGGGCAAGCGCACCGGCAAGGACAAGGACGCCGGCAAGGCCACGCTCGTCGACCGCCTCGGCCTCGACGGCGCCCGCGCCGAGTGCGAGCGCCTCGTCGCCGAGTGCGAGGCGGCCCTCAAGCCCTGGGGCACGGCCGCCGCGACCCTGTGCGAGGCCGCCCGCTTCACCGTCGCCCGCAAGTCGTAACGCCCAGGGGCGCTGCCCACGATCCGCTCTCCCCTGGGAGCAGATCGCGACCTTGATGATGACGCGCTCTCCGGACGAACCGGGGACCGGTTCGTCCGGAGAGCGCTGTCGATCCCGGCAGAGGGAAGCCTTCCCTCTGCACACCCGGAATTTCCAGACGAAGAAGGTCACGCCATGGCCACGTACAAGATCCTGCTCCTGCCCGGCGACGGCATCGGCCCCGAGGTGGCGCGGGAAGTCTCCAAGGTGCTGGCCTGGTTCACCCGCGCCGGCATCGCCCAGTTCGAGACCGAGACCGACCTCGTCGGGGGTGCGGCCATCGACGCGCACGGCGTGCCGCTCTCCGAGGCCGCGATGGATCGGGCCAAGGCCGCCGACGCGGTGCTGTTCGGCGCCGTCGGCGGGCCGAAATGGGCCGGCGTTCCTTACGCCAAGCGCCCCGAGGCGGGCCTGCTGCGCCTGCGCAAGGACCTGGGCCTGTTCGCCAACCTCCGCCCGGCGATCTGCTACCCGGCCCTCGCCGACGCCTCGGCGCTCAAGCGCGAGCTGGTCGAGGGCCTCGACATCGTCATCGTGCGCGAGCTCACCGGCGGCGTCTATTTCGGCGAGCCGAAGGAGATCGTGACCCTCGAGGACGGCCAGAAGCGCGCGGTCGACACCCAGGTCTACACGACCGGCGAGATCGAGCGCATCGCGGCGGTCGCCTTCGACCTCGCCCGCAAGCGCCGCAACAAGGTCGCCTCGGCCGAGAAGCACAACGTGATGAAGACCGGCGTCTTGTGGAAGGAGGCCGTCACCCGTCTCCACGCCGAGCAGTACGCGGATGTCGGCCTCGAGCACGTGCTGGCCGACAACTGCGCCATGCAGCTGGTGCGCAACCCCAAGCAGTACGACGTGCTCGTCACCGACAACCTGTTCGGCGACATCCTGTCGGACGTGGCCGCGATGCTGACCGGTTCCCTCGGGATGCTGCCCTCGGCCTCCCTCGGCGCGGTCGAGAACGGCACCCGCCGCGCCCTCTACGAGCCGGTCCACGGCTCGGCCCCCGACATCGCCGGCCAGAACCTCGCCAACCCGATCGCCATGATCGGCTCGCTCGCCATGGCCCTGCGCTACTCCTTCGGCCTGATCGAGGCGGCCGACCAGCTCGAGAGCGCCATCACCCGGACGCTCGCCAGCGGCACCCGCACCCGCGACATCGCCGCGCCGGGCACCAACGCGGTCGGCACGGCCGAGATGGGCGACGCCATCGTGCGCGAGCTGCAGGCCCAGGCGGGCTGACATCCGGCCAGAGGAGGGGCGAACCCATGCGCCTGTGCGTGTTCTGCGGCTCCAGCGACGGGGCCCGCCCGCTCTACCGCGAGGCGGCGACCGCGCTCGGGCGCTACTTCGCCGAGAGCGGGATCGAGCTGGTCTACGGCGGCGGCAAGGTCGGGCTGATGGGGGCGGTCGCCGACGGCGCCCTCGGTGCCGGCGGCCGGGTGACCGGCATCATGCCCCGCGCGCTGGTCGAGAAGGAGACCGCCCATCTCGGCCTCACCGACCTGCGCGTCGTCGCCTCGATGCACGAGCGCAAGGCCCTGATGGCCGACCTCGCCGACGGCTTCGTCGCCCTGCCGGGGGGCCTCGGCACCTTCGAGGAGATGTTCGAGGTCTGGACCTGGGCCCAGCTCGGCTACCACAGGAAGCCGCTCGCCGTGTTCAACGCCGGCGGCTTCTACGACGGGCTCCTGGGCTTCCTCGATTCCGTGGTCGCCGAGGGCTTCGTGCGCGAGCCGCACCGGGCGATGCTGATCGTCGGCACCGAGCCGGCGGACCTCGTGGCGCGGATCCGGGCGTATGAGCCGCCGCGCGTGATCAAGTGGGTGAAGGCGGAGGAGCGGTAGGGGCGGAGCCGGTAAGAGACTTTGCCACATCCAGAACCTGTCGATTCCTCGCCGACACAGTTGACCTCCACCGGGGTCATTCCGGTCTCCGCCGCGCGACCCCGAAATGACTCCGTGATATTAGTAACGCCGCAAATCAAATAGAATTCGATGCTCGTCGATGTGGTGCGGCAAGTTGAATGACTGCCCGCATCGGTCGTCCTCGGCGTCATCCCGGGGCTCGCCGCAGGCGAGAACCCGGGATCCAGAACCGCTGACGATCCAGGACAGGCTGAACGCGGTCCGCCTCTTTCTTCAACGTCAGCGATTATGGATCCCGGGTTCCGCTGCGCGGTCCCGGGATGACGCGGAGGGTGCGAAACCGGTCGAGAGAAACTCCAAAAAGAAACGGGCCCCTCTCGGGGCCCGTCGCACGTCCGGTTGATGCGGTCGGCTCAGTACCCGCGCGCCCGCGACAGCGGCGAGGTCGGGTCGAGGTAGTCGATCGCCGACAGGTCGACCGTGACGGCGCTGCGGCGGGCGCCGATGAACGGGCCGTTGGTGATCGGGTCGGGCAGGATGCCGGCGCCGCCCCAGCGCTCGCGGTTGGCGATGTAGGGCGGCGAGTTCAGGTAGGACGCGGTGATGAAATGCGGGTTGGTGGCCGGGTTGCCGGTCGCGCCCGAATTGGCCTCCACCACGTTGCCGGCATCGAGCCAGCTGCGCGGGCGCACGCGGATCGCGAGGCCCTGGCCGTCCCGGTAGCTGCGGATGACGTAGCTGTCCTGCGCCTGCGAGGCGGCGGTGCCGGCGCCCAGGGCCGCGAGGGAAAGAAGCCCGGTCAGGGCGAGAGTCTGGAAGCGCATGACGCACCTTTGATGAACATCGCCAGGGTAGCGCCGCACTCGTTAAGAAACGACGCCGTTATGGAAAGAGACGTGCGAGCGCGGCCGAGGTTCCGTCTCACGGCGACGCTGGTCGCGAATGCCGCACTCTCGCCGCATTCTTTCGAACCGGCCTGCGGCCCGTCGGAACCGCGGCGGTGGTGGCCGGCTCCTCCGGGGCGCAGGCCGGGAGGCGGGGCTGCGCCAGCATCTCGGCCACGGCTGGCGTCAGCCCGGCACCCGGGAGCGGCGTGAGGCGATCGACCGCGCAGGCGACGGCCTGCGGCTCGGGCAGCTGCCCCAGGGGAGCGCAGAGCCAGCCCTCGAGCCGCAGGGGCGCGGTGCCGAGGCGGAACGCCGTGCAGGCGCGCCGGCCTTCCTCGCCCGCGAGGGTCGCGTCGACGGTGTCCAGCGCCCCGAACCGCGTCGTCAGCTGGCCGCGCTCGCCGGTGCGGGCGACCGAGAGGCCGCCGGCCTCGGCGGCCCGGCGGGCCAGGGTGACGAACAGGCTCCCCTCCCCGTCCGGCTCCGCCGCCTCGGCGGCGACGAGGCGCAGGAACGGCGCCTCCTGGGCCGCGAAGGTGCCGGCGGTGAGCGTGTCCTCCCGCAGGCCGGGCTGCACCCGGGCGCTGCCGGCCGCCTCCTCGCCGAGGCGGTAGCGGTCGGCCGCGACCGCGCTCCAGGCCGGCGGCGCCACCGCGGGGGCGGCGAAGCGCGGCACGAAGGCGGCTTCTCCGGAGAGGGGCGGATCGGCGGCGCGCCGCTCGCTGGCGAGCACGCTCAGGAGCGCGATCACCGCCGCCGCCCCGAGGGTCCGCCCGGCCGCGCGCCAGGGTCGAGGGACCCGCGGGGAGACGCGCCGCAGCGGCCGCGGCAGCAACGGCTCGACGGGACCGATGTCCTGTGCGAGGGCAATCCCCGCCCGCTCGAGGGCGGCGTCGTCGAAGTCCGGCCTCTGCCGCACGGGATCGCTCCTCCGGTTGCGCGTGGTCGTCGCCTCCGGGATCGCACCGCATTTTAGCGATTTCCTTGACCCGGGCCGGGTTGTCCCCGACGGGACCGGATCAGGGTGAACGCGGTGCTAACGGGTGACGGGAGCGAGAATCTGTTGCCGGCGACCGAATCCGGCCCTTGACAGCACGGCGCGTTCGGGCTGTTGCTGCGGGCGCTCGCGCACCCCATCTCGGGTGCAGCTTTCCGGGGACTGACCGCGCCATGCGGCCTGTGTCGACCACGACGAAACGCAAAGCCACGACGGCGATTACCGCCGCCGGCTGAAGCCTCGCGTCGTCCTCGGATCCCTCCCCGTCCGTGGCGGGCGGAGGCCGGGCTCCCTCAAGCCCGCCTGAGATCGCCCGGGGAGGAGCCATTCCGAACTGGAGCGATTGAGATGGGTTACAAGGTTGCCGTCGTCGGAGCCACCGGCAGTGTGGGCCGCGAGATGCTCGACATCCTGGCCGAGCGCGCCTTCCCGGCCGACACCGTGGTGGCGCTGGCCTCGCGCCGCAGCCTCGGGCAGGAGGTGTCCTTCGGCGACAAGACGCTGAAGGTCCAGGCCCTCGACCAGTACGACTTCTCCGACACCGACATCTGCCTGATGTCGGCCGGCGGCGAGACCTCGAAGGAGTGGTCGCCCCGCATCGGCCAGCAGGGCTGCGTCGTCATCGATAACTCGTCGGCCTTCCGCTACGATTCCGACGTGCCGCTGATCGTGCCGGAGGTGAACGCCGACGCCGTCGTGGGCTTCACCAAGAAGAACATCATCGCCAACCCGAACTGCTCGACCGCGCAGCTCGTCGTGGCCCTGAAGCCCCTGCACGAGGCCGCCACCATCAAGCGCGTCGTCGTCGCGACCTACCAGTCGGTCTCCGGCGCCGGCAAGGACGCGATGGACGAGCTGTTCAACCAGACCCGCGCGGTGTTCACCGCCGGCGAGGTCAAGGTGCAGAAGTTCACCAAGCGCATCGCCTTCAACGTCATCCCGCACATCGACGTCTTCATGGAGGACGGCTCCACCAAGGAAGAGTGGAAGATGGTGGCCGAGACGAAGAAGATGCTCGATCCCAAGATCAAGCTGACGGCGACCTGCGTGCGCGTGCCGGTGTTCATCGGCCACTCGGAGGCGGTGAACGTCGAGTTCGAGCGCCCGCTCTCGGCCGAGGAGGCGACCCAGATCCTGCGCTCGGCGCCCGGCATCCTGGTCGACGACAAGCGCGAGCCCGGCGGCTACATCACCCCGCACGAGGCGGCGGGCGAGGACGCGACCTACATCTCGCGCATCCGCGAGGACATCACGGTCGAGAACGGCCTGTCGTTCTGGTGCGTGTCGGACAACCTGCGCAAGGGCGCGGCCCTCAACACGGTCCAGATCGCCGAGGTGCTGGTCAACCGCAAGCTGATCCAGCCGAAGCAGAAGGCCGCCTGAGGCCCGCAAGGGCCCTCTCCCCTCGCGGGAGAGGGCCCTCCTTCGCCCGCGGCGAAGCCGCCCTCGCCGAACCACGTCTTTTCTCGGACCCTTCCAGGTCGGAAACCCTCCCGGACGAGAGCGGGGGGAGGATCCGTGATGGGATCGGCGACGGTGGGCGGCCTCGCGTGGCCCGCCCTGGTGGCGGCGGCGACCGTCGGGCTGTGGGCCTTCGCCCTTCTGCCCGAGTTCCTCACCGCCCTCCTGTTCTTCGCCGCCGCCACCATCCTGCGGCTGGCGCCGCCCGAGGTGGTCTTCTCCGGCTTCGCCTCCTCGGCCTTCTGGCTCGTCCTGAGCGGCTTCGTCATCGGGGCGGCGATCCGCAAGGTCGGCCTCGCCGACCGGGTCGCCGGGCTCGTCGCGCCGCGCCTCGCCGGTTCCTGGCCGGCCCTGGTCGCCGGCGTGATCGGGCTGACCTACGCGCTCGCCTTCGTCATGCCCTCGAACATGGGCCGCATCGCCGTGCTGATGCCGGTGGTGATGGCGCTGGCCGACCGGGCCGGGCTGCCGGCGCAGGGGCGCGGCCGGGTCGGCCTCGCCCTGGCGGTGGGATTCGGCACCTTCCAGCTCTCGGCCAGCATCCTGCCGGCCAACGTGCCGAACCTCGTCATGGCTGGCGCCGCCGAGAGCGCCTTCGGCCTCCATCTCGCCTACCTGCCCTACCTCGCCCTGCACGCCCCGGTTCTCGGGCTGCTGAAGGGCGCGGTGCTCGCCGCCTGCATCCTCGTGCTGTTCCGCCCCGGCCCCCTCGTCCCGGCCGACGCCGGACCGGGGCCCGGCCCGATGAGCCGGGAGGAGCGGCGGCTCGCGGGCCTGCTCCTCGCCACCCTGGCCCTGTGGATGACCGACGCGGTGCACGGCGTCCCGCCGGCCTGGATCGGGCTGGCGGCGGCCTGCCTGTGCCTGATGCCGCGGGTCGGGGTCCTGTCCGGCGACGAGTTCGCCGCCGGGGTCAACATCCGCACCTGCCTCTACATCGCCGGCATCCTGGGCTTCGCCGCCTTCGTCGCCCGCACCGGCCTCGGCGACCGGGTCGGCGCGGCGCTGGTGGCCGTGCTGCCCCTCGATCCGGCACGGCCGGGCGCGAGCTTCGCGAGCCTCGTCGGCCTCGCCACCCTCCTCAACTTCGCCGTCACCGCGAACGGGATCCCGGCCCTGTTCACCCCGCTCGCCCGCCTGCTGGCCGAGGGCAGCGGCCTGCCGCTCGCCACGGTGCTGATGGTGCAGGTGATCGGCTACGCCACCCCGCTCCTGCCCTATCAGGCGGCCCCGATCGTCGTCGCGATGGGCCTGGGCCGGGTGCCGGCACGGGACGGCGCGCGCCTCTGCCTCGCGGTCGCGGCCGTCACCTTCGCGGTGCTGGCCCCCCTCGACTATCTCTGGTTCCGTGCCCTCGGCTGGCTGTGAGCCCGGCTTGCCCTGCCGCCGGCGCTGTCGCAGTGTCCCGGCTCTCGTGAGATCCGCCGGAGCATCCCGCATGGCCCCCACCGTCCTGTCCGTCCGCGATGACGCGCGCGCCGTGCTGGAGCGCCTCGGCGTCCCGGCCTCCGCCTTCGCCGAGGGCGGGACGCCGGCGCGCTCGCCGGTCGATGGCGGCGTGGTCGCCGAGCTGCGCGAGACCGACCGGGAGGAGGCCGAGGCGGCGATCGGCAGGGCGGCGGAGGCGTTCCTGGCCTGGCGCCGGGTGCCGGGGCCGCGTCGGGGCGAGCTGGTGCGGCTCCTCGGCGAGGAGCTGCGCGCCCACAAGGACGACCTCGGCCGGCTCGTGACCCTGGAAGCCGGCAAGATCCTCTCGGAGGGCCTCGGCGAGGTCCAGGAGATGATCGACATCTGCGACTTCGCCGTCGGCCTGTCGCGGCAATTGCACGGGCTCACCATCGCCACCGAGCGGCCGGACCACCGGATGATGGAGGTCTGGCACCCGCTCGGGGTGTGCGGGGTCATCACGGCGTTCAACTTCCCCGTCGCCGTCTGGTCCTGGAACGCGGCGCTCGCCCTCGTCTGCGGCGACCCCGTCATCTGGAAGCCGTCGGAGAAGACGCCGCTCACCGCGCTCGCCGTCCACGCGCTCGCCGTGAAGGCGGTCAAGCGCTTCGGTTCGGACGCGCCCGACGGCCTGCTCGGCCTGCTGATCGGCGGGCGGGAGCTGGGCGAGCGCCTCGTCGAGGACCAGCGGGTCGCGCTCGTCTCCGCCACCGGCTCGACCGCCATGGGCCGGCAGGTGGCGCCGAAGCTCTCCGCCCGCTTCGCCCGGGCGATCCTCGAGCTCGGCGGCAACAACGCCGCCATCGTCGCCCCTTCCGCCGACCTCGACCTTGCGCTGCGCGCCATCGCCTTCGCGGCGATGGGCACCGCCGGCCAGCGCTGCACCACCCTGCGGCGGCTGTTCGTGCACGGATCCGTCTACGACGCCCTGGTGCCGCGCCTGAAGGCGGCCTACGGCTCGGTGCGGATCGGCGATCCCCGCGACCCCGCCACCCTGATCGGCCCGCTGATCGACGTCGCCGCGGCCGACGGCATGGCGCGCGCCCTCGACGAGGCGCGGGCGATCGGCGGCACCGTCCACGGCGGCGAGCGCCTGCGCGACATTCGCGGCGAGGGGGCGGCCTACGTCCGCCCGGCGCTCGTCGAGATGCCCGAGCAGGCCGGTCCGATGCGCCGCGAGACCTTCGCGCCGATCCTGTACGTGACGCGCTACACCGAGCTGGAGGAGGCGATCACGGCCCAGAACGCGGTGGCCGCCGGCCTGTCCTCCTCGATCTTCACCCGGGATCTGGCGGAAGCCGAGATCTTCCTGTCGGCGTCGGGCTCCGATTGCGGCATCGCCAACGTCAATATCGGCCCCTCCGGCGCCGAGATCGGTGGTGCCTTCGGCGGCGAGAAGGAAACCGGCGGCGGCCGCGAGGCGGGCTCGGACTCCTGGAAGGCCTACATGCGCCGGGCCACCAACACCATCAACTACGGCAAGACCCTGCCGCTGGCGCAGGGCGTGACGTTCGAGGTGTGAGGCCGACAGGCCTTCTCTCCACGGCACCGACACCCTCCGCGTTATCCCGGGGCACGCGAGAACCCGGGATCCCTAACCGCGGATGTTGGAGAATGAGGCGGCTCGTGCTCCGCTTCGTCCTGCATCGTCAGCGGTTATGGATCCCGGGTTCTCGGCTTCGCCGAGCCCCGGGATGACGTGCAGAGTGCTGACGAAGGGAGCAGACCCTCAGACTTCGTTCACACGAACTTTTATGAACCCTGAGGATCCCGCCCCGTCAGGCCGCCGGCATCGCCCGCTCGATCATCCGGGCGAACAGCGAGACGCCGTAGGGCGCCGCTTGGTCGTTGAAGTCGTAGGCCGGGTGGTGCAGGCCGGCGCCGGGGCCGGTGCCGAGGAAGATGTAGGCGCCGGGCCGGGCGTTCAGCATGTAGGAGAAGTCCTCCGCGCCCATCATCGGCGCGACGGCGCGCTCCACCGCACCCTCGCCCGACACCTCCGCCGCGACGTCGGCCATGAAGCTGGTGCGCTCGGCGTCGTTGACGGTCACCGGGTAGCCGCGGCCGTAATCGGCGCTCGCCGTGGCCCCGAAGGCGGCGGCGACGTTCGAGGCCACCTGACTGATGCGCGCCTCGCACAGGTCGCGGACCGATTCCGAGAGCGTGCGCACCGTGCCGTTGAGGATCGCGGTCTCCGGAATCACGTTGAAGGCGTCGCCCGCCTTGATCTGCGTGATCGAGATCACCGCCGACTGCACCGGGTCGACCGTGCGCGAGACGATCGATTGCAGCGCCGTGACGATGTGGGAGGCGACCAGCACCGGGTCGATGCAGTCGTGCGGGGCTGCCGCGTGGCCACCCTTGCCGCGGACCATAATGGTGATCCGGTCGGCCGCCGCCATGATCGCGCCGGGGCGGATCGCGAAGCTGCCGAGCGGCATGCCGGGCTTGTTGTGCAGGCCGTAGACCTCCTGGATGCCGAAGCGCTCCATCAGGCCGTCCTTGAGCATCACGTCGGCGCCGCCGCCGCCTTCTTCCGCCGGCTGGAAGATCACCACCGCCGTGCCGTCGAAGTTGCGGGTCTCGGCGAGGTACTTGGCGGCGCCGAGCAGCATCGCGGTGTGGCCGTCATGCCCGCAGGCGTGCATCTTGCCCGGCACCGTCGAGCGGTGGGGGACGCCGCTGGTCTCCTCGATCGGCAGGGCGTCCATGTCGGCGCGCAGGCCCACCACCTTGCCCGAGCCGCCGTTGCGGCCGCGGATGACGCCGACGACGCCGGTCTTGCCCAGCCCCGTCACCACCTCGTCGCAGCCGAAGGCCCGCAGCCGCTCGGCCACCAGGCCGGAGGTGCGGTCGAGGGCGAACAGCAGCTCGGGATGCTGGTGGAAGTCGCGGCGCCAGGCCGTGATCTCGTCGGCGAGGGCGGCGACGCGGTTGATGACGGGCATGTGACAAAACGCTCGTGTCGGGGCGGGAACTGCCGCCCGGGATGCAACAGGCAGACCGGCACGCGGTCAACCGCCTCGTGCGGCTCGCAAATGTCGCGGGTCCGCGCCGGGCGCATGGCCCGGCGGCTGTTGGCCCGGGACTTGTTAGAGCGGCACGATCGTTCCACACCCTTCCAGCCCCTGGCGAGAAGGGCCGGGACGGTGCATCATTTTTCATCACTCTGGCGTCGCCTGCGGCGCCGGAAGGTGCTCTAACGCGCTCAGAGATCCCCGCGGAGTGGACCCGTCGATGTCGCCTGTGAAGTTTCGTCCGCTGCTGAAGTGCCTCGCCGCCGCCACGGCCCTCGCGGCGGTCGCTGCCGCCGCGCCGGCCTCGGCCGCCAACACCTTCCGGTTCGCCTTCCAGGGCGACCTGAAGTCCCTCGACCCGTACACCCTCAAGGAAACGTTCACGATCGCGGCCCACGGCGCGATCTACGAATCCCTCGTCACCCGCGACAAGGACCTGAAGCTGGTCCCGGGCCTCGCCGAATCCTGGGAGACCCCGGAGCCGACCCGCTACCGCTTCAAGCTTCGCAAGAACGTCAAGTTCCACGACGGCACGCCGTTCACCGCCGACGACGTGATCTTCTCCGCCGAGCGCGTGCGGGCACCGGGCTCGAACTTCCAGACCAACGTGCCGGCGGACGCCACCTTCGTGAAGGTGGACGACCACACCGTCGACATGGTGCTGAAGAACCCCAACCCCATCGCCCTGTACCAGTTCGGCGGCTGGTACATCATGTCGAAGGCCTGGGCCGAGAAGCACGACGCGACGAAGCCGACCCCGGTCTCGGCCTCGACCCCGAGCTACGCGGCGCTGCACGAGAACGGCACCGGCCCGTTCACCATCACCGAGCACCAGCCCGGCGTGCGCACGGTGTTCAAGAAGTTCGACGGCTACTGGGGCAAGGTCGAGTCGAACATCGACGAGGCGATCTTCACCACGATCAGCAACGACGCGACCCGCGTCGCCGCCCTGCTCTCGGGTGAGGTCGACTGGGTCGATCCCGTCCCGCTCCAGGACCAGAGCCGGGTGAGCTCCAGCGCCAACGCCGTGGTGGTGAACGCGCCCGAGCTGCGCACGATCTATCTCGGCATGGACCAGACCAGCGACGAGCTGCGCGGCTCCAACGTCAAGGGCAAGAACCCGTTCAAGGACGTGCGGGTGCGCGAGGCGTTCTTCCGGGCGATCGACGAGGACGCGATCGTCAAGCGCGTGATGCGCGGGCAGGCCACCCCGGCCGCCCTGCTGATCGCCCCGCCGCTCTTCCCGCTGGCGGGCGAGTTCAAGCGCCCGGCCTACGACCCGAACAAGGCCAAGGCGCTGCTCGCCGAGGCCGGCTACCCCAACGGCTTCGAGGTGCCGCTCGACTGCCCGAACGACCGCTACGTCAACGACGAGGCGATCTGCCAGGCCATCACCTCGATGCTCGCCCGCGTCGGCGTCAAGGTGAACCTGATCGCCCAGCCCAAGGCGAAGTACTTCGCCAAGATCCTCAAGCCCGCCTTCGACACCTCGTTCTACATGCTCGGGTGGACGCCGTCGTCGATGGACTCGCACAACATCCTGTACGAGATCGCCGGCTGCCGGAACGACAAGAACTCCCCGCGCGGTACCACCAACCTCGGGAACTACTGCAACCCGAAGGTGGATGCGCTCGCCGACAAGATCGAGCGCGAGACCGACCAGGAGGCCCGCAACCTGATGATCAAGCAGGCCTACGACATCGTCATGGCCGACTGGGGCTACATCCCGCTGCACCAGCAGGCGCTGGCCTGGGGCGTGTCGAAGAAGGTCAAGCTGGTGCCCCGCGCCGACAACCAGATGATGCTGTTCTGGGTCTCGAAGGAGCCGTAAGCGGCACCTGAGGCATAGGGCGGCAGGGCCGTGCGCATTCTCCTCTCCCCGCCCGCGGGGAGAGGAGATCCTGGTGCCTTTTTTGTTGACGGACGAGTGTGTTAGCCGACCCTCATCCCTCCAGTTCGAACTCCGAGATTTCTCGGACCACACGAGAACCCAAGAAACCCCCCTCATGCTCGCCTTCATTCTCCGCCGCCTGCTGCAATCCGTCGGGGTGCTGCTGGCGGTCGGGCTGATCGCCTTCGCGATGTTCCGCTTCGCCGGCGATCCGGTGAACCAGCTCGTCGCACCGGACACGCCCTATGCCGAGCGGCTGCAGATCCGGCAGAGCCTCGGCCTCGACGATCCGGTGCTGGTGCAGTTCGCCCGCTACGCCGGCAACGCCGTGCGCGGCCAGTTCGGCAACTCGTACCAGTTCCGCCAGCCGGTCTCGACGCTGCTCGCCGAGCGGATGCCCGCGACCCTGGAGCTGGCGCTTTGCGCCACCCTGTTCGCGCTCACCGCCGGCATCCTGATGGGGGTGTACTCGGCGCTCCACCGCGACAGCGTCGGAGCCAAGCTCCTGCAGGCCATCTCGCTCATCGGCGTGTCGCTGCCGACCTTCCTGATCGGCATCCTGCTCATCTTCCTGTTCTCGGTGACGCTCGGCTGGCTGCCGTCCTACGGCCGCGGCGACACGGTGCGGATCGGCTGGTGGACCACCGGCTTCCTCACGGCCTCGGGGCTTCGCGCCCTGATCCTGCCCTCGATCACCCTCGGGCTGTTCCAGATGACGCTGATCATGCGCCTCGTCCGGGCCGAGATGCTGGAGGTCCTGCGCACCGACTACATCCGCTTCGCCCGCGCGCGCGGCCTCACCACCCGGTCGATCCATTTCGGCCACGCGCTCAAGAACACCCTCGTCCCGGTGATCACCGTCGCCGGCCTCCAGCTCGGCTCGATCATCGCCTTCTCGATCATCACCGAGACGGTGTTCCAGTGGCCGGGCATGGGCCTGCTGTTCGTGCAGGCGGTGCAGAACGTCGACGTGCCGATCATGGCCGCCTACCTGCTGCTGGTCGCCCTCATCTTCGTGTCGATCAACCTCGTGGTCGACCTCCTCTACACCATCGTCGACCCGCGCCTGCGCCTCTCGGTGCGGCGGGCGGCGTGAGGATTGTTTAGAGACATGGCCTCCCCCACTCCCGCGCCGGCCCTGGCAGCCGCGGCCCCGCCCTCGCGCCTGGGCCGGTTCCTCGATTCCGACCTCCTCGCCAGCTTCCGGCGCTCGAAGCTGGCGATGGCGGCCTTCGCCGCCACCGTGCTGTTCGTCGCGCTGGCGCTGCTCGCCCCCGTCATCTCGCCGCAGAACCCCTACGACCCGGCGCAGCTCGAGCTGATGAACGCCAACCTGCCGCCGCTCTGGTACGCCGACGGCCAGGCGCCGTTCCTGATCGGCACCGATGACCAGGGCCGCGACGTGCTCTCGGCGGTGTTCTACGGCATGCGCCTGTCGCTCCTCGTCGGGGTGCTCGGTGTGCTCTTGTCGGGCTTCATCGGCATCGGCCTCGGGCTCATCGCCGGCTACGCCGGCGGATGGGTGGATACCGTCATCATGCGCGTCGCCGACGTGCAGCTGACCTTCCCGGCGATCCTGATCGCCCTCATCGTCGACGGCGTCGCCAAGGCGGTGGCCGGCGGCCACATGGAGGCGGAGGCGCAGATCGCCCTCATCGTGGTGGCGATCGGCCTGTCGTTCTGGGTGCAGTACGCCCGCACCGTGCGCGGCTCGGTGATGGTCGAGAAGAACAAGGACTACGTCCAGGCCGGCCGGCTCATCGGCCTCTCGGCCCCGGTGATCCTCACCCGCCACATCCTGCCGAACGTCACCGGCCCGGTCTTCGTCATCGCCACCATCAACCTGGCGCTCGCCATCATCACCGAGGCGACGCTGTCCTTCCTCGGCACCGGCCTGCCGGAGACGATGCCGTCCCTCGGCACCCTGATCCGCACCGGCAACCGCTTCCTGTTCTCGGGCGAGTGGTGGATCGTCGCCTTTCCGGGCCTGGCGCTCGCCGGCCTCGTGCTGGCGATCAACCTGCTCGGCGACTGGCTGCGCGACGCCCTGAACCCCAAGCTGCAATGACACCCGGTTCCACCATGTCCCAACCCGTCCTCTCGGTGCGCGACCTGCGGGTCGAGTTCGCCACCCGCCGCGGCGTGCTGACGGCGCTCGACGGCGTCTCCTTCGAGATCGAGCGCGGCGAGGTGCTCGGCGTCGTCGGCGAGTCCGGTGCCGGCAAGTCGGTGACCGGCTCGGCGGTGATCGGCCTGATCGACCCGCCCGGCCGCATCGCCGGCGGCGAGATCCGCCTCAACGGCGAGCGCATCGACAACCTGCCCCCGGAGGCGATGCGGAAGGTGCGCGGCAAGCGCATCGGCATGATCTTCCAGGACCCGCTGACCAGCCTCAACCCGCTCTACCGGGTCGGCCGGCAGATCGAGGAGACGATCCGCACCCACACCGACCTCTCGGCCAAGGCCGCCCGCCAGCGGGCGATCGACCTCCTGGCCGAGGTCGGCATCCCGGCGCCGGAGCGGCGCATCGACGGTTTTCCGCACGAGTTCTCGGGCGGCATGCGCCAGCGGGTCGTCATCGCGCTCGCGCTCGCCGCCGAGCCGGAGCTGATCATCGCCGATGAGCCGACCACGGCGCTCGACGTCTCGGTCCAGGCCCAGATCATCACGCTCCTGAAGCGCCTCGGGCGCGACCACGGCACCGCCGTGATGCTGATCACCCACGACATGGGGGTGATCGCCGAGGCCGCCGACCGGGTGGCTGTGATGTATGCCGGGCGCGTCGCCGAGATCGGCCCGGTGGCGGCGCTGGTGGGCGATCCGCTCCACCCCTACGCCAAGGGCCTGATGGGGGCGATCCCGTCGCTGTCGCACGAGGCCGACCGCCTGGCCCAGATCCCCGGCGCGATGCCGCGGCTCTCGGCGATCCCGCCCGGCTGCGCCTTCAACCCGCGCTGCCCCAACGTCTTTGCCCGCTGCACGGTCGACCGGCCCGAGCCCCTCGTGGTCGGCTCGCACCGGGTCGCCTGCCACCTCTACGACGCGTCCGGACAGGCCGCCGCATGAAGCCCCACATCGCCTTGAAGCCCGTGATCGCTCCCCAGCCCGACTACGTGCAGGTCCGCGACCTGCGCCGCCTGTTCGACGTCTCGCGCCCCTGGCTCAACCGGGTGATCGAGCGCCAGCCGCGCCAATACTTACGCGCCGTCGACCACGTGTCGTTCTCGGTCGCCAGGGGCGAGACCCTGGCGATCGTCGGCGAATCCGGCTCCGGCAAGTCGACGGTCGCCCGCATGGTGGTCGGCCTGATGCCGCCCTCCGACGGCGAGGTCACGATCAGTGGCGTCTCGATGACCGACCCGCGCCAGGCCGCCGAGCGCCGGGCCCTGCGGCGGCGCATCCAGATGATCTTCCAGGACCCCTACGCCTCGATGAACCCGCGCTGGCGGGTCGACCGGATCGTCTCCGAGCCGATCCGCGCCTTCGGGCTCCTCAATGGCGAGCGCGAGATTCAAGCGCGGGTCGGCGAGCTCCTGACCCTGGTCGGCCTGCACCCGGACGACGGCAAGCGCTACCCCCACGCCTTCTCGGGCGGCCAGCGCCAGCGCATCGCCATCGCGCGGGCGCTCGCCTCCGAGGCCGAGTTCCTGGTCGCCGACGAGCCGACCTCGGCCCTCGACGTCTCGGTCCAGGCCCAGATCCTGAACCTGATGCGCGACCTGCAGGACCGGCTCGGCCTGACCTACCTGTTCATCAGCCACAACCTCGCCGTGGTGCGCCACATGGCGAACCGCATCGGCGTGATGTATCTCGGCCGCATCGTCGAGATCGGCGGCGGCCGCGAGCTCTTCACCGCCCCGAAACACCCCTACACCCGCATGCTCCTCGACGCGGTCCCCGACCTCGCCCATGTCGGCCGGCAGCGCGTGCCGGTGCAGGGCGAGATCCCGAACCCGATCAACCCGCCGTCAGGGTGTACTTTCCACCCGCGCTGCCCGTTCGCGAATGACCGGTGCAAGGCGGAGGTGCCGGTGTTTCGGGATGGGGTGGCGTGTCATGCGGTGGAGGAGGGAAGGTTGATGCCGGGGGGTGTGGCAGCGGTGGCGTAATGTGATGTGCCGCGGCTTGCTCTAGTCGCGGCACATTGGCCCGGACGCCTACATGATTGCGCAAACTTCATATTTATGACAAGCAATTATCACTTTGTTGTTATTCGTACATGAGCTGGTAGGCTAAGGCATTTCGATGCCCGTTCGGCGCCGAGAAGAGAAACAACGGTACTGAGATATCTATCAGGAACTCGCATACGCGCATCAACAAGCGCGTTGAAGATAGCATCAGATATAAAATCTCCGTTAAGTTTAGAAATCTTTCCGGCCTCAATTATTAGCTCTACAGTGGATATAATTTGAATTTTTGGGAAAACGATCTCCGCCAACGACGTTGCCTTGCGTTCATCAATGATCGCTGTCCCACCCAATCTTGATGCGCATACAAGCGTCGCAGCTTCTCCATCATCGAGAGTATTTTCCGCAGGCCCAATTGTCAGATTGAGAAAAGCTTGTTCATCCTCGGCTGCGCAGCGCTCAACCTTCACCCCTCCCGCACACACTAATGTGTCCATGAGTTCCGCCGCACAGCGACCTTTCGAACGCCCACGCCCCAACTCCCGCAACGCGGTATCAGTAATGCGCGGAAGTTCCCCAAATGCATTGAGTAGGCTTTCTGACTGCCCCGTCGCAAAGAGATTGATCCAAAAACTGGCATCGCCGATTAGGGGGGACACCCGATTAGATGGGGAGCCTGAGAGATGCATCTGCATCACCCCCCTCATCGTTACAGCTATCCACGATCTCGCGCACTTCCGTGCGGTCAAGACCAAGTAGGCGCGCAATTTGCCCCTCACTCAGAAGCTTACGCCGCCACGCCTCGGCCGCCATGGCCCCAAGTCTAAGTGGAACCAATTGCGCAGCCTCCAGCTTTTCGTGATCTGACTGAGTCACCCCAAGAACCTGGCGAGCCTGCTCATCGGTTATTCCATTATTTCGAGCAAACCAATCCCACGTCCCTGCCTTGGTCAGTTTTAGCTCTTCTAATCTTCGTACCATCGCCTCGCGTGAAACGCCGAAAGTATGAGCTAAGATGATGACATGACGCCTTGTTAGCTGTGACGCTCCAGCTGTCACGTCTTGGAACTTACTCATGACAGTGCGAGCAGGAGTGAGAAATGCCCGAGCGAACGTATTTGCATAGCGCTCTTCGCGACTCTCATCGGATGAACCTTCGTAAACGGCATCCGGCGCACGGCGCGTAGAAATGTAATGACCTAACTCATGAGCAGCAGTCTGCGCTCGGCGATCACGAGGGTGCGCAGCATTCAACAAAATACACGCTCCTGGCCCATCCACATAAGCATATAGACCGGAAATTTTTGCTGGAAGTTTACGCACAAAGACATGCGCACCGAGCTGCAACTCAAGCAAAGAGGCAATGTCATGCACTGGCGCAAGCCCAAGGCCTAACCACTGACGTAACTCGAACGCATCTTGCTCCGCTTGCGATGCGACATCGCCCGGTAACAGAGGTCTCTCCGGAGGATCATTACGTCTCCTTTGCACCCCGAGCAAGCTTTCTAATTCAATTTCAGCCTGCACCAGCCTCGTTAACGTATCGGTAGCCCTTTCAACTTCGACGTTTTTTTCAGGCCCCTTTCGAAACCGCGGCTTGAGATCTACGTAGACGGCTTCACGACGCAGAACAGCATTAACTGAGGTGTCATATGTGATGGCTAGACGCTGAAGCTCATCCAGCCGAATGCGACGCTGACCTTGCTCGATAGCGACGATTGTAGTACGAGCAACATTAATCGCATCTGCGGCAGCTGCCTGAGTGATCTTTGCACTTTCGCGCGCGATACGCAGCCGCTCACCTACCTCCTGAGGCGTGAATTGGTCGATATTATTGCTCATGGCCGCACTGACGCAATGTCATAGATAAAAGACTTTGAACCTACATGCCTCATGAAGTTAATCCACTCATCTCGATGCCGCTCAAGTAATTCCTGCAAATTCTTTTCTGCTGTACTCGAATTTATGTCTTCTGCGCTCGCAACCTCCCTTGCAATACGTCGCTTGACCTCTAAGTGCAGCTTCGATTCAGCCATAGACGCCAAATGATCGAGATACAGCACGCCAGCAATCGCATATTCCCTAAACGCCCTTCCAATCCTAGAAAACCCTAGTGCAGCACAGTTATCTAGACTGGGAAGCGAAAGATCATCACACACGTATGTCTTCCTAGGCTCGCTGAGACCAGCCCGATGCATGCTGATCCGGCGTAGTAAGCAAGCAGCACACACGCCGCATTGAATTCTACGACCATCAACTGACACCTGCCGCGACTGTTGCCAGCAGGAGCGTGTATTCGACAGATCGAACTTTGACGGAAGAGCAATTGCCGCGGCTATCGTCTCTCCTTTGGTACTCCAAATCCTAGGAAATTCGTAACGCGGACTTTCTCCGAATAACGAATAAAATATACTTTCGATTTTCCTCAAGAAGGTTGGATGGACGCGATAATCTGGATGCATATGACCACTAACAGTAAGAACAGGCCCAAATATACCCTGACCACTCTCTGTTACAACTACCCTTTTTACACCTGATAGATGTGCAGCGGCGCCAGTTACAACCGAGAATTTGAAGCCACGAGACCGAACCGATGACTCGCGACGATCCCTCTTTGAGACACGTACCGCATAAGGAACAACTGTAAAAGGGTAGCGACGTCGCAAAGGCACGCTCTGGTCAGAGCCTCGCGCGCCGAGCCTGACGCGCACCAAACTGTCACGCTCTTGGCTCGCAATTAGTGCGGCCACTGCGCGAGAGTCCAAGCCATCACTATAAGGCATAACGATTTTTGCTGAAGAACCTAATTCTAGCAATTGCTCTTGGGCCCGCTCCGCCGGTCGAGTACGTTTTTCGAAACTGAATTTCCATTTATCTCCAGTTAAAAGATTGGCGGCACTAACGATCGAATTTTGCACATTACTTTTTTGCCAAATTTCAGGCAAATGTACGGCAATACGTACATCGAATGATCGCGCCCAACCAAGCGGAGGCCGGCGGTGAACAATATCGCAGTATTCAATAGCCGCTGCCACTACCATTAAGTCGACAAGCAACGGCTCCCACTTTGCAAAGAAATATTTTTCCAATCCGATCGTTGATAGAATGATGTTTTTGTCGATTAAGGCAGCTCTGGCGCCATTTCTGATTTGATCTTCGTGCTGAACTGCGTCAATGAGATGCGGCACCTTGTTAGAAGCCGCATATTCTAGCGCGCGCATAGCTGAACTCCATCATCTAAATCGTTGCGAACTTTTGGCTCAAATCTCTTTATGATACTCAGGCCGTTTGAAATTGCCTTCACAAGTGCATCGAACGACGTACAATTTACAGCTTCTTCGAGTCGCAGCCGTACGCTCAACGCGCGCACTCTGTCCGATCTTCGCATGTAATGTTCTTCAACCGCCCTGATTTGACAAAGGGCTCGATCAACAAGCGACGTTTTTATTGCTTGCTCTATTGTATCAGGCGCACGCAAGCCGTCTATTAAAACGTTTTTTACGGCATCGCAAAAGGCAGCGGCGAGCGGCGAATCACATGATGACCGAAGACGATTTATTTTGTCTATCTCATTCTCGAAAAGCCCTTGCTGCGCAGATTCTTCTAATATCAAAGTCGCAGAATTGATAAGGCTTGGCCGGACCTCCGAGTGCCAATCACTAGCAAGTGCTGGGCATACAAGCTCAGCCACCTCTTCAGCACTATAGATTTGATTGTCCGCGCGATAAGCAAACCTCTTCCATGCCGATCGCATCGGTAATGTACGATGAGGTCCATCAGTCATGCCAACCTCCAATGTCGGCACTCTCTCATAGGCATTCTGACATTGTCAAGCGCATGAACGCTACCTCCTGACATTGCCGGGATGTCTCCTTTAGAAGAGGGCCAGAGCTAGTCCAGGAGTCGAAACCCAAATAAGAGCAGCTTATTCCAAGCATTACGTGGAAATTCATCAAATATTTTTGCAGCGCCGTGCAGATGCTAGATGAATTTGATCAATAATATCAAGCAAAATGGCCACGGACACCGTCCATGGTCAGCAGCGATTGCAAACTAAATTAAGAGGCCACGATCAGCTCTTAACAGCTCCCGCCATGAACCCACCCATCATATACCGCTTGAACACATAATAAATCGCGGCCGGCGGCAAGGCGTAGATCAACCCGGTGATCATCAGCAGCTCCCACGGCGACTCGTCGAGATTGGGAAGAACTCGGACCCGATCGCCCGGTGCAGCCCGGCACAGCAACAGGACTCTTGCAGGAGAGATCGCGCCGCCAGCCGCCCAGCACACCCATCACACCTCAGATCGCCCACGCCCGTGGCCGAGGCCGCGCCGGTCCCCTATCAAAAGACGGATCACGCCACAAAAACGATCAGGGGGAAGCGATGTCCGGGACGATCTTCGGAAACGCGGGCGCCGCGCTGCTCGCTGCGGCGTTGCTCGCGGCAACACCGGCCGCGGCCGACTACTCCGACAACCGCATCAAGATCGGCGTCCTCACCGACATGTCCGGGGTCTACGCCGACATCACCGGCAAGGGCTCGGTGGTCGCGACGCAGATGGCGGTCGATGACTGCCTCAAGGCCGAGTGCCGGGGGATGACGATCGAGGTCGTCTCCGCCGACCACCAGAACAAGGCCGATGTCGGCTCCAGCCTCGCCCGCGAGTGGATCGACCGCCAGGGCGTCGACGTGCTGACCGACATGTCGAACGCCTCGATCCAGCTCGCCGTGCCGCCGCTGCTCAAGGCCAAGAACCGCATCGGCCTCTTCCCGGGCGGCACGGCGCGGCTCACCGGCGATGCCTGCGTGCCGAGCCACATCGTGCAGTGGATGTGGGACACCTACGTCCAGGTCGCGGGCGTCTCCACCACGCTGACGACGCCCGGCACGAGCTGGTATCTCGTCACCGCGGATTACGCGCTCGGCAACCAGCTCGAGGCCGACACCAAGACCCTCGTCGCCCGGAAGGGCGGCCGCGTCGTCGGCTCCGTGCGCCATCCCTTCCCGGCCGCCGACCTCTCGTCGCAGATCCTCACCGCGCAGGGCTCGGGCGCCGACATCGTGGCGCTGGCGAATGCCGGCGGCGACACGATCACGGGCGTCAAGGCGGCCCGCGACTTCGGGCTGCTCGGCGGCGGCCAGCGGCTCGCGGCCTTCTTCCTCACCGTGATGGACGTGAAGAGCATCGGACTGCCGACCGCGCAGGGCACGGTGCTGACGGAGGGCTTCTACTGGGACCTCGACGAGGGCACCCGGGCGTTCTCGGCCCGGTTCCGGGCGGCCCACGGCACCGTGCCCTCGGCGATCCATGCCGGGATCTACTCGGCCGTCCGCCACTACCTGAAGGCCGCCGCCAGCGCGGGGACGGACGAGGCCGGCGCCGTGATGGCAAAGATGCACGCCCTGCCGATCGCCGACGAGGTCGTGCGCAACGCGCGCCTGCGTTCGGACGGGCGGATGGTGCACGACGTCTACGTCTTCCAGGTCAAGGCGCCCGGCGCCTCGAAGGGGGAGTGGGACTTCTACGAGCGGGTGGCGACGATCCCGGGGGAGCAGGCCTTCCGGCCGCTGGAGCAGGGGGGCTGCCCGGCGGTGAAGGAGGGACGGTAAGGGGCGCCGTCCGATGTCATGGGCCGGATTGCCGTCCCGGTCCTGTTTTCAGGTGAAGCACGCTTCCCCACTCCCGTGTGGGAGAGGGGGGATCCCGCGAACGTCTCATCGGGGTCTGGGGCAGCCTCACGCCCGCCGCAGCCGCAGGGCGTTGCCGAGCACGAACACGCTCGACAGGGCCATCGCCCCCGCCGCCAGGATCGGCGACAGCGACGGCCCACCGAAGGCCCGCAACGCCCCCGCCGCCACCGGGATCAGCGCCACGTTGTAGGCAAAGGCCCAAAAAAGGTTCTGGCGGATGTTGCGCATCACCGCCCGCGACAGCCGCAGCGCCTCGGCGACGGTGGCGGGGTCGCCGGCCATCAGCAGCACGTCGGCGCTCTCCACCGCCACGTCGGTGCCGGTGCCGAGCGCGAGGCCGGTATCGGCCTCGGCCAGCGCCGGGGCGTCGTTGATGCCGTCGCCCACGAAGGCGACAGGGCCGTACTGATCGCGCAGGGCCCGGACGGCGTCGCGCTTGCCCGCGGGCAGCACCTCGGCGCGCACGGTGGCGATGCCGAGGGTGCGGGCGACGCCCTCGGCGGTGCGCCGGTCGTCGCCGGTGACGAGGGCGATCGTCAGGCCCTGGTCGGCGAGCGCCCGCACCGCCGCGGCCGCTCCGGGCTTGATCGGATCGGAGACCGCCAGCACCGCCGCCGGGACCCCATCGAGGGCGACGTAGACCGGGGAGCGCCCCTGCGCCGCGAGGGCCTCGGCGTGGGGTGTGAGCCCCGCGAGGTCGAGTCCGGCGAGGTGGCGCGCGGCGCCGACCGCGATCGCCCGGCCGCCGGCCCGGCCGGTGATGCCGTGGCCCGGCACCGCCGCGAAGTCGGTCACCGGCGGCAGGGCCAGCCCCCGCTCCGCGGCCGCCGCCACGATGGCGCGGGCGATCGGGTGCTCGGAGCGGGCCTCGAGGGCGGCCGCCGCGGCCAGCACCGCCTCGGGATCCTGGCCCGGGGCCGGGATCAGGTCGGTGAGGCTCGGGCGGCCCTCGGTCAGGGTGCCGGTCTTGTCGAAGGCGACGACGCGCACCGCCTCCAGGGCCTGCAGGGCCTGCCCGCTGCGAAACAGCACGCCGCGCTCCGCCGCGCGGCCGGTGCCGACCATGATCGAGGTCGGGGTGGCGAGCCCCATGGCGCAGGGGCAGGCGATGATCAGCACCGCGACGGCGTGGACCAGGGCGTCGCCGAGGGACGGGGCCGGCGCGAGGGCGAACCAGGCCAGGAATGTGAGGAGCGCGAGCCCCAGCACCGCCGGCACGAACCGGGCGGTGACCCGGTCGGCGACGGCCTGGATCGGGAGCTTGGCGCCCTGCGCCGCCTCGACCATGCGGACGATCTGGGCGAGCGCCGTGTCGGCGCCGACCCGCTCGACCACGACCTCGAGCGCGCCGGTGCCGTTGACGGTGCCGCCGGTGACCGGGTCGCCCGGACCCTTGCGCGCCGGCACCGGCTCGCCGGTGAGCATGCTCTCGTCGACGCGGGAGGTGCCCTCGACGACCCGGCCGTCCGCCGGCAGGCGCTCGCCGGGACGGACCCGGACCCGGTCGCCGACCCTCAGGTCCGCCGCCGGCACCTCGGTCTCGGCGCCGTCGCGCAGGAGCAGCGCGGTCTTCGGCGCGAGGCCGACGAGGCGGGCGATCGCCGCCCCCGTGCGGCCCCGGGCCCGCGCCTCGAGGGTGCGCCCGAGCAGGATCAGGGTGACGATGAGGACCGAGGCCTCGAAGTAGACATGGGCGGCGCCTGCCGGCAGCACCCCCGGCGCCAGGGTCGCGACCACGGAGAAGAGGTAGGCCGCCCCGGTGCCGAGCGCCACGAGGGCGTTCATGTCCGGGTGGCCGCGCATCAGGCCGGGCACGCCGCGGGCGAAGAAGCGCCGCCCGGGCCCGGCGAGGACGAGGGTGGCGAGCACGGCCTGGATGCCGGCGCTCCAGCGTCCCGGCAGCAGGTCGTGGCCGGCGACGTGGGCGCCCATGTCGAGCACCACCACGGGCAGGGAGAGGAGCGCGGCGACGATCAGGTCCCGGGTCAGCGTCCCGGCCTCCCGCGGGGCCGCCGGGGCTCCGTCGGTCGGCGCCGCCACCGGGCGGGGCTCGTAGCCGGCCTCCCGCACGGCCGCCTCGATCGCCTCCAGGGGCACGAGGCCGGCGGGGTGGCGCACGCTGACCCGGCCGGTGGCGAGGTTGGCGCTCGCCGCGCGCACGCCGGGGATCGCCGTCAGCACCCGCTCGACGCGACCCGTGCAGGCGGCGCAGGTCATGCCCCCGACAGAGACCTCGCTCACCGCCTCCGGCACGGCGTAGCCGGCGTCCTCGACCGCCTCCGCGAGGGCGACCGGATCGTTGTCGGGCGCGAGGTCCAGGGTGGCGCGGCCGGTCGCGAGGTTGACGGCGACCGCCTCGACGCCCGGCACCCGCTTGAGCACCCGCTCGACGCGGCCCGTGCAGGCGGCGCAGGTCATGCCCTCGATGGGCAGGGTGAGGTGGCGGGCGGGTGCGGTCATCGGCAATCTCCCGCGCGGTATGTGGGATGCGGGGCGCCGCCGCAATACGGCACCGATCGCCGTCGGCCCCTGCAGGGCGAACATGGTTCGCGCCGACCATGGTTTCGCCGCGCTCTCCGCCCAGAGCGCGGGGTGAAGCGGGAGCGGGCGATGATCGGGCGGGTGCTGGCGGCGGCTGTGATGCTGTGCGGTGGGGCGGGGGCGGCGCTCGCCCATCCCCACGTCTGGGTGCAGGCCCGGGCCGAGCTGGTGCTCGACGGGAAGCGCAACCTCGTGGCGATCCGCGAGAGCTGGACCTTCGACCCCGAATACTCCGCCTTCGCGGTGCTGAACCTCGATTCGAAGCGCGACGGCGTGCCGGACCAGGGAAAGCTCGACGAGCTCGCCGCGCAGCGCCTGGAGGCGATGGCCGAGACCGCCTTCTTCACGCAAGGCAAGCTCAACGGGCGCCCGCTCGCCCTTAAAGGCGGTCCCTCCCCGAAGGCGAGCTTTTCCGACGGCCGCCTCACCCTCGACTTCACCCTGGTGCCGCAGGGACCCGCCGGCCCGGTGCGCACGCTCGTGGTGAGCTTCGACGACCCGGACTTCTACGTCGCCTTCGGGTTCCCGGCCGGCGAGCCGGTCCGCCTCTCCGGCACCGCCGAATGCGTGCTGAAGCTCAGCCGGCCGGCCCGGCAGGCGCGGGAGGGCGAGCAGCTCATCCCCGACGAGGAGGCCACCGGCACGCCGGGCGCCGCCGCCGCGGCGGCCGCGGACTATACCGGGCGCCTGCTCGTCGCCTGCCCCTGATCGGCCGGCTCCTTCGCCTCGCCGTGGGCCGGGATCAGGGCCCGGAACACCGCGCCCTCCCCCGGGGTGCTCTCGATCACCAGCCGGCCGCGGTGGCGGTTGAGGATGTGCTTGACGATGGCGAGGCCCAGGCCCGTGCCGCCCTGCTGGCGGCTGGAGGCGGCGTCGACGCGGTAGAAGCGCTCGGTCAGGCGCGGCAGGTGCTCGGGGGCGATGCCCGGGCCCTCGTCGCGCACCGCGATCTCGACCTGCGGCGGCCGGCCGTCCTCCGCCGGGCGGCTCCCCACGTGGATCTCGACCCGGCCGCCGTCGCCGCCGTACTTGACGGCGTTCTCCGCCAGGTTCTCGATCACCCGCAGGATCTCGTCGCGGTCGCCGAGGATCCGCTGCGGCCCCGGCTCCGCCTCCAGCGCGATTGTCACGCCGCGCTCGCGGGCGAGCACCCCGAGGGAATCGGCGATCTGGCGGGCGAGCGGCACCACGTCGACCACCTGGGTCGGCGGCACGTGGGCGCGCAGCTCGATCCGCGAGAGCGACAGGAGGTCGTCGATCAGCCGGGTCATGCGCAGGGCCTGCACCCGCATGATGCCGAGGAAGCGCTCGCGGGCCCTGGCATCGTCACGGGCCGGGCCCTGCAGGGTCTCGATGAAGCCGAGGAGCGAGGCCAGCGGCGTGCGCAGCTCGTGGCTGGCATTGGCCACGAAGTCGACCCGCATGGTCTCGAGGCGCTGGGCCGAGGTGAGGTCGCGCAGGAAGAGCACCACGTTCGGCCCAGCCCGCGCCGCCCCGCCGCCCTGCATGGCGCCGATCTGCACCTCGAAGGTGCGCTCCGTCGGCACCCGGGGGGAGTAGAGCGTCTTCAGGGGCTCGCCGGTGCGCAGGACAGTCTCGATGCCGGCGAGCACGTCCGGGTCGCGCAGGGCGAAGGAGAGCGGGTGGCGGGGCCGCAGGGACGGCAGCAGGGCGCGGGCGGCGGCGTTCGTCTCGATCACCAGGGCGCGGCGGTCGATCAGGATGACCGGATCCGGGATGTTGGCGAGCAGCGCCTCGGCGAGGCCGTGGCGGGTCCGGCCCGGCTTCGCCTCCGACCGGAGCACCGGCTCGCTCCGGCGCGGAGCCGCCACGAGGCCGCCGACCACGACGGCGAGGAGCGCAGCGAGCCCGGTGCCGAGGTCGAGCCCGTGCTGCCAGACGCTTCCCGCCAGGAGGACCAGCGCGGCGCAGGCCGCGCCCCGCCAGCCCGCCCGCCGGGCCGACGAGAGCGCCCCGGAGGCACCGGGCAGGAGCGGCGGCGCCGGGGCCGGGTCGTCGTCCGGCGGATCGAGCAGGGGAGCCGGGTCAGGGCGTCGCGTCGCTCTCTGCGGCATCATCGTCCGGCGCCTCCCGCGGGGTGAGGCGCGCCCGCTTGGCGATCTCGTAGGCGCCCAGCGCCGCGAGCGCCACCACGAACGGCACCAGGTAGTAGCAGACCCGGAACAGCAGCAGGGCGCCGAGCACCGATTCCCGCGGCAGGCCGGAGAGTGCCAGCAGCACCGTGGCCTCGAACACCCCGAGCCCGCCCGGCGCGTGACTGGCGATGCCCAGCATCGCGGCGAGCACGTAGATCGCCACGAAGGTCTCGAAGCTGACGCCGTGGCCGGCCGGCAGCAGGACGTAGAGCACGCCGGCGGCGGCGCAGACGTCGCCGGCGCCGACCAGCATCTGGCTCAGGGAGAGCTTCAGCCCCGGCAGTTCCAGGCGCCAGCCCCGCACCTTGACGCTGCGGCGCTTGAGCGTGACCCAGACGAGATAGGCCAGCACCGCGGCCAGCGTCGCGACGCCGAGCCCCTGGTTGAACATCGGGCTCGTGTAGGTGAGCCGCGAGAGCGGCTCGGCCTCGCGGATCAGGCTGATGCCGAGCACCGCCCCCATGCCGAGCCAGAAGGTGAAGCCGGCCACGATGGTGAGCGCGGCGATGCGCCCGGGGCTGAGTCCCTGGGCCGAGTAGATCCAGTAGCGCACCGTCCCGGCGGTGAGCAGCGGGAAGCCGAGGTTGAAGCTCACCGCGTAGCTGGTGAAGGAGGCGAGCGCGGTGGTGCGGTAGGGCACCTTCAGCTTGAGCTGGCGCAGCGCGAGCGCGTCGTAGCAGGTGAGGAAGAGGTAGCTCACCGCCACCAGCCCAATGGCGAGCCCGACCTGCTCCGGCGTCGCCGCCAGGAAGGCCGTGCGCAGCTCCGCCCAGGTGACGGTGGAGACGAGCTTGCCGAGAACCCCGAGGGAGATGACGAACAGCACCACGCTGGCGAGCGTGCCGATCCAGGCGTAGCGACGCCGGTGACGGGCACGGCGCTCATCCGGCGCCTGCCGGTCCGCAGGAGCCTGCGGGTCGCGGCCCGGATCCTGCCCGGCCGGATCCTCGTCGCGCGGCGGCTCGCCCTGCGCGCTCGGGTCGCGCAGGCGGCTGGCCTGCGCGAGGTGCTTGTCCTGCGTGGCGAAGTTCATCGCGTCGGCGTCCGACCCCGCTGGTCGCCGGCGCGAGCCCGCGGCCGATCGCGGCCAGGCTCGCGCCCTGTAGGTGCCCGGCGGCACTCCGACCGAGCCCCGCTCGCCAAGGCGCCATGTAGGCCGTCTGCCGGCGAATGACCAGCCGGACCGTCGGTCAAGCCGCACATCAGCCCGGGAGACCGAGGTGGCGGGCCGCCTCGGCCAGGCCGGCGGCGATCCGCGCCGGCACCGCCGGGCTGGTGCAGACGTAGGTCGGGCTCGGATGCGGGATCGCGACCTGGGGCAGGTCCGGGCGCGCCTCGGCGAGGAGCGGTGCGAGGGTCTGGGAGACCCGGCCGGAGAGGACCACGACGGCCAGGTTCGGCATCAGGGCGAGGAGCGGCGGGAGGTAGGCCTGGGCCGTCCGGATCTCGGCCGTGCGCGGCGCCCGGTTGCGGGCGCCGGGGGCGTGGATCACCCACGGCACGGCGTTCCAGATCAGGGTGTCGGCCCGCGGGATCCCGGCCCCGGCGAGGAAGCGAAAGAGGTTGGCGGCGGTGCCGGTCGGGTTGTCGCGGGAGACGAAGGCGGTACGGCCGGTGGCCGGCCCCGGGGTCTCGAGCAGCAGCAGCAGGCGGGCCGCCACGCCGCCGTCGAGGGGGTCGGCCTCCGGCACCGGCAGGCCCCGCTCGGCCCGGATCCGTTCCGCGAGGCGGCGCAGGGGCGCGAGGTGGGGGCTGGCCGCGACGAGGGCGTGGCGCGCCGCGACGGCGCCGGAATCGGCCAGGCTCTTCGGGGCGGCCGGCTGGCCGCTCACCCGAGGGCGAGCCCGTCCGGCAGGGTGCCGGCGAGGCGGAAATGCTCGCGCGCGCCCTCGGCGCTCAGGCGCTCGGCGAGCCCAGCGGGCCCGCCGAACTGGAAGCCGATCTGGCTCGCATAAGCCGCGCAGGCGGCGTGCTTGGCCGCCTCCTCGTCCGGGGACAGGCGCACGGTGAGGGAGGCCAGGCCCGCGAAGGCGTCGCGGAACGGCTCCCGCGGGTCGGGGTGGCGCACGGTGTAGGGAAAGTCGCGCCACCACAGCACCGGGCAGGCCGGCGCCAGGGCGGTGAGCGCGCGCACCAGCTGCACGTGGTCGACATGGCCGCCCACCCCCTGCGGGGCCAGCAGCAGATCCGGCACCGCCTCGTCCATCAGGCGGGCGAGCAGAAGGCCGAGATCGTCCGCGAGCGTGTCGTCGGGCCGGGTCTCGGCGAAGAGTTCCGGCGCCGAGGCGTAGCCCCGGTGCGGCGCTTCCCTCAGGGCGACGTGGACCGGGGGATGGAGGCCGAGGGCGGCGGCCGCCGCCCGGTCCTCGTCGCGGCGCAGGGCCATGTAGTCGACGTCCGGCCCGAGCCCCTTGTCGAGCTGGCAGGCCAGGGCGAAGCCGGTCGGGTCGGGCACGCTGGCGGTGAGCAGCGTCACCATCACCACCCGCCACCCCCCGCTCGCGAGCTGCGCCAGGGTGCCGCCGCAGGAGAAGGCGGCGTCGTCGAGATGGGGCGAGAGGGCGAGGGCTGTGGGCATGAGACTCGACTTGCGACGACCGATGTGACGCGGGTTTCCCCTCTCCCCGGGGGCGGGGAGAGGGCTGCGCGCCCCTCGTCGGGGGCGCAGCAAGCCCGCAGGGCGGGGGTGAAGGGGTGTGACCGGAGGAGGCACATCCGGGAACGTCCCCTCACCCTCGGCTACCGCCTCGCTCCGTCGACCATGACGTCGCCGAAGCCCTCTTCCCGCCCGCGGGGAGAGGAGGGATGCGCGCGAGCCCCGCTGGAGGTGCCCTCACAACAGGTGCGGCTCGGCCCGGAAGCGGCAGCCGGGATCGTGCGGCAGGTCCGGGTCGAAGGCCGGGTCCGGGCGCTCCCCCTTCACCGCCGCGTAGACGTCCATGATCTGGCGTCCCACCGCCTGCCAGGAATAGACCCGCCGGCACTCCTCCAGGGCCGACGCGGCGAGGCGGGCGCGCAGGGAGCGGTCGGTGATGACCCGGTGCAGCGCCTCGGCGAGCGCCGTCACGTCGCCGGGCTGGACCAGGAGCCCGTTCTCGCCGTCGCGCAGGCAGTCCGAGACGCCGACCGAGTGGGTCGAGACCACCGCCTGGCCCGCCGCCATCGCCTCCAGGATGGTGTTGGAGAACCCCTCCGCGTAGGTCGGCGAGACGAAGACGTCACCCATGGCATAGAGGGCCGGCACCGCGTCGTAATCGGCGTAGCCGGTGAAGCGCAGCTCGGCCTCCGAGAAGCCCAGATCGGCCGCGAGCGACCGGGCCGGCTCGACGTCCGGGCCTATCCCCGAGACGACGGCGGAAAACGGCGTGCCGCGCAGGCGCAGCAGGCTCAACGCGTCGAGGAAGTCGAGCACGCCTTTCCGGCGGTCGACCCGGCCGTGGTAGAACAGCCGCACCGGGTTGGCGGCGTCGCCGGGCTGCCAGCCCTCCGGTGGGCGGAAGCGCGCGGTGTCGACGGCGCCCGGCACGATGGTGAAGCGGTCGGGGTCGCTGCCGAGCCGGTCGCAGACCTCGGCGACGAAGGAGCGTCCGCCGATCAGGAGCGCGTTGGCATGGGCGAGCACCCGCACCATGGCGAGGCGGTGGGTCTCGCAGCACGAGCCGACCCAGTGGCCGTCGCCGCCCTGGATCGAGACCACGTTCGGCACACCGAGCTGCTTGGAGGCGATCAGCGTCGCGAAGCCGGTGGGATAACCGTACTGGGCGTGCAGCACGTCGAACGGCGTCGTCTCGTGCTCCGCCGCGATCGTCTCCACCATCGTGGCGATGTCGCGCTCGAAGTCGCCGCTCTCCTGCTCGCCGAGCTGCTCGAGGCCGATCACCCGCACGCCGGGCACCGGCGGCGGCGGGCCGCCGCCATAGACCCTGGTGCCGAAGGCGTCGCCCCGGTACTGGCTCACCATCGTGACGTCGTGGCCGGCGCCGACGAGTTCGCGCAGGAGGTTCTGCGCGTAGACGCTCATGCCGGAAATCGCCGGGAAGTAGCGCCGGCTGACGAAGCACACCCTCATCGCCGGCACTCCCGCAGGTAGCGCAGGGAATCCGGGATCATCCGGTCGGCCCGGTGGCTCTCGCGCGAGAGCTCGACGCAGACGAGCTTATCGAAGTTGATCGCCTCCAGGGCGTCGAGCACGCCGGCTACGTCCATGTCGCCCTCGCCGAAGGGCAGGTGGATGTGGGTGCCCCGCGCCATGTCCTCGATCGCCACGGTGCCGAGCCGGTCGGCGAACTCCGTCACGGCGGCCGCGGGCTCGCGCTCCTGCGTCACCAGGCAGTGGCCGGTATCGAGGGCGAGGCGCAGGCCGGGCAGGCCGAGGGCGGCGTAGTCGTCCAGGGTCTCGATCAGCATGCCGGGCTCGGGCTCGAGCGCCGCGACGACCCGGCGCTCGGCGGCGTAGGCCACGACCTCCTCCAGGCCCGCCCGCAGCCAGTCCCTCGCCTCCGCCGGATCGACGCCCGGCTTCGGCACGCCGGCCCAGAACGACACCGCCTCCGAGCCGAGGATCGCCGCGATGTCGATGGCGCGGTGCAGGAAGGCGACCCGGCGGGCCCGGCCGGCGGGGTCCGCCGTCACCAGGGTCGGCTCGTGCTTGGCCCGCGGGTCGAGGAGGAAGCGGGCGCCGGTCTCGATCACCGAGCCGAGGCTCAAGCTGTAGAGCCGGCCGCGCACCCGCTCGGCCTCGCGCGCCCAGTCCTCGGCGAACGGATCGAGGTGGTGGATGTCGAGGGTGAGCGCGACGCCGTCGTAGCCGGCCTCGGCGATCAGGCTCAGGGCGTCGTCGAGGCGGTGGTTGGCCGCCCCGTTGGTGTTGTAGGCGAAGCGCAAGGTCATGCCGCCCTCCCCCGGCGCTCGAGGCGGAACGGCGCGTGGTGCGATTCCGGCTCGCGGTAGAGCGGGTAGAGCGGTCCGACGATCGCTTCCGCCAGGGCGACGTCGAACAGCGGCTGGCCGCCGAAGCGTTCCAGCGCCTCCGGCGTCAGGCGCACCGGGCGCAAGCTCTCGCTCTCCTCACCGAAGCAGATCAGCGGGTGGTCGCGCTCGATGAGCTTTCGCGTGTTGCGCTCGCCGATGCGGTAGTAGCTCATGGTCTCGACCTCGAGCCCCGGCACGATCGCCTTGACGATGCCGACGCCGCCACCCGGCGGCGAGGCGTCGACGTAGAGAACGTCGAAGCCCCCGGCCTCCAGCCGCTCGCGGGCGATGCGGCCGCGGTCCTGGCCGGTCGGGGCGGGTTGCGTCGGCAGGTCGGTGAAGCGCTTCGTCGCGCGCTCGGAATAGACCGTCTGGCTGAGGAAGCCCCGCAGGGTCTCGGCCGGCTCGCCGATCCAGTCGAGCATCGCGGCGAGCGCCCGGCCCTCCTCGAGGTCGAGGCTCGGCAGGGCCTTCTCGATGAAGGCGTCGACGTAGCCGGGCGGAGTGATCGAGCGGGCAAGGTCGAGGGGACCGTGCCCGAAGGTCTTGCGCACCCGCGCCGCCTGGAACTCGAGGATCGCCTTGCGCAGGGCCCGCTCGCGGTCGGGATCGCAGGCCTCGCCGCAGGCCGAGAGCGCGATCGGCGCAGGCGTGCGCGAGGCATCGACGTCGTAGCCGACGCAGTAGACGTTGGTGAAGCCGAACTGGTCGGTGGCGAACTTGGGCATCGCGCGGATGCCCAAGGATTCGAGCCGGTCGAGCATGCCCCTCGTCTCGGGGGCGAGGCCCTCCGATGTGTCGAGCATCACGCCCTGGTCGAGGGCGCGGAACAGGAGGCCGTTGCCGTCGCGCTGGAGCAGTTCGAGGAGCCCATGCCCGAGGGCGAAATCCACGTCCGGCCCGGCGCCGAGCCCGTTGGTGATGAGGTTGGTGAAAGGCTGGTAGCCCGGCGACAGCTCGAAGTAGTCGGTCGCTGCCAGATCGAGCGGCATCAGCACGGTCTCGCCGGTGCGCGCCCGCACGGTGCCGGTCCATTCGAGGACGGTGTCGCGGTTCACGGGGCTGCCCGCCGGCAGGCCGAGGGTGAGCGGATCGGCGACCGACGTGGCGCCGAAGACCCGCACGAGGTCGTGGTAGCTGCCGCGCTCCTTCTTGCGCGGGATCAGCGCCAGGCTCGGCATCAGGTTCTCGGCGATCTCGGCCACCGAGCCGATGATCGCCTCGTCGTCGGTGGCGCCGTACCCGATGCCGCTCGGCATCGCGCCGACGAAGTAGGGATCGTCGAGAAAGAGCGAGACGAACCAGCACGGCACCCCGGTGCGGTCGAGGGGTGCGAGCGGGAAG
Source organism: Methylobacterium variabile (assembly GCF_001043975.1). Lineage (GTDB taxonomy): Bacteria > Pseudomonadota > Alphaproteobacteria > Rhizobiales > Beijerinckiaceae > Methylobacterium > Methylobacterium variabile. The sequence goes on from NZ_LABY01000063.1 coordinate 57,587, forward strand.
CCGACGATCCGGCCCGGCGGCAGCACGTCGAGATAGGCCCGGACCGCGTCCGGCAGGCGCGCGGGCAGGCCCTCGATGACCCGCGTCTGGCCGTAGGTGTAGGGGCGGGGTGCGGTAGGTCTGTCCACGATGCGACGACTCCTCGCGGGCCTCAGGCGGCCGGCGCGACGGCGGGAAGATGCGAGGGGGATGCGGCGTAGGCGCGGGCGAGGAGCCGCATGGTGTGCAGGTCGCGCCCGGCCGACCAGGCGCCCCGTCCGGCCGGGTCGCGCAACGCGCGTCCGAAGGCCCGCACCTGCTCCAGGAACGGCGAGGCCTCACCGTCGAAGGCGAGCGACACGGCCTTGCCCGTGGCGCCGTCGGTGAAGGTGACGCGCCCCCCCGCCTCCTGGCCCATGGTGTTCTCGGCCACGAGCAGGCCCTTCGTGCCGGCGATCTCGAGGCGCCGGCGCGGCAGCGCGTCGGGGCAGTTGTAGGCGACGTGCAGGCTCGCCAGCACGCCGGAGCCGGTCCGGCCGATGAGCAGCGCACCGTCGTCGACGGCGTAGTCCTGCGCCCGGGCCTGGGTGAGCGCGGTGATGTCGAGGATCGGCTCGCCGAGCAGGAAATCCGTCAGGTCGAGGCCGTGGGGAGCGAGGTCCATCAGCGCGCCGCCGCCGGCCTGGGCCTGGTCGATGCGCCAGTTCTGCTGTCCGGGAATTGCCGTCCAGGCCCGGTCGAGCCAGCAGGCGTAGACGATCCGCACCGCCGTGACGGTGCCGACCCGGCCGGCGCGGATCTCGTCGCGCAGCAGACGGTGGGCCGGGTGGTGGCGCTGGTCGAAGGCGGTGCCGTAGAGGATCCCGGTGCGGGCCACCGCCGCCGCCATTGCCTCGGCGTCGGGAAGCACCGCCGCCATCGGCTTCTCGCACAGGATCGCCTTGCCGGACGCGGCCAGGGCCTCGACGGCGCCGCGATGGAGGTGGTTGGGCGTCGCGACGTAGACCGCCTCGACCTCCAGCTCGGCTAGCAGCCCGGCGAGGTCGGCGTGGCCCCGCGCGCCGAGGCGGCTGGCCGCCTCCCGCGCCTCCGCCCCGGGATCGCAGACCGCGACGAGGCGGTGGCCGGCAGCCCGGATCGCCGGCGCCATGAAGTCCCGGGCGACCCAGCCGAACCCGACGATGCCCCAGCCGACTGCGTCAGGCATCACCAGCGCTCCGGCAGGTCGACGAACTCGCGGATGCGGGCGCGGTCGACGGTCTCAGGCGTCGCCTCCAGGGTCTCGGGGCCCGCGGAGTGCATCGGATAGGTGGCGCGGGGCGCGTACTCGTCGCGGTAGCGCTCGGAGGGCCAGGCGACCGCGTAGCCGCCGGAGGGATCGGGCCGGTAGAGCGGATTCAGGCGCAGGTGCGCGCCTTCCCGCGGCAGGGTCAGCCCGTCGACGAGGGGGCGGGGCGCCGGCCGCATGCCGGGGCCGCAGACCACCGAGAACGCCTCGACGTGGTCGAGGGCGGCAGGCTCGGCCGGCACCGGCGCGCGGGCCTCGACGAGCGCCCGGGTTAGCTCGTCGTCGTCGTAGACGAGCCCGTCGGGAAACAGCTCCTCGATCTCGGCGGCCGAGACCGCGTGCCCGGCCGAGAAGCCGGGCCGGGCGCTGTTGTGGACGTGGCTGAGCGCCAGCCAGCCCTCCTCGCCGGCGGTCTTGCGCAGGCAGTCGAGGATACGAGCCTTCTCCGGCAGGAAGTAGAACGCGTCGTGGCACATCACGAGGTCGACCGGAGCCTGGTCGATCGGCCAGTGCGGCGAGGCGGCGTCGAAGCAGACGAGCTGCGGGCGCTGCCCGGCGACCCAGTGGCGGGCGACCCAGAGCTTGGCGAACACCACGTCGCCGCCCGACACCCGCACGCCCCGCCCCTGCAACTCGCGCAGGTAGTGGCCGATGCCGCAGGCGAGCTCGAAGGCGCAGGCCGGCTTGTTCCAGTGCGCCTCCAGCAGGGCGAGGCCGGCGAGATAGGTCGGGTCGCTCCAGCGATGCACGAAGTAGTCGCCGACCCGGCCCCAGCCGAGGCGGGCGCAGGCCTCGCGCAAGCTGACGTACTTCATCTCCCGCACGAGGTCGCGCAGGGTCGCGGGGTCGGCGCGAGGGCCGGTCCACCACTCGTCCTGGTCGGCGAGCAGCAATTCGAGGGCGTGGCCCGGCGCGCCCTTGTCGAGGTGGCCCAGCACCTCGCGCACGAGGTCGTCGCGCCCGACCCGCAGGTAGGGGATGCCGTCGACCACCGGCCAGCGCGGACCGCGCTTGCCCTCGCGCAGGGAGTGGGGCGTGTCGTGGTGCAGCGCCTCGCCGGTCACCGGCGAGAGGAGCCCGAACGGGATCACGGATGCGTTTCCTCGCGGCGCCCACCACTCGGCAGGCTCTGACGTGAGATAGAGCACGGGCGCGAACGCCCAGGGGCGTCCACTGTCCGCCTCACGACAGCCGCATGTCGGCGAGCACCCGGTCGTGGAAGCCCTTCACCGGGCCGTCATGGACGAGGGCCATCTCGCCCAGCACCGTGTCCATGGTGAGCGAGGCCGCCCGCAGATGCTGGGCGATCTGGAGCACCCGGTCGATCACGTCGGCGGCGTGGAAGGCCCGCCCCTCCGCGGTGCCGTCATCCGGCAGGATCTTGCGCGATGACGCCACGACCTCGCGCAACGGCGCGTCCAGCTCGGACAAGGCTCGCTCGCTCAAGGTCGCGATGACGGAGTCGAGGTGGTCCCCAAGCAGGATCTCGCCGGTGAAGCCCGCATCCGGCATCAGCGCGTTGTGCAGGTGGTGGGCCAGCGCTGCGACGAAGACCGTCGTCGGGTCGGCGCCGTAGAACGGGCTCAAGGCCACGCCGTAGGCCGCCACCATCAGGCAGTGCTCGGCGTGGTTCTCAGGCGGCTCGAGCAGGATGCGCGGCTTGCCCGGGCAGGTGACGCCGGCACGCGGCTGGTCGGCCTGGAGGCGGGCGAAGGCCGGCATCGGGCCGGGCGTCCAGTCCCGCGGCGCGGCCAGGCAGGCGCGCAAGGCCGAGGCAAGGGCGGGATCGAGCGGGCCCGCCACCTCGTCGAAGCCCCGCACCAGCACGGCGGAGGCCTCTTCCGGCGAGAGGCCGGCGAGGCTCAGGAAGGCCGCGTCGAGGTCGCCGAGGCGCGAGGCGGCGAGCGCCTTGGCGGTGATGTCGAGGGCGAGGGCCTTCGGATCGGCCCCGCCGGTCAGCGCCGACCAGGCCTGGAGGAAGAGCCGCTCGGCGATCGAGCCGTCGCGCCCGGCGGACCGGACGCGCTTGATGTCGTTGAGCTCGACCAGGAGGTCGCGCAGGGGGAGCGGGGCGTGAGCCCCGCCCGCCGCAAGCGGATTGGCGGGAATTTGGCTGCCGGCCATCCCTAGTGGACGCCGAGCCAGTCGAGCAGCATGCGCTCCTGCGCGCCGAAGGCGTGCTCGGGGCCGTGGCCGTTCTTGACCATCGGCGCCTTGAAGAACAGCGACAGCTGCTCCTGCACGCCGCCGTCGCCGCGCTTCTTGGCGAGATCGAGCACGCGGGCGATCTCGATCACCAGCGGCGCGGCCAGGATCGAGTCCTTGCACAGGAAGTTGATCTTGATCTGCATCCGCTGGCCGAGGAAGCCGGTGACGTCGATGTTGTCCCAGGCTTCCTTGTCGTCGCCGCGCGGCCGGTAATAGTGGATGTGGACCAGGTGATCCTCGACCGGATAGCCGAGGATCGAATCCAGCACCGTGCCCTTGGTGTTGAGCTTGGACTGGAGCGAGTCCTTGTCGTTGAGCGCCAGGCCGTCGCGGTTGCCGAGGATGTTGGTCGAGAACCAGCCGTCGACGTGCAGCGCCCGCGACTTGAGCGCCGGAGCCAGCACCGTCTTCATCATGGTCTGGCCGGTCTTGCCGTCCTTGCCGGCGACCGGAACGTTCATCTGCTTGGCGAGGTCGACGAGCGCCGGCACGTCGGCGGCGACGGAGGGCGTGAAGTTGGCGTAGGGGATGCCGTTCTTGATCGCCGCGTAGGCGTAGAGCATCGCCGGGCTGATCGCCTCGTCGCTGGCATCGAGGCCGCGCTCGAAGGCGGCCGCCGAGTTCAGCGTCGGGTCGTCGAGGTCGGGCCAGCGCTCGGTCGAGGCGAGGTTGACCACCACCACGTCGTCGACGCCGGATTCCTCGCGGAAGCGCTTGAGGTCGTCGGCGATGCAGTCGACCGCCTCGCGGTGGTCCTTGGCGACGATGCGGTTGCCGCCGTCGATGTTCTTGCAGAACTTGGCGCTGCCGACCGCCGGCCACGGCTTCATGCCGTTGAGCACCTGGGCGCCGTTCTCGAGATCCTGCTTGGTGAGCACGCCGTGCCCGCTCGCCGCGGCGCCAAGGTCATCGCCGTTGAGGTCCCAGCCACCGAAGACGAGATCCTTGTACCCGACCATCCCGGCCACAGCGTGGCCCGCAAGGGGCAGTCCATCGAGACGGTTCGAACCGGACTTGATCATCTCGATGCCGGCGATGGCAGTGGTGGCGACAGCCCCACCCATCCCGACGAAAGCGACGCCGAGGCGCCGACCGGGCTGCATGCTCATCGGTAGGGATTGTCCTCTTCGCTGACCCGCGGACCCCGAACAGGGCGCTGGGGCATCGTTCGCCCACTCCGCGTGGCGACAGGAAATGTCCCGGGAAGTATTTGGTTCCGGCGAGTGCGCGATTTTTTCGTGTCCCGGACATCGATCGGGCGGCCCGTGTCGTCGCCTGCGCGAGGACCCGAGAGGCCGCCGCGCCGCAAAATGGCCCCAGGGCCTGCCCCCGCCTCGTCCCATTCTGGACACACCGGACGGCCAGAGGTGCCGGAGAGCGAAGCACGGCGCGGCCCGCAAGGACCGGATCCGCGCGAAGGACAAAAGGTTGGAGATGGGGGTTTTCACGGAGCCGGCGCACCGCGCCGACGACGCTGGCCGACTCGTGCCCGAGACGGGCACCGACACCATCCGCTGGCTGCACGCCCGCGAGGGCCACCAATCCCGAGCCCGCGGTCGCACCACGGTGGCTGCCTCACTGACGCGCAAGGCCGCTGCGGCCCTCGCGGTCGGCGTCGCCTTCGCGGCCTGCCTGCCGCAGGACGCCTTCGCCCCCGCCGCGGAGGCGCATGACCGGATCGACTTCACGGCACCGCGCCCGCCCGTGGCCTCCCGCGGCGTCTCGCCGGACTGGACCGGCCCGGCCCTGATCGAGGAGACGCCGAGCACCACGGCACTGATCCGCGACGACCTCGCGCGCCTGCAGCAGGAGACCCGGCAGGAGGAGTCCCGGCCGGACACCGCGCAGGAGATCCGGGGCGATCAGGCCAGCGGTGACCAGGAGAGCGGTGACGAGGACCTGCCGGGCGAGGCGTCGGCCGCGCCTGAGACCATCCACCTCGAGACCGTTCGGGTGGACGCCATGCGCCTGCCCTCCATGCCCCTGGAGCCGGCGCGCCTCGAGCCCGCACCGGTCGCCCATCCGGAGGAGACGGCGGACGGGCTGGTGATCTTCGGCGACAAGAAGGTGCCGCGGGTGCTGGTCGAGGCCATCGTGCGGGCCGCCCGGGAGACCGAGGTCGACCCCGTCTACCTGATGGCGCTCGCCGACAAGGAATCGAGCTTCCAGCCCAGCGTGCGCGCCTCGACCTCGACGGCCGAGGGGCTGTTCCAGTTCCTGACCGGGACCTGGCTCGAGCTGCTGCGCAGCTTCGGCGCCAAGCACGGCTTCGCGGCGGAAGCCGGCCTGATCGAGCGGCGCGGCGGCACCCTCGTCGTGCTGGGCGAGGCCGACCGGCGGCGGGTCCTCGCCCTGCGGCGAGACCCCTACGCGGCGAGCCTGATGGCCGGGGAGATGATGAAGCGGGACCGGACGCGGGTCGAGCAGCGCCTCGGGCGCGACCTGACGATGACCGAGTGCTACTTCGCCCACTTCCTGGGCGCCGCGAGCGCCGGCAAGTTCATGGAACTGACTGCCGAGAAGCCGCACCAGCCGGCCCAGGCCTCGTTCCGGGCCGCCGCAAAAGCGAATCGCAGCCTGTTCTTCCGCCGCGAGGGGAAGAAGACGCGCAGCCTGACGGTCGCCGAGGTGTACGACCGCCTCGACGGCATGATCGATCAGCGCCTCGACCTGTATCAGCCGGTCGTGGCGATCGCGGAGCGCATCGATACCCGCAGGCCGAGCGACGCTCCGCCTGCGGCCCTGAGCCAGCTCCCCTGAGGCCGGATTGAGCGAAGCGGCCGGTCGAGGAGGACGCGCGGGAAGGACGGGCCTGCGCGTCGGGACACTGCAACAACGGCGTGCGGGCCGGGCGGTTCCGGCTCGATCAAGGATTTTTTAAGCGATCGTCCGGACGGCACCGGGAGCGGGCCGGTGGCGCGCCGCCATCCGAACGGAAGACACGGTTCAGTGCCCTCCGGCCGGCGCTTCGCCGCCGCGCTTCACGTTCTTCAGGATCATCGCCAGGGGCACGGCGCAGGCGGAGACCATGGCGAGCGCCCAGAACACGTCGATATAGGCGAGGAAGGCGGCCTGGGTCTGCACCTGGCGGCCGATCCAGGCGATGGCCTGGCCCTCGGCATCGACCGAGCTGGCACCGCGCGTGGCGAAGAACTGCGTCGCCGCCCGCAGACTCTCCTTGTAGGCCGGCTCCGAGGGCACGACGTGCTCGACCAGCCGGCTGGTGTGGAACTGCTGGCGGTAGGCCAGGATGTTCTGGGCGAGCGACACGCCCATCGAGCCGCCGACGTTGCGGGCGACGTTGATCAGCGCCGAGGCCTGGTCGGTCTGGTCCTTGGAGATCCCCTCGTAGGAGGCCGCGGTGATCGACAGGAAGATCATCGGCAGGCCGATGCCGATATAGATCCGCGACCAGACGAAGAACCCGAAATTGAGGTCGCCGTACAGGTTGGTGAGATCGATCATCGCGAAGGCGATGATGGTGGCGCCCGCCGCGATCAGGTACTTCGGCTGCACGTAGCCCGAGACGCGGCCGACCACGAACATCATCAGCGCGGTGACGACGCCGCCGGGCGAGAGGGCGAGGCCGGCCCAGGTGGCGGTGTAGCCGAAATAGTCCTGCAGCAATTGCGGCAGGAACTGCGTCGTGGCGATGAGGATGGCGCCCGTGGCGAGCATCACCAGGAAGCAGGAGCCGAACTGGCGCTTGGCCAGCAGGCGCAGGTCGATGACCGGGTTCTTGTGGTTCAGCTCCCACGGGATCATCGCGACGAACGAGACCACCGTCAGGCAGGCGAAGACGACGATCAGGTTCGAGCCGAACCAGTCCTTGCGCTGGCCCTCGTCGAGGACGACCTCGAGCGAACCGAGGAAGGTCGCCACCAGAAGAAATCCGACGATGTCGAAGCGCACTCCCTCCCGGCGCAGGCGCTTCCTCTCCTCGACCGCCGATTTGGGGTCCTGCACCAGCCACCAGATCAGGAACAGGGCGATCACGCCGACCGGGGCGTTGATCAGGAAGCACCAGTGCCAGGAATACTGGTCGGAGAGCCAGCCGCCGAGCGTCGGGCCGACGACGGGGGCCACCACGATGGCGACGCCGTAGAGGGCGAAGGCCTGGCCGCGCTTCTCGGGCGGGAAGGAATCCGCTAGGATCGACTGCGCCAGCGGCGCCATCCCGCCGCCGCCGAGGCCCTGCAGCACCCGGAAGAACAGCAGCGATTCGAGGCTCCAGGCAAAGCCGCACAGCACGGAGGAGACCGTGAACAGGGTGATCGCCGCCATGAAGAAGGCCTTGCGGCCGTAGCGCTTGGCGAGGAAGCTCGAGGCGGTGAGCACGATCGCGTTGGCGACGAGGTAGCTCGTCACCACCCAGGCCGCCTCGTCGGGGCCGACCGCGAGCCCGCCCGAGATGTAGCGCAGGGCCACGTTGGCGATCGTGGTGTCGAGCACCTCCATGAAGGTGGCGATCGCCACCACCATGGCGATGATCCACGGGTTGTGGTCGCCGGCCGCGCTGTCGGCGGGGCTCATGGCAGGGCTCTTGGCGCTCATCGCGGGTCAGCGCACCCGCACCGTCGGCACGATCGACATGCCGGGGCCGATCGAGACGTCGGCCGGCCAGTCCTCGACCGTGATCTTCACCGGCACGCGCTGGACCACCTTCACGTAGTTGCCGGTGGCGTTCTCGGCCGGCAAGAGGCTGAAGGCGGTGCCCGAGCCCGGCTGCACCGAGGCGACCCGGCCGCTGATCTTGCGGTCCGGATAGGCGTCGATCTCGACGTCGACCGGCTGGCCCGGGCGCATGTCGGTGATCTGGGTTTCCTTGAAATTCGCCGTGACCCAGATGTCGTCGGGCACGAACATGCTGAGCGCCTGACCCGCCTGCGCGAACTGCCCGACGGCGCCGGTGAGGCGCACCACCCGGCCGGGCTGGGCGGTGGTGACGGTCGTGTACTCGAGGTTGAGCCGGGCCTGCGCCTCCTGCGCCCGCGCCTGGGCGAGGCTCGCCTCGGCGCCGGCGCGCTGCGCCTCGAGCGAGCCGATCTGGCGCTGCGCCACCGTCACCGCGGCGTTGGCGCGATCGAGGCTGGCCTGCTGCTGCTGCAGGTCGGCGGTCGATTGCTGCGAGCGCTGGACGCTGCCGGCACCGCGCTGGGCGAGGTCCTGGTAGCGGGCCGCGTCCTGCTTGGCGAACTGGAGCGCCGCCTTGGCCTGCTCGACCTGGGCCTTGGCCTCCTGGATGCTGCCCTGTTGCGCCTGGATCTGCGCCTCGTAGCCTTTGATCTGGGCCTGGGCCGACTGGATCTGCGCCCGGGCCTGCTGGAGCGCCACCTCGTAGTCGCGCTTGTCGATCTGGAACAGCACCGTGCCGGTCTCGACGTGCTGGTTGTCGGTCACCGGCACGGCGGTGACGTAGCCCGAGACCTTCGGGGCAACCGAGAACTGGCGCGCATCGACGAAGGCATCGTCGGTGCTCTCGTAGGGATGGACGTAAGTCAGCCAGTACCAGTACCCCGCCGCCCCCGCGAGGAGGAGCAGGACGGCGCCGAGGACGAACCACAGCGGGTGGCGGCGGATCAGGCCCGGCTTCTTCGCGTCCTTCTTCGCGTCCTTGTCGTCGTCATCCTGCTCGTCCGCGCGGCTTTGAGCGTCGGCGTCCCGGTCGGTGGCCTCGTCCTGCGGCGCGGTCTCGCGCAAGGCGCGGGTGTTCTCGCGCAGGGCACGCGTGTTCTCGGTGCGCGCCTCGTCCCGCGCCGCCTCGCCGTCCCGCGCCACGCCGGGCGCCGGCGCGTTCCGCCCCGTAGGGGCCTCCACCCGCGACTGATCGTCCAACATGTCGTGAATTCCACGCGACGGTCCGAATCCCGACCGGACCCGCAAGGCGCCCGCCTCGGCCTGGAAGACGCTGGGGCATGAGCGTCAGTTCCGCGGCGCGGCGAAAAAGCCGCCCCGGCTCCGGGATGAAATCGAGGCGCAGATCGTTCGCACGCCGGGCGCGACCGAAGGTCAATGGAACAGCCACGCTCCGCGAACGTTCATGACGGAAAAGCAGGGCCTTGCCGCGGCGCTCCGGCGCGTGTCGTCCTGGAGGATGCTTGCATGAGCACTGGACCGTCGACCCCGAATGCCCCGCCGGGCAGCCCGCCGCCGTCCGGCGCCGCTCCCGATCCTCACGCTCGTCTCAGCGCGATGAGCGCCGTGCTCGCCCGCAACTGGTGGCTGGTCGCCCTGCGGGGTGTCTTCGCGATCCTGTTCGGCATCGTGGCGCTGGTCGCGCCGGGGGCGACCCTGCTTACGCTGGTGATCTTCTTCTCGGCCTACATGCTGGTCGACGGCATCACCGAGATCGTCGCCGCGGTGCGGGCGGCGGAGCGGCATGAGCGCTGGGGCTACCTGCTGGCCGCGGGCCTCCTCAACATCCTGGTCGGCGTCCTCGCCTTCCTGATGCCCGGCAGCACGCTCCTGGCGTTCATCTACCTCATCGCCGCTTGGGCGCTGGTGACCGGCGGCCTGATGATCGCCGCCGCCTTCCGGCTCCACCTCGACCACGGCCGCTGGTGGCTGGTGCTCGGCGGAGTGCTGTCGGTGCTGTTCGCGATCGCGCTGGTCATCAGCCCGATCCTGTCGCTGCTGGTCCTGACCTACTGGATGGGCGGCTACGCCATCGCCTTCGGGGTGTTCATGCTGATCCTGGCCTTCCGGCTGCGCAGCCGGCACGTCGGCTCGGCGGGCAGCGCGGCGCCGGGCGACGGGTCGGTGCGACCGGTGTGACAGCACCGCCCGAGCCCTCCCCCGCAGGAAGAGGGAGGGCTCGGGCGTGCGTCACGACGAAGGGGCTTTACGCCGCCTCTGCCCCCACCGCCGCCAGCGCGAAGGCGTAGATCAGCGCCACCTCCTCCAGGCGGTCGAAGCGGCCGGCGGCGCCGCCGTGGCCGGCCTCCATGTTGGTGCGCAGCAGCACCGGGCCTCCGCCCGTCATGGTGGCGCGCAGGCGCGCGACCCACTTCGCCGGCTCCCAGTAGGTCACCCGCGGATCGGTGAGGCCGCCGAGCGCCAGGATCGCAGGGTAGGCCTTCGGCACGACGTTGTCGTAGGGCGAGTAGGACAGGATGGTCTCGAAGGCCTGGAGGTCGGCGCCCGGGTTGCCCCATTCGGGCCATTCCGGCGGGGTCAGCGGCAGTTCCCCGTCCAGCATGGTGTTGAGCACGTCAACGAACGGCACGTCGGCGACGATGCCGGCGAAGAGCTCCGGCGCGAGGTTCGCCACCGCTCCCATCAGCATGCCGCCGGCGCTGCCGCCGTGGCCGACGATGCGGCCCGCGCCGGTGTAGCGCGCCGCGATCAGGGCGCGGGCGCAGGCGACGAAATCCGAGAAGGTGTTCGGCTTCTTCTCGCGCTTGCCGTCGAGGTACCAGCGCCAGCCCTTCTCGGTGCCGCCGCGGACATGGGCGATGGCGTAGACGAAGCCGCGATCGACGAGCGAGAGCGGGTTGGTGCGGAAGGCCGCCGACATCAGCGAGCCGTAGGAGCCGTAGCCGTAGAGGAGGAGCGGCGCGGTGCCGTCGAGGGCCGTGTCGCGCCGGTGCAGCAGGGAGATCGGCACCTGCTCCCCGTCCGGCGCGGTCGCGAACAGGCGCCGGGTGACGTAGGCCGCCGGGTCGTGGCCGCTCGGCACGTCCTGGCGCTTGCGCAAGGTGCGCTCCCGGGTCGTCGCGTCGTAGTCGTAGGTCTCCGCCGGCGTCGTCATCGACGAGTAGGTGAAGCGGATCAGGTCGGTGTCGAAGGCGTGGCCGGGCGACAGGCTCAGCGAGTAGGCCTCCTCCGCGAAGGCGACGGTGTGCTCGGCGCCGCTCTCGGCCTCGCGCACGATCAGTCGCGGGCGGGCGTTCTCCAGCTCCAGCCGCACCAGGTGGCGGGCCAGGACGTGCTGGAAGCGGATCATCACGCCGGCCCGGTGCGGGATCAGGTCGCGCCAGTTCGCCCGGGCTGGGTCCGCAAGCGGCGCCACCGCGATCTTGAAGTCCTCGGCGCCGTCGGCGTTGGTGAGCACGAACAGCTCGTCGCCCCGGTGCTCGACCGAGTAGATCAGCTTGTGCTCCCGCGGCGCCACGACGCGCAGGGGCGCGAAGGGCGTCGCGCGCTCGGCGAGATGGACCTCGGAGGTCTCGTGGTCGTTCGCCGTCACCACCAGGTAGGCGCCCGATTGAGTCTCGCCGATGCCGACGAAGAAGCCCGGATCGGCCTCCTCGTAGACCGTCTCGTCCTCGCTCTGCGGGCTGCCGAGGCGGTGCAGCATCACGGTGGCGGGGCGGTGGTTGGCGTCGACCGCGACGTACCAGAAGGCGCGGCCGTCGGCGCTCCACACCACGTCGCCGGTGGTGGCCACCACCGTGTCCTCGCGGTCCTGCCCCGTCGCAAGGTCACGCACCCGGATGGTGTAGAGCTCGGAGCCCTTGGTGTCGGCGCTCCAGGCCACCAGCGCGTGGTCGTCGGAGTGGCTGGCATCCTCCAGGCTGAAGAAGGCGTGCCCCTCGCCTTCCCGGTCGCCGTCGATCAGGATCTCCTCGCCCGGGCCGGCGAGGTCGCCGACGAGGCCGGGCGCGACCGAGGCGACCGGGCGGCGGCAGACCAGGGGGTGCTGCCCGCCTTCGCGGTAGCGGGTGTAGTAGGCGAAGGGCCCGTCGACGTCCGGCACGCTGCCGTCATCCTCGCGGATGCGCCCGCGCATCTCGGCCACCAGGGTCTCGCGCAAGGAGGCGGTGCCGGCGAGCGCCGCCTCCGCGTAGGCGTTCTCGGCCTCGAGGTAGGCGCGGATCTCGTCCGGCAGGACGGCCGGGTCCTTCAGCACGTCCTTCCAGTTCGGCGCCTTGAGCCAGGCGTAGGGGTCGGTCACCGTGCGGCCGTGGACCGTGACGGTGACGGGCCGGGCTGGCGCCGACGGCGCGGCGGCGGGCGGGCTCAGGCGAAGGGTCATGCGGCTCCCCGGGAAGACATCCCAGGGGATGTGCCGTCCCGGAGCAGCCGCCGCAAGGGCGGCGATCGACGCCGCGAGGCCGAGCGCCTTACGCCGCGGCGGCCGCGACGCCCTCGGCGTCGGCCCGGATGCGGTCCATCATGGCGCGGGCGCCGTTCGAGCGCTGCGCGGTGAGGTGCTCGGACAGGCCGAGCTTCTGGAACAGCCCGAGGGCGTCGGCCCGGGCGGCGTCCGCGGCGGTGCGGCCGTCGAAGAAGGCGATCAGCACCGCCACCACGCCCTTGGTGATGTGAGCGTCGCTGTCGCCTCGGAAACGCAGCCGCGGCTCGGGGCCGGAGCGGTCGACCTGCGTCTCGAGCCAGACCTGGCTGACGCAGCCGCGCACGCGGTTGGCCTCGCTGTGGGCCTCCTCGGGCAGAGGGGGCAGCTTGCGGCCGAGCTCCATCAGGTACTGGTGGCGGTCGTCCCACTCGTCCAGGAACTCGAAGTTGGAGACGATCTCGTCGATGGGCGGCAGCATGGGACCTGAGGCGTGTGGCCGTGGCGGCGGGAGACACGGGATATAGGTGGGCGAGGCGTCGCCCGCCACCGCCGGCGCGTCAGGCCGGCAGCGTCAGCTCGAGGGGTGAGTCCGGCATGCCGGTGCCGGAGACCGCGATCTCGGCCTGGCCCGCATAGGCGGCGATGAGGCGCGGGCCGAGCCTGGGCACGCCGGCTGGCATCTCCCCGGTGACGCCACCGGAGACGATGCGCACCCGCACCGGCTCGCCGGGGGCGCCGGCCGGCACCGCGACCCGCGTGACGCAGGCCACGGTCTCGCCGGTGCCGTCGAGGCACTCGGCGACGATCTCGGCCAGGATCATGCCGAGGGCGTTGACGGTGCGCGGCTGCAGGAGCGCCGTGCGCCCGGCCTCCACGCTGACGGTGATCCGCCCGGCACGGCGCAACTGGCCCAGGCCTTCGGCCAGGCGCGTCAGGTAGTCGACGAGGTCGACGCTGGCGATCTGCGGCGCCTCGTGCAGGTGCTGCTGCACCAGGGCGATCGCCCGGACCCGCTGCCCGAGGGCGTCGAAGGCCGGGCGGCAGGCCGCGGCTGCGGCCCGGCCGTAGAGCCCGATCAGGCTGACCGTCACCTGCAGGTTGTTGCGCACCCGGTGGTAGACCTCGGCGAGCAGCGCCTCCTGCTCGGTCAGCGCCCGGGCGGCCTGCTCCTCGGCCTCCTTGCGCTCGGTGATGTCGAAGCAGGATCCGGCGAAGCCCGAGAAGGTCCCGCCGTCGTGGACCGGATAGGCATGGCCGTGGATCCACCGGAAGGCGCCGTCGTGGCGGCGCAGGCGATACTCGGCGGTGTGCGGACGGCGCCCCGCATAGGCCGCCGCCAGGGCGGCCTCGTGATCGTCCCTGTCCGCCGGGTGCAGCCCTTCCTTCCAGCCGTGGCCGAGTTCCTGCGCCGCGTCGCGGCCCCGGAACTCCGTCCAAGCCGGGTTGACGTAGATGAAGCGGGCCTCGGGGTCGGCACGCCAGATCATCAGCCCGGCGCCCTCGGCAAAGCTGCGGAACGCTGCGTCAGCCCGGTCCGGCGATGATGTCTCCGCGGCCATGCTCTCGCCTGCTCCTCTCGCGTCGCCGATGCGCTCCTTCAGGGCCGGTCAACGTGCCGGACCCGGCGCCGTTCCGGCGGCCGGCAGGATGGAAAATCTAGACAGGTTTCGCGGACGCGGTCGCCGGCTTGCGCGACGAAAACCTGTGAATCGCCGTGACGCGGAGCGGACGGCAGCGTCGGTTCGCCGACGCCCCTCTGCCCACACACGTCTGCCCGGGGCGCTCAGCGCCGGTTGAGGGCGAAGCGGCCGGGGCCGGCGGCGGCGATCATCAGGAGGCCGCCGACGATCGAGAGGTTCTTGAGGGCCTGGATCTGGTTCAGGCGGGCGGCCTCGCCGGACATCGACCAGAAGTTATGGAAGACCACGATCGTCGCGATCGTGAAGCCGGCGAGCAGCACGGAGGCGGTCCGGGCGTAGAAGCCGAGCGCGATGAGGAGCCCGAGGCCGAGCTCCGCCGCGATGGTGAGGTAGGCCAGCACCTGCGGGTAGGGCAGTCCCTTGCCCGCCACCAGGGTCGCGACGCCGGCCGGGTTCATCAGCTTCTGGAACCCGGACACGCAGAACAGCACCACGACGAGGATGCGGGCGAGGCTGAACACGGCTTGGCTCATCGGGGTCTCCGGAATGTCTCGGAGCCTGGTTGGACGGCCTCGCCTCGGAACAGTCAAGCCGTCGGCCTACCCAGGGCAATCGGGTGAATGAGGGAGGTGACAAGGGCCTGAAGGT